>CAYJTM010000121.1:0-3194 GCA_964373055.1 uncultured Planctomycetia bacterium
TGGCCCGGCGTGAAGAGCCCCTGCTTCCAGGGGCTGTCGTCAATGACCGCCTCCAACAGCTCCGGGCCCAGCCCGAAATGGTACAGGAGCGTGGTGGCCTTGGCGGGCGCCCCGAACCCGACGATCCGCTTCCCATCCTTCTTTAACTTCAGCAGCAGATCTTTGAGCGCTTTGCCCCGCTCGGTGATCTTCCGGGAGAAGGCCTCGTAGCATTCCGGGCGGAACAGCCCGGCCTTTTCCTCTTCGGCGATCCGCTGCCCGACACTCGCGAGAGGGTCATTTCGACGAGCGGAGCGAGGAGAAATCTGGGTCTTAAAACGAGATTTCTCGGTTTCGCCTCGAAATGACGATTTGCGGACGATCCCCCGCAGGGAGCCGCCGTGGCTCTCCACCCGCTGGGCGCCGGTCAGCCGTAGGCCGTGCCTCTCGAAGAAGGGGACCAGCGGTTTGACCGCGTGATAGCTCAGGTGCTCGTGGTAGATCGTGTCGAAGAGCCCCTTTTCGAAGACATCCAGCAGGTAGGAGACCTCGAACATGAAAACGCCGCCGGGCCGGAGCAGGCGGCGCACCCCCTCGGTGATGCCGGCCAGGTCGTCGGCGTGGGCGAAGACGTTGTTGGCGGTGATCAGGGCCGGCTGCCACCCTTCCCCCCGCAGCACGTCGGCCAGCGCCGGCGTGAAGAACTCCGCCAGCGTCGGGATCCCTTTCCGGCGGGCCTCCCCGGCGATCTTCTGGGCCGGGTCGATTCCCAGCACCTTCATCCCCCGCTCCTTGAAGAAGCCGAGCAGGGTGCCGTCGTTGCTGCCGATGTCCAGCACCGAGTCGCCGGGCTTCAAGCCGGCACTCCGGATCGCCTCCTGCGCGTATTCCTTGAAGTGTTGGATGAAGACCGGGCTTGTTCCTGAAACATAGACGTAGTCCCGGAAGAGAACCTCCGGCTTTACGATCTCCAGCAGCTGCAGGTGGCCGCAGTCCATGCAGAGATGCAAGTCCAGCGGGAAGAGGGGCTGCGGCGTGGATTTCTCCGATTCCGGAACGAAGGCGTTCGCCAGCGGGGTCTTGGCGAGGGAAAGGACCTTCCGCAGCCGGCTGCCGCCGCAAAGCCGGCAGTCCTTCCGCCGGGAGGAGGATGCGGGTTCCGGCATTATTCCGTTTTAAGCACCAGCGGGGTGATCCGGATCGTGTCCGACTCGTAGTCGGCCGAGGTGCGGCTGTTGCGGGCCACGACGAACAGCACGGAGTCTTCCAGGAACCGCATCACATGCTCGTGCATCGGCGGCGTGTAAAACAGCTGCCCCGGCCCGATCACCCACTGCTCGGGGGTTTCCTCGCTCCCCACCGGCCGGTGGGCGTAGATCATCTTCCCGGACTGCAGCCAGGAGTAGTGGAAATCGCTCTTGTGGTAATGGTTGGCCCGGACGGCCCCCTTCTTGGAGAGGATCACCAGAGCGCTCCCCAGCGCGGTATCCACCAGGTTCTGGAGGGTCCCCCGCTCGTCGTTGAACGGGGCGGGCAGCGGGACGATGGCGGAATTTTTGTCGGTCATGAGGACTCGGCCCTTTCCCAGTATTTGGCCCAGAGGGCGTGATGAAAATGGGCGAACAGCGCGGCGAAGAAGAACCCCGTTGAGCCGTCCCGGTAACCGGCTTGTTTCACGTACATCTTCCAGAACAGCTTGGCCGGGCGCCAGGTCATCTGCCGCCGGACTTCCTTCCAGGGGAGCTTGCCCTTCTCCTTGAGCAGTACCTCCGCCTCGACGTTGGTGTAATGGTTCTGCCGGTCGATGAACTGGCTTAAGCTCTGGAACGGGTAATGTTTAATTTCGGCGTCCAGGAAACCGATCTTACCGTCCACCTGCAGCTTGACGTGGATCCCCTGCCCGACGCAGCGGGCCTTGGCTCGCCGGAAGAGGATCCGGTGCTTGTGCCGCCACCCACCGTGCCGCATCGGGCGGCCGAGGAAGAAGTTTAGCCGCATCAGGTCGTAGGCGTTGGCGCCGTTGGGCTGGGCCAGCTGCCGGTCGATCGCCGACTTCAACGCCGGCGTCACGATCTCGTCGGCGTCAATGTGCAGGATCCACTCGCTGGAGGCCTTCTCGCTGCCAAGGTTCCACTGCCGGTCATGGTTGTCGTTCGAGCGCTGCGTGAAGACCTTCGGCGTGTAGCCGCGGGCGATCTCCACAGTCCGGTCGGTGGATTCGTCGTCAATCACGACGATCTCATCGGCCCAGCCCTTCACCTGGTCCAGGCAATGGGGGAGGCGCTTTTCCTCGTTCTTCGTCATCAGCACGACGGCCAGCGACTCAGTCCTGTGACAGGCGTCATCGCGAGGCCGTTGCGAGGCGAAGCCGAAGCAAACTCGGAGCCCCCTCGCTTCGCTCGGGGCAGGCTCCGGGGCCGTGGCGATCTCGTCTTTAAAAACGAGATTGCTTCGTCGCTGTGCTCCTCGCAATGACGCAGCCTCCCAATACTTCGCGTAGCTGACGAGCTGGTAGAGGCCGCTTAAGCAGGCCGCCGCGAATCCAATCCAGCCGTCCTTGTACCCCTTCTTCCCGAAGTAGGCCCGGTAAAACCGGTCCAGCGTTCGCCAGAGTGCTTTGCCGCGGGTCATCTTCCGGCCGTCCCGGACCCATTTGTCCGCCTCCAGCGTGGTTTGGCGGTTGAGCTTACCGATGAAGTCGCCCAGGTCCCGGTAGGAATAATGGAGGAGGTCCCCCTTGAGGCCGCCCCAAGGCTCTTCGGAGATGGCGCGGCAATGGACGGTCGTCTCCTCCCACCGAAAGGCGCTCCGCTTGTATAGCTTCACCTGCGGGCTTGGGTACCACCCGCCATGCCGCAGCCAGCGCTTTCCGATGAAGTTCCGCCGCGGGATGGAGTAGATCTGGAACTCCGGCGTCCGCTTAAACAGGGCCTGGATCTCGGCGGAGAGCTCCGGCGTCACCCGCTCGTCGGCATCGATGCTCAGGATCCATTCGTGCTTCGCCTGCTGGGCGGCCCAGTTCCGGTGCTTCCCTTCCAGGTCCATCTTCCGGTGGAGCACCTTGGCGCCGCGCTGCAGGGCCACGGCTTCGGTCCGGTCGGTGGATTCGTCATCGATCACCAGGATCTCATCCGCGAAGCGGACCGACTCAATGCAGTCAGGGAGCCGCTTCTCCTCGTTTTTCGTGAGGATGACGACCGAGAGCGGCAACGAAG
>CAYJTM010000122.1:0-3179 GCA_964373055.1 uncultured Planctomycetia bacterium
AGCGGGCCCTTAAAGCGATCCGGCCGTCGCTGTTCCTCTCCTTTGAGACGGAGCTTTGGCCGGTGCTGTTCCACCAGCTTGGCCGGGCCGGGGTTCCGGTCGCCGTGGTGAATGGGCGGATCTCCCCGCGGGCGTACAGGCGGTACCTCTGGGTCCGGCCGCTGATGCGCATGGCGCTGGAGCCGGTCGGCCTGTTTATCACGCAGAGCCCGCAGGACGCGAGGCGCTTCGCCGCTTTGGGAGCGGCGAAGGACCGCGTGACGGTCGGCGGGAATCTGAAGTGGGACCTGGACTCGGGCTCGCCCCGCGGAGCGCCACCGGAGCATCTGCGGGGGCTGCTGGGGATGAACGGTGCGGAACGGCTTTGGACCGCCGGTTCCACCCATCCGGGCGAGGAGAGAATGATCTTTGAGGTGTATGGGCGATTGAAGGGACGATATCCGGCCTTGCGGCTCCTGGTGGCGCCGCGCCATCCGGAGCGGATCGCGGAGGTGGAGCAGGAGGCGCGGCGGGCCGGGCTGAAAGCGGCGAGATGGTCGGAGTTAGGCATAGCCAATGCATCAAATTCGGCGTCATTGCGAGGAGCGGAGCGACGAAGCAATCTCGTTTTTAAAGATGAGATCGCCACGGCCCCGGAGCCTGCCCCGAGCGAAGCGAGGGGGCTCCGAGTTTGCTTCGGCTTCGCCTCGCAACGGCCTCGCGATGACGTTATTTTGCTCGACACGGTCGGGGAGCTGGCCTCTTTCTATCGGATCAGCGAGTTCGTCTTCGTCGGCGGGTCGCTGGTCCCGCGCGGCGGGCATAACCTGGTGGAGCCGGCCTCCCTCGGCCGCCCGATCCTGACCGGACCGCACCTGGAGAATTTCCAGGCGATCGCGGAATCGCTGCGGCAGGCGAAGGGGATGCTGGTGGTCCGGACGCCGGAAGAGATGGAACAGGCGGCCGGCCGGCTGCTGCAGGACCCGATGGGAGCACGGGACTTAGGCGCCCGCGCGATGGCGGTCTTCCGTGAAAACCAGGGCGCGGTGAAGCGGACAGCAGACCTGATCATGCTGCGCTGGGGGAAGGTCTTATCTTAGGATGAGGAAGAAAGCGGCGGAGATGGCGCTGGCCGGGGCGGAGAAGATGTACGGGGCCGGCGTGCGGGTGATCCACTGGGGGTTCCGCCGCGGGATCCTGAGGAAGCACCGGCTGCCGGTCAAGGTGGTCAGCGTCGGGAACCTCACCTGGGGCGGCACCGGAAAGACGCCGCTGGTGATCCATCTGGCTCAGGCGCTTCAGTCGCATGGGCGCCGGGTGGCGGTGCTGACCCGCGGGTACGGCCAGGACGAATCGCTGCTCATGGCGGAGCGGCTCTCACCCATCCCGGTGCTGGTGGGGCCGGACCGGGTGGTGACGGGAACGCAAGCGGTCCGGGAGCACGGCGCCGACCTGCTGCTGCTCGACGACGGCTACCAGCAGTGGCGCCTGCAGAAAGATTTAGAAATCCTGACCGCCGACGCGGCGGCGCCGTTTGGCAACGGGCGCCTGATACCGCTAGGGAACCTTCGGGAACCGCCGGCCGCCGCGGCCCGGGCCGACCTGATCGTGCTGAAGGGCAAGCCGTCGGCGGGGGCGCGGGCCCAGATGAAGCAGCTCAACCCCGGCGCGCCGCTCTTCTTCATGACCTACGAGCCGCACCGAATGCGGCGCTGGCCGGATGGGAAAGAGGTCCCGCTGAAAAATCTCAAAGACCTCAAAGTCTGCACGCTGGCGGGGATCGGCGATCCCAAGCAGTTCGAAGAGACGGTGGCTTCGCTGGGCGCGGCGATCGGGATCCGGCACCGGGCCCGGGACCATCACCGGTATACGGCCGGCGAGCTGATCCGGCTGGTCAGCCGGTGCCAGCGGCACGGGATCCGGACCGTGGTGACCACCGAGAAGGACGCCGTCCGGATCCCGAAGATCTTCCGGGAAGCGGCCGGCCGGAAACTGGAAGAAACGGAGTTTTGGGTGCTCGAGATCAAACCGAGGTTTGAACCGGATGAAAGCGAACTTCTTCACCGAATCCATACTGTTCTGGCTGGCTGAAAAGACCAGCGCGCTCGCGCAAAAACTCCCGCCGGAGTGGAACGTCCGGGTGGGGGCCGCCGTGGGTTTCCTGCTCTATTGCGTGCTGCCGGGCCGCCGCGTGGTGGCGCGGGACAACCTGAGGGCCGCGTTCGGTTCCAACTACACGCCGCCCGAGTACGACCAGATGGAGCGGGGCCTGTTCGAAAACCTCGGCCGGATGTTCATGGAAGTGGCGGCGATCCCGGCGATCAACCGGGAGTACGTGGACCAGTGGGTGGGGCTCGCGCCCGGCTCGCGGGAACGGCTGGAGAAGGCGCTCTCCGGAGGGAAAGGGGTGATCCTTCTCGCCGGCCATTTCGGCAACTGGGAGTTCATTCCCATCGCCGGCGCCCTGTACGGTTACCCCACGCTGGTGCTGGCCCGCGAGCAGGGCTGGCCGAAACTCAACCGGCTGCTGACCGAGTACCGGGAATCGAAAGGATGCCGCGTCGTCACAAAGGGGTTCCCGGTGAGGGAGCTGATCCAGGGACTCAAGGAGGGCCGGATCATCGGCATCCTGGCCGATCAAGACGGCGGCAGGAGCGGCGTCTTCGCCCCTTTCTTCGGACGGCTGGCCTCCACGGCGCCGGGCACGATCGACCTTTCACTCAGCACCGGAGCCCCGATCCTTCCGGTCTTCATGGCGCGGCAGCAGGGGGCGCTGCACAGCCTGATCATCGAGGAACCTCTGCAGGTCCCGGCCAAGGGGACCGAAGCAGAGAAGATCCGGACCGGCGTCGCCGCCTACATGGAGGTGCTGGAAAAATACATCCGCCGCTTCCCGGCGCAATGGCTTTGGTTCCACCGCCGCTGGAAGTCCAGCCCCGAGCGGCGGATCCTGGTCTTCAGCGACGGGAAGGCGGGGCACCTGTCCCAGGCAATGGCGCTCGCGCAGAGGCTGGACGCGGCCTGGCGGGAGCGGGCGGCGCAGGACAAGCGGCTGGAGGGCAGGAAAGATCCGCTCGTCACCCTGAAGACGGTGCGGGTGGTGTTCCGCCATCCGGCGCTGCGGCCTCTGCTTGACCTGGCGGCTTCGGTGCCGCCGCTGCGCTGGCTGGGGGGCGACCTTTGGTTTCGGATGGCCCTCA
>CAYJTM010000123.1:0-3172 GCA_964373055.1 uncultured Planctomycetia bacterium
TGATCGAGCATGACATGAAGGTGGTGATGCCGGTCTCCGACTGGGTGGTGGTGCTCGACTACGGCGCCAAGATCGCCGAGGGGGTCCCCAAAACGGTCCAGGAAGACCCGCGCGTGATTGAGGCCTATCTGGGAGCGAGGGCGTGAAACTTCCGTCATTGCGAGCGAAGCGAAGCAATCTTGTTTCAAGATCGAGATTGCTTCGTCGCTCCTTCGGAGCTCCTCGCAATGACACCCTCTGAAATTCTGCTGTCAGTAAATGATCTTCACGTACGTTACGGATCTATCGAAGTTCTTAAGGGGATATCTCTCAAGGTCCGGCGCGGCGAGATTGTGGCCCTGATCGGCGCCAACGGGGCGGGGAAGAGCACCACCCTGATGGCGATCTCCGGGATCGTCCCGGCCTCGAAGGGGAGCATCCGTTTCTCCGGCAAGGAGATCAACACCCTCCCCTCCGAGCAGCGGGTCGCGCGCGGGATCACCCAGGTGCCGGAGGGGCGCCGCCTCTTCCCCCGCATGACGGTGAAGGAGAACTTGGGCATCGGCGGGGCGCTCCGTTCCGACCGGGCCGAGATGGAGAAGGACATGGAATGGGTGCTGAAGCTGTTCCCGGTCCTGAAGAAGCGGGTGTCCCAACTGGCGGGCACCCTGTCGGGCGGCGAGCAGCAGATGCTGGCGCTCGCGCGCGGCCTCATGGCGAAACCGGAGCTGCTCCTGCTGGACGAGCCGTCGCTGGGGCTGGCCCCCAAGCTGGTCGGGGAGCTCTTCGCCCTGATCCGGAAGATCCACGAGCTGGGAATCACGCTGCTCTTGGTGGAGCAGAACGCCTACCAGGCGCTGCAGGTGGCGCAGACCGCTTACGTGCTGGAGACCGGCTCCGTTGCGCTGCACGGGCCGGCGGCGGACCTGCGGAAAAACCCCGCGGTGCGGGAAGCGTATCTCGGAGGTTAATGGTAGAATCGGAGGCCTAACCATGTTTCGGTTAATCCCCAAGGAACAGAAGTTTTTCGACCTCTTCGACCAGCTTGCCGAATTGCTGCTGAAGTCGGGCACCGTGCTGCACGAGCTGGTCTCCAACCCGCAGTCGCTGGCCGAGAAGGCCAAACAGCTGGAGCGTCTCGAGCACGACGCGGACCAGGTGACCCATGAAATCATGGCCAAGCTCAACAGCACGTTCATCACGCCGATCGACCGGGAAGACATCCATCAGCTGGCGACGGCGCTCGACGACGTCATTGACTTCATCGAAGGGGCGTCGGAGCACATGATCCTTTACAAGATCCGCGAGCCCCGTCCGCCGTTTAAGGCCTTGGCCGAAGTAGTCATGAGGCAGGTTCAGGAGCTCCACCGCATGGTTCCGCGCCTGAGGAACCTGCGCCATTCGGACATCCTGGTCCACTGCATCGAAGTGAACCGGCTGGAGAACGAGGGGGACCGGATCCACCGGGAGGCGGTGGCCGAACTGTTCGACCGGAAGGAGGATCCTCTGGAGGTGATGAAGTGGAGGGACCTCTACGACATGCTGGAGACAGCCACCGACAAGTGCGAGGACGTGGCGGTGGCGATCGAGGGGATCTTCCTCAAGAATGCATGAGCTCCCGCTGGCGGTTCTGTTCGTGCTGTTGCTGGTGCTGGCCGCGGAGTTTGTGAACGGTTGGACCGATGCTCCCAACTCAATTGCCACCGTGGTCTCCACGCGGGTCATGTCCCCATTCCAGGCGCTCGGGATGGCCGCGGTCTTCAACGTGCTGGGGGCGCTTTCCGGAACGGCGGTGGCGGCCACCATCGGCAAGGGGATCGTCCGGCCGGATGTGATCAACCTGACCACCGTTGGCGCGGCCATGGTGGGGATCGTGCTCTGGAGCGTCTTCACCTATTACCGGGGCGGCCTGCCGACCAGTGAAAGCCATGCCCTGATCGCGGGCTTAAGCGGCGCCGCGCTGGCAACCGCCGGGCCCTCGGCGCTCCTCTGGGCCGGTTGGCAGAAGGTGCTGATCGGGCTCGCCTTCTCGACGTTTCTTGGTTTCGGCGGTGGTCTGGTGATCATGACGCTCATCTACCGGACGTTTGCTTCCCGAAGCCCCGCTTCGGTCCGCCGCTTCTTCAGCAAGGCCCAGGTTTTTTCAGCCGCTTTCATGGCGTTTGCCCACGGGTCCAACGACGGGCAAAAGTTCATCGGCGCCTTCTGTTTGGTGCTGCTGCTGGGCGGGATCCACACCACGTTCCACGTCCCACTTTGGGTCATGCTCCTCTGCGCGGTCGTGATGGGGATCGGCACCTCAATCGGCGGGTGGAAAATCATCAAGACCATGGGGCTCAAGCTCACCAAACTGGAACCGGTGCACGGCTTCGCGGCCGAGGCCGCCGCCGGGCTCACGATCGAGATGGCCAGCCGCCTGGGGATCCCGCTCTCAACGACGCACACGATCAATACCGCCATCATGGGCGTGGGGTCGACCCGCCGTTTCACGGCGGTCCGCTGGGGGGTCACCCGGGACATCGTGCTGGCCTGGGTGCTGACCTTCCCGGTGTGCGGTTTCATCGGCTGGGGCGTCGCGAAACTGGCTCAGATCTTCTTTTAGCAGGTCCTTCTTTGAGAACCCTCCTCCGGGTAACAATCCTCCTGGCTGTCTTCGCCGGCGCGGGGCTCTGGGTGAGCCTGCGGTCGTTCCGCGTTTTCTTGGAGGAGGAAATGGTGGCAGTGGTCCGCTGTGAGGCGGCGCCGGAAGGAACCGGCTACCGGTACCTGATCGAGATTACCCAGAGGGAGGGGCGGGTCCCCGGCCGCCGGGAGAAGTTCCCGATGTCGGGAGACCAATGGTCCGCCGGAGGCGTGATCCTCAAATGGAAGCCGTGGCTGACCTTTCTCGGCGCCAAGAGCTGCCACAAATTGACCCGGTTGAGTTCCCGCTATGAAACGGCAGAGGAGGAGATGAACCAGCCCCGCACCGCGTACGACCTGAACGGCGGCGCCACCGCTCCCTGGCGCTGGCTGCAGCGCTGGGGCGGCCGCCTGCCATTCGTGGATGCCGTCTATGGGAACTCCGTTTATATTCCCGCACGGCCAGGCGGGCAGTGGGAGGTCTATGCCACTCACTCCGGCTATCTGGTCCGCCCAGCGCGGAGGTCCTCTTCATGATCCGCGATTGGATGCTGCGCAAAAAGATTTGCTT
>CAYJTM010000124.1:0-3154 GCA_964373055.1 uncultured Planctomycetia bacterium
CGCCCCGCAGAGTCATCTCGCCGGGGTCGCTGACCTTCGCGACCCGCTGGTAACCCTGGGCCGCCAGCGCCCGCATCGTCTCGTGCGGATCCAGCGTCTGACCACGACAAATTTTAATGGATTGGGTATCGGTCATGGTTCGACAAGCTCACCATGACCGGTCACTCTGAGCCTGTCGAAGAGTGACCGGCTACTTACATCTTGTCGGGGGCGGAAACCCCCAGCAGCTTGAGACCGGCGGCGAGCACCGTCTGCACGCCGCGCAGCAGGTCCAGCCGGGCGGAGGCCAGACCGCGCTCCGCGCCGATCACCCGGTGGGCGTCGTAAAAACGGTGCAGCCCCTCCGCCAGCTCCTGCAGGTAGGAGACCAGCATGAACGGCTCCAGCCCGCGGGCGCAGGCCTCGATCACCGCCGGGAACCGGCGCAGGGACCGGAGCAGGCGCAGCTCCTCCGGCGCTTTGAGCAGAGACAGATCTGAAACGGTACCAGGTACCGTTTCGGTACCTGGTACCGATGTTGCCTTTGCCAGCACATTGCAGATCCGGGCGTGGGCGTACTGGATGTAGTAGACCGGATTCTCCAGCGTGTGCTTCTTGGCCAGCTCCAGATCGAACTCCAGAGGGGCGTCCATCTTCCGCAGCAGGAAGAAGAAGCGGGCCGCGTCCTTCCCCACCTCCTCCATCACCTGCGTCAGCGTGATGAACTGCCCCTCCCGCGTGGACATCGGGATCGTCTCGCTGCCGCGCTTCAAGGTGCAGAGCTGGACGATCCGCACCTGCAGGCCCTCCGCCGGGAACCCCATCCCCTGCACCGCCGCCTTGAGGCGGGCGATGTAGCCGTGATGGTCCGGCCCCCAAAGGTTGACCAGCAGCTCGAACCCCCGCTCGAACTTCTTCCGGTGGTAGGCGACGTCGGCCGCGATGTAGGTGAGCCGGCCGTCGGAGCGGATCACCACCCGGTCCTTGTCGTCCCCGAAGGCGGTGGACTTGAGCCACCAGGCCCCTTCCGACTCGAAGAGGTAGCCCTTCTCCTTCAGGAGGTCCAGCGTCTTCCGGAGGTAGGCCTCGTCATTCAGGGAACTCTGGGGGTACCACTCGTCGAACCGGATGCCGAAAGCATCCAGCTCCCCCCGGATCACCCCGGTCAACTCCCGCACGGCGAACCGGCGGGCTTCTTCTTGAGCGTTGGGACCTTCGAGCGCCGGCTTGCCCTTTTCCTCCAGCAGTTTCTTGCCCATCTCGAAGACGTACGTTCCTTTATAACCGTTCTCCGGAAGCTGCGCCGGAATCCCGGCCGCTTCCTTGGCGCGGACCAGGACCGACGTTCCGATCAGGTCAATCTGCATTCCCTCATCGTTCAAGTAATATTCCCGGTGGACCCGGTAGCCCGCGAAATCGAGCAGGTTCGCCAGCGCGTCGCCGACGGCCGCCTGCCGGCCGTGCGCGACCGAGAGAGGCCCGGTCGGGTTGGCGCTCACGAACTCCACCATCGCCCGGCGGCCCTTGCCGTACTCTCCTCGGCCATAATCGCCGCTCCCCCCAAGCACCTCCCGCAGCAGGCCCTGCAGGAACCGGTCGCTGAGCACAAAGTTGATGAACCCGGGGGGTTTCACCTCCACGGAGCTCACCGCGCCCGCCAAATCGGAGGAGGCCAGTTTTTTCTTGAGGTCGGCGGTCAGCGTTTGCGCCAGTTCCAGCGGCGGCTTGGCGAACCGGGAGGCCAACTGCATCGCGACCGAGCAGGCCAGGTCACCGTGGGCGGCATTGCGGGGAAACTCCAGCACCGAGGCGCCCAAGTCCGGGCCGGTGAGGCCCAGCTCTTCCAGCGAGCGGCGGATGAGATCCGAAAGGATGGGTTCCAGCAACTTAATTTTTTGGAATACGGACGCGGGGCGCGTCGGACCAGAGGCGTTCCAGCTGGTAGAACTGGCGTTGCTCCGGAGAGAAGACATGCCCCACCACCGATCCGAAATCAACCAGCATCCATCCTCCTTCCGGCCGGCCTTCCTTGCGCGGGGCGCGGACGCCGTTTCCGGAAAACGCCTCCTGCATCTCCTCCACCACGGTCTGGAGCCGCCGGTCGGAGCCGGCGCTGCAGATCAGGAAGAAATCAAAACTGAAGGAAAGCTTTCGCAGATCGAGAAGGACCAACTCTTCGGCCTTCGCGTTCAAGGCCGCTTGAGCCATGGCAAGAGCGACTTGCCGGCTGGTACGCGGAGTCAGAACTTGTCTCTTATGACGGTTTAAGGATCCGGTACATCCCCGTTCCGCAATCCGGGCACTTGCCCTTCATGGCGGGCCGCCCGTTCTTCATCTGGACCTGCTGGGCGTCCTTCATCTCTTTCGAGGCCTTGCACTTGACGCAATAAGCTTCCATGAGTCCGTTGCCTCCAATGTTTACCGAAACACTATCACGCCCCGCCGAACCCTGTCAACTCCGGCGGTCAGGCGTTCTCGGGGTGAATCTCACCGACGATCTCCTCGAACAGGTCCTCCAGCGTGGCCAGCCCAAGGGCCTTGCCCTCCCCGTCCACCACGATGGCGATCTGCAGGTGCTTTCGCTGGAACTCCCGCAGCAGGTCGATCACCCGGCTCTCCGGCTTGACCTCGAACGGCGGGTGGATCAGGTCCTGCAGAACGATCAGCCACCCCTCCCGCCAGATGTGCAGGATCTCCTGCGCGTAGATGATCCCCACGATCCGGTCGGGCGAATCGTGGTAGACCGGGATCCGGGAGTGCCCTTTCTCGGTCAGCAGGGTGAGCACTTCATCATGACTGGCCTTGTCGTGCACCGCCACCATCTGCTCCAGGGGGATCATCACATCTTCCACCTTCAAGTCCCCGAACTCGAAGATCCGATGCAGCAGGGTCCGCTCCTCCGCCGAGAGGACGCCGTGCTCCTTCCCCACCTCGATCATGATCTTGATCTCCTCCTCGGTGACCAGCGGGGAGCGGGACTTGAGCTCCACGCCGAACAACCGGAGCAGGCCGTTGCTGAACATCGTGAAGATCCGCGTCGCCGGGCCAACCACTTGCAGCAGAAGCGCCACCGCCGGGGCCAGCAGGAGGGCCAAACGGTCCGCGTGGCGGATCGCGAAAACCTTCGGCGTGATCTCCGCCAGCGCCACGAGCACCGTGCCCATGATCAAAGTCG
>CAYJTM010000125.1:0-3137 GCA_964373055.1 uncultured Planctomycetia bacterium
GGTGTTCCAGGAGCCCATGAAGGTGTTGATGCCGACCACCGCCAGCGCCGGCTGGCAGAGGGGCACGATGACGCGCCAGAAGATCTGGAACTCGGAGGCGCCGTCCATGCGGGCCGCCTCCTCGATGGCCGGCGGCAGCTTGGAGATGTACTGGCGCATCAGGAAAATGTCGAACGGCAGCACGATGTTGGGGATCGTGAGGGCCCAGTAGGTGTTGAGCCAGCCCAAATGCTTCATCATGATGAAGACCGGCACCATCAGCACCTGCGGCGGGATCGCGATCGAGCCGATGATCATGAAGAAGAAGAGCCGCTTGAACGGGAAATCCCTCCGCGCGAAGGCGTAGCCGACCATCGTGGCGAACAGCAGGTTCGTGAAGGTGATGAACAGCGCGATCCCCATCGAGTTGGCCGCGTAGCGGCCGAACGGGCCGCTGATCAGCACGTCCCAGTAGTTGTTGAGGGTCCACCGGCGGAAGATGAACTTGACGTCGTCGAGGTAAAGGAGGCCGGCCCCTTCGTTGAAGCTTAAGACCAGCTCCTCGGCGTTGCGCTCGGAGAGGCCCGGCGTGAGGGATTCCAGCCGGAACATCTCCATCGGGATCCGAACCGTCTCCCATCGGGTGGTCAGCCCGCCCCGCCGGATCTCCTCTAAGCCCAGCGAGGCCCGGCGGCCCTTGACGTCCACCAGGTCCACCGTGAAGTTCTCGCCCCCCTGCTCGCCCCGGATCTTGAACTCCAGCGCGGAGAACTTCCGCATGTCCTGCCCGACGCGGGTCTTCCAGCGGGCCAGGCCATCCCCCTTCTCGAAATGGATCTGCATGACGCGGCTCTGCTTGGGGGAGCTCTGCGGCGGCAGGAAGGCCATCTCCGTTTTCGAGGTCCCTTCCGCCTCCACCTGGATCGGGCCGCCGATCGAGTTCATCTCCCCCACCTCGAAGTCGGCCACCAGCACCTCCTCCTTGCGCTCGAACAGGGTGCCGGTCGGCTTGACCGAGGTGTAGAACATGAGGAGGAGCGGCATGAGCGTGAGGATCAGCATCACCGTGAGGATCGACACCGACAGCGTGATCAGGAACCGCTCCCTCATCACAGTTTCTCCTCGACGCGGAAGGCCTTGATCTGCACCCAGGAGAGCATCATCGTTACCATGAACAGGATGTAGCCGATCGCCGACGCGTGGCCCATGTCGAACCGCTGGAAGCCGGTCTTGTAGAGGTGCCAGACCACCGTCGAGGTGGCCCCCAGAGGCCCGCCCTGCGTGAGGGCGAAGATTTCAGGAAACACCTGCAGCGCCCGGATCGTGTTGATCACCGAGGCCAGCAGCAGGATCGGCATCAGCTGCGGCACCGTGATGTAGCGGAACTTCTGCCAGTCGTTGGCGCCGTCAATGGAGGCCGCCTCGTACAGCTCCGACGGGATCGTCTGCAGGCCGGCCAGGAAAAGGATCATGTAGTAGCCGAAGCTGGACCAGATGTTCATCATCATGATGGCCGGCAGCGCCCACTTCGTGTTCAGCAGCCAGGAGGGGTCCGGCACCGGCAGGTGGAACCATCCCAGCACCCGGTTCACCAGCCCGTCCTGCGCGTAGAGGTAGGAGAAGATCATGCAGATCACGATCACCGAGGTGGCCACCGGCAGGAAGAGCCCCGCCTGGTAGAGCCGCTTGAACGGGATGCGGGTGTTGATCAGCACCGCCGCGAAGAGGGCCAGCGCCATCGTCGGCGGGATCGTGCCCAGCGCGAAGATCAGCGTGTTCCAGAGGGCCTGCAGGAAATCCGGCTCCCGCAGCACCTCCCAGAAGTTGCGCAGGCCGACGAAGGAGATCTCGGAGCTCAAGAGGTTATAGCGGGAGAAGCTTAAGACGAACGAATGCAGAAGGGGGATCAGGCTGAAGCCGAGGAAGACGATGAGCCACGGTGCGATGAACAGATAACCGGTGAGGGTGTCCGCCAGGCCAAACGGGCGGCTGACGCGGGGGCCGGCGCGGCGGCGGCGCCAGATGAGGGCGCCCACGGCCAGCACGGCCAGCGCCCCCAGGACGCCGGCGAAGACCAGCGTGTCGCTGAAGCGGCCCTTCACCTCCGGCGTCTGGATGATCCGGTTGATCTCGGCGGTCGTCTCCTTCAGGGCAAGCTCCGGCTCCTTGTCCTGCAGCAGCACCTCCTCGATCGCCCGGGTGATCTTCTCCTGCATCGGCCCCCAGCCGGGATGCCCGGGAGGGGCCACCGCCGTGCGGATCTGCTCGAAGACCACCCGCTGCTCCGGCCGGTTCCGGTAATAGGGATGGTTGATGGCGGAGGCCACCGTCGGGATCACGTTGCGCTGCGCCTCCACGATCGCCATCGCCTGCTCCTCCTCGGCCAGGAAGCGAACCAGCTTGAGGGCCACGGCGCGGTGGCGGGTCCTCTTGGGGATCACCAGCACCTGGCCGCCGGCGAAAGCGGCGTGGACCCCCTTCGGGTGGTCCGGCCGGGGGAGCAGGCCGACACCGTAGTTCAACGTGGGGTTGAGGCGCGGGATGCCGGAGAAATTCCAGGTGCCGGAGATCTGGAGGCCGATCCTCCCCTCGGCGAAGAGCTGGTTCACCTGCTCCTGCCGCTGCACCAAGGCGTAGGGCTTGAGCGACCGGTAGAATTTCAGGGCCTCCACGGTGGGAGGCTGGTCCAGCAGGCAGCGGGTCCAATCCGGGTCCAGCGCATCGCCGCCGTTACCCCAGGCGAACGGCAGGAACTGCTGCCAGGGGGAATAGGGTTCGCCGACGTGCAGGCCGATACCGTAGATGTTGGGGCCCAGCTCGTCCACCGCCTTCGCTGCTTCCCGCAGCTCCTCCCAGGTAGCCGGGGGCTTGTCCGGGTTGAGGCCTGCCTTGACGAACAACTCCCGGTTGTAGAACAGGATCCGGGTGCCGGCCAGCCAAGGCATGCCGTACAACCGGTCCTTGTAGGTGACGGTGTCCCAGAGGAGAAACTGCTCCTTGAGTGGGGCCAGCTCGGCGGTGAGGTCGCTCAAGACGCCGGAGGAGGAAAACTGCGGCACCCAGTCGGTGCCCAGCTCGATGACGTCGGGCGGGTTGCCGGCCGCGATGGAGGTGATGATCTTGTCGAGGCCGAAATCCCAGGAGAGCTGCTGGAAGCG
>CAYJTM010000126.1:0-3135 GCA_964373055.1 uncultured Planctomycetia bacterium
CCCAGCGGCGTACCATACGTAGCCGGATCAAAGGTAATTCATGACGTACGGCGTTTCGCTGAAACCGCAGCGGGATATCCAACAGGCGGTTCAGGAGGTTCTTCGGAATCTCAAGGGATTGGAACCGCTTAAGGGACTGTTCTGGTCGGAACTCAACTACGAACGGGTCAACCGGCCCATGTCCACCCGGGGGTGGAGCGACATGGCTTCCAAAGCGCTGGCGGAGGACCCGGTTCTGTTTGCATCGGGCGGGAAGGATGGGGACTTTCACATCATCTATACACGTCTGGTATCCGAACGGCTGTTGCTCACCGAGGAGCGGCCTCTGGTCACCAAGCTCCTGAAGGACCATCCCTATGCCCTGTTCATCTTCTCCAACTCCTCACAGGATCGGTGGCATTTCCTCAACGTCAAGTACGACGAAAAGGGTGAAAAACGCCGCCTGTTTCGCCGGATCACCGTTGCCCCCGAGGAACGCCTTCGGACCGCCGCAGAACGCATCTCCCTTCTCCAACTAACAGGCTCGGAGTCGCCCCCCCTGACTATCCAGCAAGCCCATGACGGGGCGTTCGATGTTGAAGCCGTAACCAAGCAGTTCTACAAAGAATACAAGCGCGTTTTCGCGGATCTTGAGGACTCTCTTGTCCGCCAAACCAGAGACCGGCCCTGGTCTCACGACTACGCCCTCCAACTTATCAACCGGATCATGTTCCTCTACTTCGTCCAGCGGAAGCGCTGGCTTGCAGACGACACCGAATTCCTCAGGTCATTCTGGGCGGCCTACCACCAGAGCGGTCAGCCACAGGACACCTTCTTCAGTCAGTGGCTCAGGGTACTTTTCTTTGAGGCATTCAACAACAAGTTCCACGGCGGACACCGGCAATTCCAAAAGCCCATTCAGCAAGCCCTTGCCCTTGCTCCTTACCTGAACGGCGGCTTGTTCCGGGAGAGCGACCTGGACCAGAAGCACGCCTTCACGGTGTCCGACGAGTTATTTACCCAGCTCTTCGGCTTCCTGGAGCACTATAACTTCACCATCAGCGAAGACAGCCCCATTGACCAGGAAGTGGCGGTTGACCCGGAGATGATCGGGAAGGTTTACGAAAGTCTCGTCAACGTGGAGGAGACGGCGCCGGACAAGCGCTCGGCAGCCGGGATTTTCTACACGCCACGCACTGAGATCGACCTGATGTGCCGCCTGGCCCTGGTGGATCACTTGGCGAACCACCTGGGTCAAAAACACAAAGGGCTCCTGTATGAGGCCGTCTTTGCTTTGGAACCCGACGAAAAGGACCCGGCTGACGAAGCGCTGGCGAAGACGGGCCTCTGGCCGGAGCTCGACAGGAAACTCCAGGAGATAGCGGTGCTTGATCCGGCCTGCGGTTCAGGGTCGTTCCTCGTTGGGCTGCTGCACGTCCTGGATGACTTGCAGGCACGCTCTGCCAAGCATCTTAAGAAGAAGCTGGAGAGCGTCTACAAACGTAAAAAGCGGATCATCGGCCAGAACCTCTACGGGGTAGACGTGATGGATTGGGCCTGCCATGTGGCCGAGCTCCGGCTGTGGCTTGCCCTGATCGTCGATGCCGAATTCACCCGGGAGGAGCTGCACGTCCGGACGGAACCACTTCTGCCCCATTTCACCTTCAAGATTCGATGCGGGGACAGTTTGGTTCAAGAGGTGGGCGGGATTGACTTGGGTCATGTGAGAGAATCGCGTCACATTCCTCCACCCGTCAAGAGCCGCATCACCAAGCTCAAGGCTGAGAAGCTGAAATTCTACAACAACGACCCCACCTGCCAGTTCCGGTCAGACAAAGAGGCCAGGCAGGAAGAACTCCGGCTGTTCCGGGACATTCTGGAAGCCAGACACCGGGCCGTCGAAGAAGAAATCAAGAGTCTGAGGCGTAAGATCGCCGCCCCGAAGGAACGACAGATGCTCTTGGATGGGACCGTCGAGAGCAGTGAACGTCAGTCGGAGCTGTTCACCGCTGACTGGAAGCGTCAGATTGAATCCCTTGCGGGAGAGATGGATCGGATAGACCACGCTGCTGAGGCTCTGAGGCCCGGCCAGCCGGCTCCCTTTGTGTGGGACATCGCTTTCGTCGAGATCTTCGAGTCCGAAAAGGAGGGATTCGACATCGTCATCGGAAATCCTCCCTACGTGAGACAGGAAAGCATCGCAGACCCCCGGCTGCCGCCTGAGAAAGTGAACCCGGAGAACAAGCGGGCGTACAAGGCCAAATTGGCCCGGTCTGTCTACGCCAAATTCCCCGAGTTCTTCGGGCAGAATCCGGAAGCTCCACGCCACAAACTGGATGCTAAAAGCGACCTGTACATCTCCTTCTACTTTCACGGCCTCTCCCTGCTCAACTCCAAGGGCTCCTTCTGCTTCATCACCTCCAACTCCTGGCTGGACGTGGGCTACGGGGCCGATCTCCAGGAGTTCCTGCTCAAACACTGCCACGTCAAGCTGGTTCTGGACAACCAGGTCAAGCGCTCCTTCGCGCAGGCGGACGTGAACACGGTCATCGCCCTGTTTTCGTCACCGGACGATGATAGGGAGTGGGGCCTGGATCAAACGGCCCGGTTCGTCATGTTCCAAGTTCCCTTTGAGCACCTGTTCTCCCCACCGGGAATCGTGTTCGAGGAAATCGAGGCGGCTGCCGAGCGCAGGGTTACGCCGGAATACCGGGTCTACCCGGTCAGCCAGAAAAAACTGCTTGAGGATGGCTGCGATGTACTGGGAGAGGAAGACGATGAAGATGTCACCAGCATGAAGCGCAAAGGAGCTTCGGGCCCCTTGATCAAAGTGGCCCGCTACATCGGCAACAAGTGGGGCGGGAAATATCTACGGGCACCGGATATCTATTGGACGATCCTGGAAAAAGGTAAGGGCAAGCTCGTACGGCTGGGGGACGTTGCCGACGTTCGACGAGGTTTCACAACAGGTGTGAACGAATTCTTTTATCTGGAGCCAACTGGAAAACGAACTCCAAAAGGACTAGTCCACGTCCGAAACAGTACGGGCTGGGAAGGAACCATTGAACGGGAGTTCTTGAGACCCGTGATAAAAAGCCCGAGAGATTACTACTGTATTGGAATCGACCGGAGCGATACGTTGCTATTCTGGTGTAG
>CAYJTM010000127.1:0-3119 GCA_964373055.1 uncultured Planctomycetia bacterium
AGCATGCCGACCACCGCCCGGTGGACCGCCTCGGTGGGTCTCCGGTCCAGCAGCCGCCGCAGCGGTTCCTGCCGGAGCCCGCCCGGATAGCCGGAGTAAGACTGGTAGGTTTTGGTGTCCAGCTTGGTTCCAGTCACCTTAACCTTTTGGGCGTTGATCACGATGACCCCGTCCCCGCAGTCCACATGGGGTGTGAAGACGGGCTTGTGCTTGCCCCGCAGGAGCCCGGCGATCTTCGTGGCCAATCTGCCCAGAATCTGGCCTTCCGCGTTCACCAGGTGCCAGGATCGCGGCACGTCATCGTGCTTCACCATATACGTGCTTGTCTTCAGCATGGGAGTTTTGTGGAAACGCTCATTCTACTTCACTCTTCCTCGCGCGACAAGTGGATTTCGCTTTCAGAGGCCTGGCGGTTCGCTTTCATGGCGGCCGAGAGCGTGAAATCGGTTCCCATCGCGACGAAGAAGCCGACCAGCAAGCCGATCGAGACGATCGCCTCTCCCTTAAGCTGCCGCCCCAGGTGCAGCAGCTCCCCGACGATGTAGAGGATGGTCCCCGCCGCCAGCGCCAGGCAGAAGATCTCCGTCGGCTTGGCAACCCAAGCGCTCCCCAGCGCGGCCCCCAGGAACGTGGGACCGCCGGCGATGAGGGCGCAGAGGCCGAGGAACCCCCAGCTGGCCCGGTGCCCGGAGAGGGGCGCGGCGATGCCGAACCCTTCGGTGGCGTTGTGCAGCGCGAACCCGATCGCCAGCAGCAAGGCCAGCTGCGTGGCGCCTGCGGCGTACCCCTGCCCGATCGCCAGCCCCTCGCTCAGGTTATGGAGCCCTAAGCCGACCGCGATCATCAGCGCCAGCTGTTTGGCCCGCTTGCCCGGCGCCGTTTCATCCTTGGCATGGCCGAGGAACCGCTGCTCGAACCAAACCAAGCCCAGCAATCCTAAAGAGAAGCCGACGACGAACAACCCGCCGTACCGGAAGGCGCGTTCTAAGCCGGTGCCGCTGACCACCGCCCCTTCCACCAGCTCCTCGATCTCTTCGATCAGGTGGCCGGTGATCTCCACCAGCAGGAAGATCAGGATCCCGGTGGAGAGGGCGTTCAGGAAGGCCTTCACCTTCGGGGAGACCTTCGCCAGCTTGGCGATCGGAAGCCCGAGCACGATGGTGCCCCCGGCGAAAAGACCCAAAAGCCATGGACTCCAATTCATGAGAATGCCTCCCGTTTAATTTCGGATTGTGATGCCCGCGTAAACGTTGCGTTCGTAGGCCGGCTCGATTCCGTCGGAGCGGACGCGGCTGTAGTACTGCTCGTTGAACAGGTTATTCACGCCGAAGAAAACCGACACAGTATCCTTATAAACCTGCAGCTCGGCCGCCAGGTCCCACACCTTGTAGGAATCCACCTTGTCGGTCCCGACCGATCCGGCGGCGTTGGAGTCCTGCCAGAAATGGTCGGCCACGAACTGGTTCGTCAGAGAGATCTTGGCTCGCCCCGGCAGCCGGTAGGTCAGCCCCGATTTCACCGTGGCGGAGGGGGCGTAGGCCGGTTCCCTGCCGTTGTTGGGGCCGCTGACAAACTCCGCGTCCAACTTGGAGATCCCGGCCGACAGGGCCAGCTCTCCCCAGCGGGAGCCCCGGTCGGTCCCGGCCATCGCGTCCCACAGCCCGATCAGGTCCGCCTCGGCCCAGCCCTCCCAGCCTTTGTATTCGGCCCGGCCGGAGTTGGAGCGCTCAACGTTTCCGCCGGCGAGGGTTTGGGTCTCGATGTAATTGTCATAGTCGATGAAGAAGAAACTGGTGTCGTAGGTCAGCCACGGCAGCGGGGTGCCGCGGATCCCCGTCTCGAAATTCCAGACCATTGACTCGTCTAGGTTGGACGGCGGGCGCTGCGTCGCGCTGGTTGGATTGATCAGGTCGTCGTAGGTCGGCGCCTTGTAGGATTGGGAGGCGTTGGCGTAGAGGGTATTTTTCGGCGTGACCTCGAAGGTCAGCCCCAGCCCTCCCAGCGGGACCACGTTCGAGAAGGTATCGCTCTGGAGCGCCCGGTTGACGCCGCTGTTGAACTCCTCCGCCACATCCAAGCCGACGGCTTCCAAGCGGAAGGCTGGGATGACGCCGAGCCGCCCGAACCGGAAGAGGTTTTCCAGGAAGAATGCGCCGTAATCCGTGCTTCGGTCCATCCCGAACCGCTGAAGCCCGGAGGTGGATTGCGGCGTGGCGCCGGCTTCCCGGTAGCGGGGGCTGTCCGACGTGTAGGCCACGAAGCCGCCGGTGAAGGCGTGGTCATTCTCCCAGGCGTTCCAGAGATGGCGCAGCCGGGCGTCGGTGCCGAAGAAGGTGAACTCCTGGCGGTCCAGGTTGGCGCCGCTTCCGCTCTGGCGCCGGCTGAAGCGGTCCTGATACCCGCCCCAGGACTTCACGGCGACCAGCGTTTGATCGGAAAGCTCATGCTCGAACGTCAGGGCCGGCACGTAGCGCTCCACCCAGATCCGGTCGTTCGGCGTGCGAGGCAGGTCCCGGTTGGCATCGTACTGCGCCTGCGTGAGCCGGCCCGGTTCCCCGCTCTCCGAGGAATAGGAGGAAAGGTCCAGGGTCCACCGGCTCCGCGGGCCGGCCTGCCACACCGTCTTGGCGTCGCCGTAGAAAACCTGGAAGTCGGAATTCTCGCGGGGGCCGTTGGCCTGCCGGTGGTTGAAGTACCCCAGGAAGCCCAGGGGTCCAGACGTCCCGCCCAGCGTGTTGTGCGTGCCGTACAGGCCGTAGGAGCCCATCATCTGCCGCGTGGAGGCGACCCACCCTTCTCTTTGCGGGGGAGGCATCGGCGTCACGTAGTTCAGCACCGGTCCCGGCTGCGGCCCGTAAAGCAGCGACGACCCGCCGCGGACCAGTTCCACCCGTTCCACCCCTTCCAGCGGCGGCGTGTAGTAGAGGGTGGAATAGCCGAACCAGTCGGAGAGGATCGGGATGCCGTCCTTCATGGCCAGCAGGAACCCGGTTTCATGCGGGTCCCCCACCCCGCGGTAGGTGAAGTTCGCGTGGCCCGGGGTCTGCTGCTCGGAAACCAGCAGTCCCGGCATCTGGGCGAAGGCCTGCCGGTGGTTGTTGTTCTGGATCGGCGGCAGC
>CAYJTM010000128.1:0-3108 GCA_964373055.1 uncultured Planctomycetia bacterium
AGCAGCCCCGCCGCACCGGGGGAGGGATCGAGATCCTTCCCTGGCGGGCCTTCCTCGCCGAGCTCTGGAGCGGGAAGCTGGCTCGTTAGCTCCCCTGGGATGCAGGCCGGCAGTAAGACTCGCGCGTGTTTTTCTTCTTGCAATTTCTTTGCCCAATATGATAATCTGTTTCCACCGTGATTCCCGTGATCTTCACCGATTTCCGGCGCGAGATGATCGCCCGGACCCTGTTCGATTTGGTCAAGATAGCTGCCGCTGCCGCCTTCGCAAGCAAATTCTTCTTCGACTTTCCGAAGGTGGTACAATTGATGTCGGCACCAGGAATCGTGGCCTTGGGAGTGGTGGCGCTGCTGATCTGCCCACCCAAGAAACCAAAGGAGTGAACGTGATGGACATGTTCGTGGTGACTTTTCTGGCAATCTTGACACTCGCTGGGCTAGCGTTGGGCGGTATGTATCTGGAGCAGTACATTCTCCGCAAACGTCACAACAAGCACGCCCACTAGGCCGCCCCGGCAAGACCTCACCGTTTGGCGAACGGCCGGAAAAGTCACTAAACACATTCGCCTCCGCCTCGCCGCCTCCCCACTCCCGTCGCAGTTTCTCTTCCATGGTTACACCCCGACCGGAAGGACCTCGAGCTCCGCCAGAATTTCCTCCAAATAACTCTCGATCATCCGCCTCGGCACGCCCAGCGCCCGCCCCAGCGCCAGGACGAGAGCGCGGATGTCCGCCACATCCTTCACAAACTGCACCCGATCCGGATTGAATCCATGCTCCCTCGCCAGGGAGGCCGCCCAATCCGATTCGCCGATCACCTGGATTGTGGCGCCCGCTGGATCCTTCACCATATCGCGCAGCCGCCGGAACAGATCGCCCCGATCCCCTTCCACGAGGACCAGCGCCTGGTTCTGATCCCAGACGTCCCGCCATCCGGAGCCGAACAGGACGGTCCGCAGCGCCAGCGTCTTGGGCAGGTTCGCCAGGTACTGCTCCAGCGCCCTCTGCTCGCTCTCATCCAGGAGATCGCGGGCCCGGCCGGAGATGACCGCGATCATCGGCCCCTCCCGCTGCACGGTCTCGTCCGAGGCTGTCGCCCAGCGCTGCAGTAGACTCTGCAGCGGCGTGCCGGCATAGTGGAAGGCGAAGGTTTCCGCCGCGTCCCCGCGGGTCGGCGGCAGCAGGGTGAGCGGAGTTGCCTTCGGCTGAATCGGCTTGAGCAGCATCCCGGAGATGAACTTAGCGTCAATGTGCCCGCGCCGAGTCACGATCTGTCCGTACTGCTGGATGACGCCTGCCACCGCCTGCTCGTCCTCCGGATCCACCTCCTTGAGTGCCGCCTCCAGATCCGCGCGGCTGGTCTCGGGCACCAGCACCTGCATGAGCGAGATCCTATCCTTGAGAACCATGTGCCCGCGCACCGGCTTGTCCAGCCAGGTGTAGAGGAGGCCGTCCCTGGTGAGGTCCAGCCCGAAGAACCGCAGCAGCGTCTCGCCGTCTCCCTTCTCGATTGCCTGCTCGGGCCGAAGCTGCGGCTGGATCGGGCCGGGGGTTAGATTCGCGCTTCCCATCGCGATCGCGAGCTGCCGGACCGCCGCGGTCTTGGCGATCTCCTCAAGCGGCACCATCTGTTTGTTGACGAGCCGGGCATTCAGCATGTCCACCGTCGGCACCGGGCTCAAGAGGTAAATCCTGCCGCCCAGCTCCACCTGAACCGCAACGTCGCCGTCGAACACTTCGTTCTCGCCGAAGACGATCACCGGCTTCAGGCCGTACTCCTCCAGCACCGCCGCGATCCGCTCCGCCGCCTCGAAGCAGTCCCAGCAGAAGACCTCGCGCCCATCAGGCAGCACCACGAACATCTGCACACGTCCGTCCGGAAGCTCCACCGCCTTGAAGTAGGAATCCTTCTGGTTGATCGCCGGCCCGAATCCGTACGTCTCGGGCGTGTAGACCCTCTCCCGCACCTCGCCCATGAACTCCTCCAGGCCGGAGGCGGTGACGCCGCCTTTGAAGTGCCGCTGCGCGATCTGCCGCAGGAGCTGATCCACGTTCCGCGGGGTCACCTCCTCTTCGCCCCACTCCGGCATCGGCTGGACCGGCTCGCCGGGCGGCGCCGGAGCCGGCAGCACGGGCGCCACCAGCCGGCCCTGCTCGTCCCACGCGAAGACCGCCGGGCCCTGCACGGTAAGCCGCCGCAAGACCGGATCGTCCTCCTGCCCGGCGCGCCTCATCGCCCGCAGCAGATCGTCCGTCACGCTTGCAACCGCCACCGAATGTCCGCCGGAGGGGGCCTGCACGTAGCCGACCGCGGGCCGGTCGGCCAGGCCGCCGGACAGGAAGTAGAGAACCCTCCGGCCCGAGGAAAGGACCAGCGCGTGCGCGGAGTAGACCTCCGCCGGCACCAGTCCGCGGGTCATGTACTCCATCACCTCCAGCGAGCCGGTGATCTGGGAGGCCCCGTAGGGATTCAGGCGATAGCCGTAGGTTCCCAAGAGATCCCCGATCAGGGGAAACGGCACGCTCACCGCCGGCTTCTCCATGCCGGCCAGCCGATACAGCAGGGTGTCTCCGCCCGCCTGCGCCTCCAGACCGGCCTTGAGCAGCAGGACGGTCATCCGGCGGACCAGATCCTCCACCTCAGCCATCGGCATCGTGCGCCGCTGATCGGTTTGGATGAAGTTGACGGCCGTGGCGCAGGCGCAGACCAGATCCTCCAAGGTCTTCTGTTGCTCAAGCCCGGCCATCACCTGGGCCGCCTGCGCCGCGGTGGCTGAGTCCAAGAGCGGCTTGACCTCTGCGAGGTTGCGCAGGTTCGCCACGGCGCGGGCCACCGCCGCCTGCAACGCCTCAGCCGAAACCGGCCCCGCCGCCTGCTCCAGCCCGGCCGCGGGCGGCACCGTGGGCCCGCTGGGGAACTGCGTCTGCGGCACCGGCTTCAAGGCATCGGAGACCACGGCTCGCACGGGCTGCTTCCTCATCGCCTCCACAATCATCTGCGCCTGCGGGCTATTGGGCCGCAGCGGGATCGCCCAGTAATCGGCGTCGTGCTTCCCGCCGGCGAAATATCCCTTCACCCTCTGCCGGAAGCTGGCGTCCTCGGTCTGGC
>CAYJTM010000129.1:0-3095 GCA_964373055.1 uncultured Planctomycetia bacterium
ATGTCCTCCGAGGTCTTCGGCCGGATGCGGCAGGTCAACGAGTGGATCCGGAAATACAGCCGGGAAGAGGGGCTGGGTTTCTGCGACCTGTTCGGCGTGACGGAGGACCCGGCCCGCCCGGGGAACCTGCTCGGCACCCCGGATGGGCTCCACCCGGATGTGGAGGGCTACCGCCGGATGGGAGAGGCCGTGGCCGAGGCCCTGCGTTGAAAGAGATCCCGATGCCGCTGTTCCTGCTGCTTTCCGCCCTGCTGTAAACCCGCTGTATTCCGCGTGGCCGTAAAGAACCGCGCTGAGCGCCGCTTAAAATTCCTTAAAAAAATAGAAAATCGCCGGTTACTTTGCCCGTTGTCTACATCCTATTGTTTTCTCTAACAGGTTATGGCACGGTTCGTATACCAGGGGGAATGGACTACATGGGGAACAACATCCTACATAACTCACAGGGGGAAACCCGATGTTTTGGAAAAAAGCAAAGAGAGGAATTTGCCTTGTTCTAACCTGCGCGATCACGCAGCCCTGCACGGCATACGCTGAAGGTTTGGCCGGAGATCCGAGTTCGGGCATCATCGGGGATGTGATCCCGCTGGCGGACGCTTTGAATCCCGCCGGACCCAGTCCCACGTCACCTTTTCCAACCGCGCAAAGCTCCATCCTGCCGCAAGCGCTCGGAAGGGTGTTCTACGTCTCGCCGGCCGAGTCCCTTCAGTTCGCGGTCTCGCAGCTGATGGCGGGGGACACGCTCTATCTCCGGGAAGGGGTGTACGACGGGGCCGGCGCGGTCTTCTCGCGATCCGGAACGGAAGGGGCCGCCATCCGGGTGGTGGGGCTGGGCAACGTGGTGATTGACGGCGCCTCCCGCACCGGAGGGGCGAAGGCGGTGGACGCGCTTGGGAACCGGACCGGCTTCGACGAGGTGAGGGCCGCTATCGGAGACAAGGCCGCTTACTACGCCAAGGCGGCGTTCGACACCAACGGCCACAGCTATCTGCAGTTCAGCAACCTGACGGTCAACCGGATGCGGGCGGGGGTGGAGGTGGACCCGGGCAGCTCCTTTATCGAGGTGGACGGCCTGCGGACCGATGGGAACCGGTTCGCCGTGGTGATCAACGCGGCCCAACACGTGACGGTGCGCAACGTGACGGCGGCCAACAGCTGGAACGGCTTCCGGGCGTACGGGACCAGCAGCGACCTGCTGTTCGAGAATATCGAGGTCTATGGCTCGAAGGACGTGTACGACACCATGAGCACCACCTACATGAACGGGGACGGGTTCATCTTCGAGAGAGAGGTCTCGGGGGTGACCCTCCGCAGCATCGTCTCGCACGACAACTGGGACGGCGGGTTCGATGTCAAGGCGAGCAACGTGCTGATGGACCGTGTAGAGGCCTACGGCAACAAGAACAACCTGAAGCTGTGGGGGAAGAACATCACGGTCCAGGATTCCTACAGCCACGACGCCCGGTCGCAGTACCTGGGCCCCAAAAAGGGGGTGGAGGGCAACGGCGTCACGACCGAGATCGGAGCGGCCTCCCTCCTGCTCCGGAACGTGCGGCTCTCCGACAACGAGGGATACGATGTGAGGATGTACAGCCCAAGCCAGCTGACCCTCCAGGACAGCACCGTCTCCAGGCCGGATGGGCCGGGCGAGCAGAGCCATCTGTTCAAGATGGACAGCGGGGCAAGCTTCACGCAGTCGAACGTGACCTGGCTGCTGACGGGGGCGGCAACACCTCCGCCGCCGCCGGCACCCGCGCCGGCACCGGCGCCCGCGCCCGCCCCCGCGCCGGCACCGGCACCCGACCCGGCCCCGGCTCCTGACCCGGCCCCTTCTCCCGGGCTGACCAAGGAGCAACAGAAGGCCGAGAACCAACGGCTGAAAGAGGAACGGAACCGGCTGAAAGAGTTGATCAAAAAGCAGGCGCTGGAACAAAAGGGGAAATAGTCCCCGCCGCCGGTCTACAATGGTGCCGCTATGGAAAATAGGGCGGCACCCTTGCTATGAAGCTGGGGATCCTGCTGGTTCACGGCATCGGCGCGGAACATCCGGAGTGGGCCAGGGAAATCCTCCCAAAAATTGAAGAGGCGGCCCTCTCCGAAGCCCGGAAGCTGCTTCCTAGCGGTTCTTCGCCCGCTCCCGCCGATTTCCTGGCGGTCGAGTCCGTCTACTGGGCCGGAGAGCTGAATGAGCGCCAGTCGATTTTGGAGGACCGGCTCAAGCAAGCGCAGGAGCAGCTGCGGTTTACCGCCTGGACCTGGCTGAGCTTTATCTGGATCTGGCGTCTGCTGGTGCGGCGGCTGCGGCGGACGGAGATGGAGTTCGTCTCCCGTTCGGTGGCCGACATCATCGGCTACCTCGACGAAGCGGTGGAGCGGTCGGTGCATGGGCGGATGGGGCAGGCGCTGGAGCGCCTGGCCGCCCGGACCGGCGCGGAGGGCGCGGCCAAGATGCCGCTGACGATCGTGTCGCACAGCTTGGGCACGGTGATCAGCTCCGATTACGTCTACGACCAGGGGAAGCGGCGCAGAGCGGGAGGGAAGACCGGCTTTCATGAAAAAGCGGTGTTGGAAAACTTCTTCACGGTGGGGTCGCCGCTGGCCCTCTTCTCCCTGAAGTACGGCGGGCCGGACGCCTTCCAGAGCCCGATCTCGGTGGAGGGCCCTCGGGGCCGGTGGGTGAACATTCGGGACATGAACGACCCGATCGGGATGCCGCTCAAAACCTTGAACGAGGCCTACGGCAAGGTGGTGCTGAAGGACGCCCGGGTGCATGCCGGTCCCTACCTGGTGGCGCACCAGCGCTATTTCCGCGGCGGCGGCACGCTCAAGATCATCGGCCGGAAGCTGGCGCTGGACTGGGCGGCGCTGAACGGGAGCATGCCGCCGGAGCGGGCGGAGCGGCTGTACGCCCGATACGACGAAAAACTGAAATAGGTTGACCGGCATTACCCCTTGATGGGATCCTGCCGCGGCGGTATATTAAAACCTTCTGCACACCCGCCTTTATAAGGAGAATCCAACCATGGTGCGCGTAGGAATCAACGGTTTTGGCCGGATCGGCCGCTTGGTGTACCGGGCAGGATGGAACCGGCCCG
>CAYJTM010000130.1:0-3081 GCA_964373055.1 uncultured Planctomycetia bacterium
ACCTTTCGCCGGACCGGCTCCGGTTTGAGACGGAACGCCTGCTGTTCGATCCGCGGCGGCTGGAGCGGATGCGCCAGGCGCTGCGGAGCCATTCGGACGGCGAGGCCGCGGCCCAACGGCTCGGAGAATTAGTAAGGAGAATAGGGAAGACATGAAAGTCCACATGATCGGCGTGGGCGGCATCGGTATGAGCGGGCTGGCCCGCGTCCTGCTGGAGCAGGGAGTCAGCGTCTCCGGCTCCGACTGCAGCGACGGGCCGGCGCTCCGGAAGATCCGCTCCGCCGGCGCGCGCGTGCGCCCCTCCCACTCGGCCGCGAACATTGACCACCCGGACGTCGTCGTCTATTCCTCGGCGATCCCGCCGGAGAACCCGGAGCTGATCGCCGCCCGCAACCGGGGCATCCCGGTCCTGCACCGGGGCCAGCTGCTGGCGGAGCTGGTGGCCGGCCGGCGGACCGTCGCCGTGGCCGGCGCCCACGGCAAGAGCACCACCTCCGCGATGGCGGCCCAGCTCCTGGTGCGGGCCGGGCTGGACCCGATGCTGCTCCTCGGCGCCGAGGTGGAGAGCTTAGGCGGCAACGCGAGGATGGGCCGGGGGGCGCACGCCGTGGTGGAGGCGGACGAATCGGACGGCTCCTTCCTCTGGCTCAACCCCTTCATTGGTGTCATCACGAACGTGGACGATGAGCACCTCGACTATTTCCGCAACCGGGGTGAAATTAAAGAGGCCTATGCCGCCTTCGCCGAGCGGGTGCAGCCGGACGGGACGCTGATCGGCTGCGTAGATGACCCTTCCGTCCGGAAACTGCTGGCCCGGACCGCCCGTTCGAAGATCGGCTACGGCTTGTCTCGGCAGGCCCAGATCCGGGCGGCGGAGGTCCATTTGGAGGAAGCCGGCAGCCGCTACCGTTGCTTGCGCGGAGACAAGACGCTGGGGACCGTCCGCTTGAACGTGCCGGGCCTGCACAACGTGGTCAACTCGCTGGCGGCGGTCGCGGTGGGGGAGGCGCTTAGGATCGAGTTCCGGCTTGCTCAGGAAGCCCTGGCGGAATACCGGGGGGCGAAGCGCCGGTTCCAGATCCACGGCGAGGAGCGGGGGGTGCTGGTGGTGGAGGATTACGGGCACCACCCGACCGAGATCCGGGCGACGATCGAGGCGGCCCGCGGCCGGGCCGGACGGAGGATCCGCTGCCTGTTCCAGCCGCACCGCTACAGCCGCACCCGGTACCTGATGGATCGGTTTTGCTCCGCCTTCGCCGGCGCGGATGAGGTGATCCTGCTTCCGATCTACGCCGCTTCCGAGGAGCCGGCCGAGGGAGCCACCGGCGACCTCCTGTACAGGAATTTACGCGCCGCCAGGCGCGAGAAAGTGAAACAATGTGACGGGCCGCGTCAGGCGCTGGAGTATCTTGAGCGCAGCTCCAAGCCGGGCGACCTGGTCCTTTTCCTTGGGGCGGGGAGCGTGGGGCAATTGGCGGGCCAGTTCCTCCGGAGATTGAAATGAAGATTAAAGAATCTCTGAAAGACGATCTTCTCGCCGCGGCGCCGGGGCGGGTCCGGTTTGCTGAGCCCATGCGCCTGCACACCAGCTTCCACATCGGCGGTCCGGCGGAGATCTGGGCGGAGCCGCAGGATCCGGAGCAGTTGCGCCGTCTGCTGGCGGTCGCGGCCGACGCCGGGCTGAAGGTCACGATGGTCGGCGGCGGCGCCAACCTGCTCGTCAAGGACGAGGGGGTCCCCGGCCTGGTGGTGCATTTGAGCGGCCCCGGTTTCCAGACCTTCCGGGTTACGGAGGAGGGAGTGGTGGCCGGCGCCGCGTTGCCGCTCGAATGGCTGATCCGGCGGGCGCAAGAGGCCGCTTTGAGCGGCGTGGAGTTCCTGGCCGGCGTGCCGGGCCACGTCGGCGGGGCGGTCCGGATGAACGCCGGCACCCATGACGACGAGGGGGAGTTCCACCACTTCGGCGACCGGGTCCGCTCCCTCAAGGTGATGGATTCAAGCGGGCAGGTGAAGACCCTGCCGCCTGAAGCGGCCGGGTTCGGCTATCGCTCTTCCCGCCTGGAGGGCCGGATTGTGCTGGAGGCGCTGCTGAAGTTGACACCCGACGCCGCCGGCGAGATCGCCGCCCGCGTCCAGCGGCTCTGGGCCTTCAAGAAGCGGACGCAGGATTGGAGCGCCCCGAGCGTCGGCTGCATCTTCAAGAACCCGGCCGACCGCAGCGCCGGCTGGATGGTGGACCAGGTGGGGATGAAAGGGTTCCGGGTCGGCGGGGCGGTGGTCTCCCCTCGTCACGCGAACTTCATCTTAAACGAGGGCAACGCCCGCGCCGCCGACGTGCTGGCGATCGTGGAGGAGGCCCGCGCCCGGGTCCTCAAACAATTCGGAGTCGAATTGGAAATGGAAGTCCAAATACTCCCCGCTCATCCTTCGACAAGCTCAGGACGAACGGATAACGGTCATGGTGAGCCTGTCGAACCATGACTGAGAAAGTCGGTGTTTTGTGCGGCGGCCCCTCCCGCGAGAGAGAGATCTCCCTGCGCAGCGGCAAGGCGGTCCATGAGGCCCTGGTCTCCCTCGGTTTTCCGGCGGCGCTGGTCATCCTCTCACGGGATCCCCAGGAGATCCCCGCGGAGATCCGGGCGGCCGGTTTGAGCAGCGCCTTCATCGCCCTGCACGGCGCCTACGGGGAGGACGGTACCCTCCAGGCGCTGCTGGAGGAGATGCGGATCCCTTACACCGGCTCGCCGCCGGAGGCCTGCCGGTACGGCATGAACAAGGTCTCCAGCCGCCTCAAATGGCTCGCGGCCGGCCTGGCTGTCCCTCACGGCAAGGAGGTGGACTCCTTCAACGCCGCCGCGGTCGCGGAGGAGATCAAGTTCCCGCTGGTGGTCAAGCCGGTCTCGGAGGGCTCCTCCCTTGGCATGAGCATCGTGGACTCCGCGGAGGAACTCGCCGCCGCCGTCGAGAGGGCCTCCTCGTTCCACGCCGGTCTGCTGCTGGAGGAGTACCTCCCCGGGCCGGAGCTCACCGTCGGCATCCTGGAGGACCGCCCGCTGCCGGTCATCCAGGTTGTTCCCAAGC
>CAYJTM010000131.1:0-3048 GCA_964373055.1 uncultured Planctomycetia bacterium
TGCCCGATGATGATCGGGCCGGAGCCGATGATCAGGATTTTATGGAGGTCAGCTCGCTTGGGCACTTCGGATGTCCGTGGGGGCCTTCGGGATCTCGTGGAACTGGCCCTCGTTCCCCTGCAGCGTGGCGAACAGCACGCCGAACGCCTGCCAGCTCTGGGAATCTTGGGTCAGCCGGGCCCGCGCGGAGATGATCCAGTTGACCCCTTCCTCCACCACGATCAGTTCCACCTTTTCATCGGCCAGCAGCTCCGGCGGGACACCCTGCTTGATCTGCAAGGGGACCTGTTTCTCGTAAACGCTCCAGGGTCCGCTGGCGTCCTCCTTCTCTTCGGGAGGCATCTGCGCGGGGGACCATCCCCCCTCCGAAGCCATGCTCACGCCGACCGGCAGCCGAAGCAGCAGGTCCAGCCGGGCGCCCGGGCCCACCTCGGCCGGCCAGCCTTTCGGGCTGGGCTCTACCCGCAGCGTAACCGGCACCGGCTGGTTCAGCTGCGGCGCGGTGGGCGCGTCGAAACGGATTTTCATCGGGGCTGGGTCCGGTTCGGGCGGCTGCTCCAGCACCGGGATTTCCGGCGCGGGGACTTTTTCCGTTCGCCCTGAGTCCGTCGAAGGGCGAGGGGTTTCCGGATTCCCGTCATTGCGAGCGACCGGAGGGAGCGAAGCAATCTCGCTTTTCGTTTCCAGAGGAGATTGCTTCGTCGGTCCTTCGGACCTCCTCGCAATGACGAGAGCGGCGGCGCCCGCGGCGGCAACGAGAAGGAGGGCGATGAGCATTTTCTTCATGAGTCCATTTTTCCTTTCATTAAATTCACGAACCGTTCAAAGAGATACCGGGCGTCGTGCGGGCCGGGGGAGGCCTCCGGGTGGTACTGCACCGAGAAGACCGGCAGTTTCTTGTGCCGCATCCCCTCGCAGGTCTTGTCGTTCAGGTTCAGATGCGTCACCTCGATGTCGTTGCCGGGGATCGTGGCCGGGTCCACCGAGAAGCCGTGGTTCTGCGAGGTGATCTCCACCTTCCCGGTCCGCGTGTCCAGCACCGGGTGGTTCGCCCCGTGGTGCCCGAACTTGAGCTTGTAGGTCTTCCCCCCCAGAGCCAGGCCCAGAATCTGGTGCCCCAGGCAGATCCCGAAGATCGGCATCTTCCCGATGCATTGCTTGACCGTCGAGACCAGGTAGGGCATCCCCTCCGGGTCCCCCGGCCCGTTGGAGAGGAACAGCCCGTCCGGTTTGAGCTCCGCGATCTCTTCCGGCTTCACGGTGGCCGGCACCACGGTGACCTCGCACCCGGCCCGCGTCAACATCCTCGGGATATGTGCTTTCATCCCACAGTCAACGGCGACCACCTGAAGGGGTCGGTCAGACCCCACCGGGGTTTCGGACCACCGATACGCCTTCTTGCAGGTCACCTCCTTGACCAGATCCCGGCCCACCAGCCCGGGGGATTCCTTCGCTCTCTTGACCCCGCGGGCCGGGTCGAGATCCACCGTCGAGAGGATCCCCTTCAATGCCCCCTTCTCCCTCAGCAGGTTCGTCAGCGCCCGGGTGTCCACCCCCTGGATCGCGACGGTGCCGTTCTCTTTCAGCCATTCCTCCAGCGTCTGCTGTTTGCGCCAGTTCGACGCGACGGGGCTCAAGGCCCGGATCACGAACCCCTCCGCTTGGGGTCTGGGCGACTCAATATCCTCAGCGTTGACGCCGTAGTTGCCGATCAGCGGGTAGGTCATCGTGACGATCTGGCCCTTATAGGAAGGGTCGGTCAGGATCTCCTGGTAGCCGGTCATCGCGGTGTTGAAGATCACCTCGCCGGCCACCTCGCCCGGCGCCCCGAACGACTCGCCCTGGAAGACGGCGCCGTCCTCCAATGCCAGGATCGCTTTTTCGGCCTTGCTTACGGCCATGTGACGAAATCAAACAGCTCCGTGAGCCAGGAGATGGGGTCCTCGGAGGCCGTGGCGCGGTCCGGCTGCAGGCCCCAGCTCTTCATCCAAGCGGCCCGGTCCGCCCCCACCTTCCCATGCGGGGTCCCGGGGAAAGTTCCCGCCAGTGCGGCGTACCGGTCGTGCGCGATGTCCCACTGTCCGCCGGCGCGGGCCACATCCCCCTCCCGCTGCCAGCGGTCCGCCTGCCGGACTCCCTCGGAGGAGGCGGCACCCGTCCCAACCATCATGACGCCCGCGAGCAAACCTATTTTCATCCAGTCCGATCGCATCATCAGTCCCCTCCCTTTTCCTCGGTTTGAGCCGGCGGCATCTGCATGATCGACACCCCCTCCGGCGCCGTGAACTTGAACTGGTCCTCCGAGATCTCGACATTCCGATCCATCCCGGTGAAGCGCTGCGTCAGAACTGTTTTGTCCTTCTCGTCCAGCATCACCATCTCCCGCAGCATCCCGTCCTCCTCGGAAAGGTCCAGTCGGACCTTCTTCACGGGGACCGGCGACCCCTGGACCGACTCCGGCCGCGGCGCCGCCTCAAACCGAAGAAGCGGGCCTTCGGATCCCTCCACCTTCTTCACGAAACGGACCGTTTCCGGCTTCACGTCGGTGAAAGGCCGGTGCGGCCCCGGGGCCTCGGGCGGGTTATCAATCCGGTAAGCGACGTTGCCCTTGGGATAATACTGCCATTCCACGGAGCCGTCGGAGACCAGCATCTGCGTGTTTTCCACGGCCTCCCCTTCTCGGATCTCCAGATGGCGCTGGCCGGGCTTCCGGTAAATCAGCGTCCCCTTCAGGGAGAAGTCCTCTCCGTTCTCCTCTTGCGTCTCAAGCGAAAAATCGGTTTTGTAGCTTTCCCAGCCCGCCGCCTTCTCCGCGGCGGCTTTCGCCTCCTTGGGGAGAGCCTCTTCACACCATGCCGGTGTAGGGTGAAGGGTCAAGGGTGAAAAAACCATTCCAATCACGGCCAACCCAAACAGACTCAGTCTTTTCCCTACACCCTTCGCCCTACACCCTTCACCCATTTAAGACCCCCCATTGGTGAATTGCCCGCTTAGATAGAGATCCCGCCCATTCACTACTACATCCGTGACCCGGCCCTTGAGCCGCCA
>CAYJTM010000132.1:0-2995 GCA_964373055.1 uncultured Planctomycetia bacterium
ACAGTCTGCTCTTCACCTCCCCGATCTGCTACTTCTACGTCCACAAGTTCCTGGTGGGTGGCTGAAATGACCCCGCCCCTCCGGAGCTTGCACTTTAAGAGCGCCTGTGCCGATGGCACAGCGATCCCGCCTTATGGGCGGGATCGAAGCTCCGGAGGGGCGGGGTGAAACGGGTCGTCGTTCTCGGTTCCACCGGGTCGATCGGCGTCAACGCGCTGAAGGTGATCCAGGAACATTCGCAAGAGTTCGAGGTGGTGGGCCTCGCCGCCGGCCGGCAGGTGGACCGGCTGGCCGAGCAGGCGCGGATGTTCAGGCCGAAAGTGGTGGCGGTCCAGGACGCCTCGCTGGCAGGGCGGCTGCAGGGGATGCTGAACGGGGCGCGGCCGAAAATCCTGGCCGGCGAACAGGGCGTGGCGGAGCTGGCCGGCATGGAGGGGGTGGACCAGGTCATCGTGGCGATCACGGGCGCCGTGGCCCTGCGGCCGACACTGGCTGCCATCGAGCGGGGCCGTGTGATCGGCCTGGCCAACAAGGAGACGCTGGTGATGGCCGGCGAGCTGGTGACGCGCAAGGCGCGCGAGCGGGGGGCGACGATCCTCCCGATCGACAGCGAGCACTCGGCCATTTTCCAATGCCTCCGCGCCGGCGAGTGCGCTGAGGCGCCTGGTGCGGCTTCCTCCAGCCGCAGCCAGGTCCGGAAGATCCTCCTCACCACGTCGGGCGGCCCGCTGCGGAAAATCCCGCTGGAGGAGTTCGGCCGGCTCACCAAGGCCCAGGTGATGAACCATCCCCGCTGGAAGATGGGCCCGAAGATCACGGTGGACTCCGCCACGATGATGAACAAGGCGCTGGAGGTGATCGAGGCCCGCGCCCTGTTCGGCCTGCCGGAGAGCCAAGTGGAAGTGGTGGTTCACCCGGAGGCGATCGTCCATTCTTTGGTGGAATTCATTGATGGCTCGGTGCTGGCGCAGCTGGCGGTGACCGACATGCGGATCCCGATCCAGTACGCCCTCTCTTATCCCGGCCGGCTCCCCTCTTCACTGCCGGCGCTCGACCTGGTGGCCTTGAAATCGCTCACCTTCGAATCCCCCGACGTCCTCAAGTTCCCCTGCCTGGAACTTGGGCGAGTGGCGGCCCGGGCCGGCGGCACGCTGCCGGCGGTCTTGAACGCGGCCAACGAGGCCTGCGTGGAGGCCTTTCTCAGAGACGAGTTGCCCTTCACCCGCGTGGCGCCGGTCATCGAGAAGGTGCTGCGCAAGCACCGGCCGGTGCAAAACCCCGACTTGGAGCAGATTTTTGAAGCGGACTCCTGGGCCCGCGAACAGGTCAAATCGATATGAATTCTTGGGTGGCCTTCCTCATCACGCTCTCTCTCATCATCCTGGTCCACGAATGGGGCCATTTCATCTGCGCCCGGATGATCGGCGTCAGGGTGGAGCGGTTCTCTTTCGGGTTCGGTCCGCTGCTTCTGCGCTGGACCCGGGGCGGGACCGAGTACGTCTTGAGTCTGCTCCCGTTCGGCGGCTACGTGAAGCTCGCCGGCGAGGCGGACGAGGGGCGGACCGCCGCCCCGGCCAAGCCGTGGGAGTACCGGGGCCGCTCGGTGATCGAGCGGGGCGGCATTGTGCTGGCCGGGCCGCTGGTCAACTACGCGCTTGGGTTTCTTCTCTTCTTCTTCGTTTTCATGGTTGGGTCGCCGGTCTTCACACCCCGTGTCGGCAGCGTGCTCGAGGGCTATCCGGCCGCCGAGGCCGGCCTGAAGGAAGGGGACCGGATCCTGGCGGTGGACGGCCAGCCGGTGGATGCCTGGGACCAGATGACGCTGGCAATCCAAGCGCGGACTGAAGCCGTCACGCTGACCGTGGAGCGGGAGGGAAAAACCTTCCCGCAGATCGTGCGCCTTAAGGTGACGGAGCGGACCAACCTGTTCGGCGCCAAGAGGCGGACCGGCATGGTGGGGATCACCCCATCGGACGAGGTCCGCGTCCAACGCTACTCGCCGCCGCGCGCCTTCTTGAAGGCCGGCTCGCAGGTCTGGTTTCTAACTACCGCCACGCTGCAGTCCCTCTGGGCGATCGTCACCGGCGAGCTCTCGATGAAGGAATCCTTCACCGGCCCGATCGGCATCTTCCACATCACCGCCGCGGTGGCGGCGCAGGGGGTCACGCCGCTGCTGCAGCTGATCGCGGTCTTAAGCACCAGCATCGGGCTGTTTAACCTGCTGCCGGTCCCCGTGCTCGACGGCGGCCACCTGCTGTTCCTAACGGTCGAGCATCTGCGGGGCAAGGCGGTCAGCATTCAGACCCAGGAGCGGATGACCCGCGTGGGCTTAGGGCTGCTGTTGCTGCTGCTGTTGGTGGTTACCTACAACGACCTGCTCCGCTTCAATATCGGCGGGAAGATCATGTCATTGCGAGGAACGAAGTGACGAAGCAATCTCGATTTAAAAGCGAGATTGCTTCGCTCCCGTTGGTCGCTCGCAATGACGATCCGATCCGGCGCAAGAGCTTGGCCGTCCAGGTGGGCTCCCTCCAGATCGGCGGGGAGGCGCCCCTGCGGGTGCAGTCCATGACCACCACCCACACGCAGGAGGTTCTGGCCACCGCGGCCCAGACGAAAGCGCTGGCGGAGGCCGGCTGCGACCTGGTGCGGATCACCGCGCAGACCACCACCGAGGCGAAGGCGCTGGGGGAGATCAAACAAGAGCTCGCGCGGGTGGGGATCCATGTCCCGCTCGTGGCGGACATCCACTTCAACCCAAAGGCGGCGCTGGAAGCGGCCGACCACGTGGAGAAGGTCCGGATCAACCCAGGCAACTTCTCCGATTCGAAGCAGTTCACGCAGAGGGAATACACCCCCGAGCAGTACCAGGAGGAGCTCTCCCGCATCGCCAAGAATTTCACGCCACTCGTCGAGAAGTGCAAGGCCCTCGGCCGCGCCATCCGGATCGGCACCAACCACGGCTCCCTCTCGGACCGGATCATGAACCAGTACG
>CAYJTM010000133.1:0-2970 GCA_964373055.1 uncultured Planctomycetia bacterium
ACAGCCGCCTCTTGAGCGAGCTGGATTGGGCGCTGAAGGAACGGGCCGCCGCGAAGGGGGTCCGGGTGCAGGGCCGCATCTTCTACGGTCTTCTCGCAGATCTGATATAATAATATTTCCCCGATGATTTCCCGCTACACTCCCCCACGGATGGGCCGGATCTGGACGCAGGAGGCGCGCTTCCAACGGATGCTGGAAGTGGAGCTCCTCGCGTGCGAGGCCCTTTGCAAGCTAGGAAGGGTGCCCGCCGCCGCCGTCCGCCGGATCCGCCGCCGCGCGAGCATCGATGCCGCTCGGGTGGACCGCCGGGAGAAGGAAACCAAGCACGACGTGGTTGCCTTCCTAGGTGAGCTGGCTTCCCACATCGGCTCCGACGCGCAGTACCTCCACCTTGGCCTCACCTCCAGCGACGTGCTGGATACCGCTACCGCCACGCAGTTGAAGGACGCCTGCGACCTCCTGCTCGAGGACCTTGAGAAGCTCCGCTCCCTCACCGGCCGGCTGGCCCGCAAGCACCGGGAGACCCTCTGCATCGGCCGCACGCACGGCGTCCACGCGGAGCCCACCACCTTCGGGCTGAAGCTGGCGGTCTTCTACGCGGAGTTGACCCGGGGAGAGCAGATGCTGACGCTGGCCCGAGACATCGTCGCGGTCGGGAAGGTCTCCGGCGCCGTCGGCACCTTTGCCCACCTGGATCCCTTCGTGGAGAAATACATCTGCCGGAGCATGGGCATCACGCCGGCGCCGATTTCGACGCAGGTGGTCCCGCGCGACGGCTACGCGGTTCTGCTTTGCCGGCTGGTGATCGTGGGAGGGATGCTGGAGCGGATGGCGACCGAGATCCGCCACCTGCAGCGGACCGAGGTGCTGGAGGCGGAAGAGCCGTTCGAGGAAGGGCAGACCGGCTCCTCCGCGATGCCGCACAAGCGCAACCCCGTTTCCTGCGAGCGGGTCACCGGGATGGCCCGGCTGCTGCGGGGCTACGCCCTGACCTCGCTGGAGAATATCCCCCTTTGGCACGAGCGGGACATCGCCCACTCCTCGACGGAGCGGGTGATCCTGCCGGACGCCACGATCACCCTCGATTACATGATCCTGGAGATGGCCCGGATCCTGCAGGGGCTCAAGATTTACCCGGAGCGGATGCGCCGCAACCTGGAGCTGACCCGCGGCCTTATCTTCTCCGAGTCGGTGCTGCTGGCCCTGATGGGCAAGGGGCTCGTCCGCCCGGTTGCCTACAAGATCGTGCAGAGGAGCGCGATGGCCGCCTGGAGCGGCAAGGGGGAATTCTTCCATCTCTTGAGCGCCGACCGTGAGGTGCGCAAGCTGCTGACGGCGAAGGAGCTCAAGGGCTGTTTCGACCTCAAGCGGCACCTGAAGCACACCGGGACCATTTTTCGCAGGGTGGGGCTGTGAACGCGCAGGCCACCCGGAACCCGCCCGAGACGATCTGGCGTTTCTCCGTTTCCTTGAGAGGGGATCTCTTGGACGCCGAGGCGAGAGGGCTGCAGGCCGACGCGGCTGACCTCGGGGTGCAGGGGATCGAGCGGGTCCGGATCTCCCGCGTCTATTACCTGCGGGGGAACCTTTCGGAAAAGGAGCTGCAGCGGATTGCTGATGAGTTGCTGACCGACCCCATCGCCGAGGAGTGCGAGTTCAACGTCATTGCGAGCCCCGAAGGGGCGAAGCAATCTCCTGGCGACCGGGAGATTGCTTCGTCGTCCCCTGCGGGGACTCCTCGCAATGACGCTACGATCGAGGTGGCTTACCGCCCCGGCGTGCGGGACCCGGTCGAGGACTCCGTGCGCAAGGGGGCTTCCGACCTGAGCATCGAGGGGATACGGGCGGTCCACACCGCCAAGGAGTACGGCATCGAGGGGACGCTCAGCGCCGAGCATCTCGAGCGGCTCACGGCCAAACTGCTGGTCAACGGCACGATCCAGCAGGTGGTCACGCTGGAGACGCTGGCCAAGTTGTTCGCCCCTCCGGCGCAGGCCTCGATGGAGATCGAGACGGTCCACCTGCTGCAGGCCAGCGACACGGTGCTGCAGCGGATTTCGCTCGACCACCAGCTCTCCCTGAACCTGGAGGAGATGCAGGCGGTGCAGGCCTACTTCCGGAAGGAAAACCGGGAGCCGGCCCTGATCGAGCTCGAAACCATCGCGCAGACCTGGTCGGAGCACTGCAAGCACAAGACCTTCCGGAGCGCGGTCGTCTACACCGAGGAGTCCGGCGGCAAGACGACCAAGAAAACATTCCAGAACCTGCTCAATGAGACGATCGTCCGGGCCACCGAGGAGCTTAAAGTACCCTGGTGCGTCTCGGTCTTCGAGGACAACTCCGGCGTCATCCAATTCGACGACAAGTACCACCTCTGCTTCAAGGTGGAGACTCACAACCACCCCTCGGCGCTGGAGCCCTTCGGCGGCGCTTCCACCGGCATCGGCGGCGTGATCCGGGACATCCTGGGCACCGGCCTGGGGGCCAAGCCGGTCGCCTCCACAGACGTCTTCTGCTTCCCGCCGCCCGATCTCCCGGCGGACAAAGTCCCGCCCGGGGTGCTGTCCCCGAAACGGCTGATCAAGGGGGTGGTCGCCGGCGTCAAGGATTATGGCAACAAGATGGGGATCCCCACGGTGAACGGGGCCGTGCTGTTCGACGAGCGGTTCGTCGGCAACCCGCTGGTCTACTGCGGCAACGTGGGCCTCCTGCCGGTGGACAAGGTGAAAAAGCAGGTCCAGCCGGGCATGGCGGTGGTGGTGGCCGGTGGACGGACCGGCCGGGACGGCATCCACGGGGCCACCTTCTCTTCACTGGGGCTCACCACCGAATCGGAGGTGGTCTCCTCCACGGCGGTTCAAATCGGCGACCCGGTGACCGAAAAGAAATTGACCGACGCCCTTATGGAGGCGCGGGACCTTGGGTTGTTCGCCTCGGTGACCGACTGCGGCGCCGGCGGGCTCTCCAGCG
>CAYJTM010000134.1:0-2960 GCA_964373055.1 uncultured Planctomycetia bacterium
CTGGCCCTCGTCTACGAGCCGCGCCGGTTCGGGCCGCCGGTGCATGTTTCCCGCCGCGTGAAGGAATTAGCGGAGAAAGCCAACGAGATCCTCAACCGGATCCACAAGGAGGAACGGCAGCTCCGGATCTACCCGCTCACCAAGGGGCCGGCCTTCCAACTCTCGGCCGCGGTGGAGCGGTGGATCGGCGGGGCGAGCTTCGATAAAGTGGTGGAGCTCTCAGGAGCCGCGGAGGGAGAGCTGATCCGCTACTTCCGGATGACCGTCCAGCTCTGCCGCGCGTTGGAGCAATCCCGCGCGGCCAGCGGCGGCTTACGGGAGAAGGCCCGCACGCTGCTGCACAGGATTAACCGGGACCAAGTGGACGCCGAAGCGGAGTTGCGCCGATCCCTCTAGCCAAACGTTCCGGGATAGTATATACTATTGGTATATACGGAGGGACGCCATGAAGGTGCTGTCGCTGAAACTGCAGGAAGAAATTTTTGAAGAGGTGGAGCGGGTCGTCCATGCGATCCGGATTCCCCGCAACACGTACATCAACCAGGCGCTGGACTTCTACACCCGCCTGAACCGGCGCAAGCTCCTGAAACAGCAGCTTCAGAAAGAATCGCGGGCTGTCCGTATGAATTCCCTGCGCGTTCTCAAGGAATTCGAGCGCCTGGAAGATGACCTCCCGGCATGAGGATTCGGAAATTCCATCTCTACCTGGCCGATCTCAACCCGCACATGGGCACGGAACCCGGCAAGGTGCGACCGGTAGTTGTCGTCCAGACCGACCTGCTCAATGAGATGCACCCCAGCACGCTCATCTGCCCCATCACCACTCAGGTGACGGAAAAAACCGGGATCCTCCGGGTCCATCTACCTAAAGGGACGCCGGGGCTTAAGAAAGAATCGGACGTTCTGGTGGATCAGCTTAGGGCGATCGACAACCGGCGGTTCCGAAAACACCTGGGCCAACTTACCGACCGGCAGAAAGAAACGCTTCTCGAAAACCTGCGGATTGTAATTTTGGAATAAACGGCTACGCCATCCCCAGCTTTTTCTTGGCTTCCTCCGACATCTTGCTGGCATCCCAGGGCGGTTCCCAGACCACGCTCACCTTCGCGTCCTTGACCCCCGGCACCGACTTCGCCTTGTCCTTCGCCTGATAGGCGATCTGCTGGGCCATGCCGCAGCCGGGCGTGGTCAAGGTCATCGTGACGTGCACCTCGTTCTCCGGGCTCACTTTAATGTCGTAGATCAGCCCTAAGTCCACGATGTTGACCGGGATCTCCGGGTCGAAACATTCCTTCAACGCTTCACGCACCTGTTCCGGTGTCACCATGTCGCCCCCTGTAGAAGATGCCCAACGCCAACGGGAAGTAGACGCTCAGGAACGCCGACGGCAGAACCAGCACCAAACTGAAAATGAAGTTGGGCAGCCCTTTCGGGAAGGGCGGCAGCCCCACCATCACCCGGACCATCTTGACCCCCGGGGCGACGCCGATCGCCCAGACCAGCCAGATCAGAGCGCCGATAAAGGAGAGCCAAAGGATGAGGCCAAACGTCGAGCCCCGGTGCGCGTTGAAGAACCGGTTGGATTCCTTGAAGCAATCCTTGATCCCCCGCCCCCGCTCGATCAGGGTGACCGGCGAATAGAGCAGCACCAGCCCGGCCGCCAGCAGAGCGCCCCAGAACCCGACACCGATCAAACCCTTCATCCCCTCCGACCGGCCGGTGACCGCCCAGAGGAAGGCCATCACGAAGGTCACCGCCAAGCCGGCCGCCAGCGCGGCGCCCACCGCCGCAAGCCCCCACCGAATAATCGCCCCGAACCGGGCCTTCGCCTGCCGGCGGAACTCTCGCATGGGGACCGCCCCGCCGGCCTCCAACCCCTTGGAAACGGCCAAGGTCCCTCCCAGCATATACAGCGAGAAGGCCATCGTCGGCAGGTAAAGCCCCAGCGCGATGACCAGCAGGGACAGCGCTTCCCCCAAGCTCGTGGGGGGCAAAACCCGGGTCTGGTTGTTCACGATCTCGTAGGGGAGCAAAACGGTGGCCAGCGCCCCCACCGCGGAGTAGACCACCACGTAGAGAAGGACCACCGGCAACAGCTTGAAGGAGAGCTTGAAGCCGGTTCCCGCGGCCCGGAAAACGCTCATCATGTTTTGATTATACCCTCTTCCAGCCAGGCGTAGCGTCCCTTCAGCAGCTCCTGCGCCGCCCGGTAGGCCGGCCGGTCCTCCGGCGCGTTGAACCCGGCCAGCGACCGCTTCACCCGCCCCCGCGCGTAAAGGCAAAACAGGTCTGCCAATTCCACGGCGTTTTCAGGGACAGTCCCCGGAGCCCGCCCTGAGCCCGTCGAATGGGGGGACAGTCCCTGCGCCGCGAGGGAGATCGCCGCCGCCATGGCGAAGAGGTCCACGCCGGCATCCACCAGCCGGAACAAAATCATCTGCTTCTTCTCCAGCCCCTGCTGGTAGCGCAGCATCTGGTGGAACAGCGTCCGGGCCAGCTGGCGGCTCCGCGCCTCAATGAAATGCCAATGCCGCTTGAGCTCCGGCGGGACCTCCGAGGGCGCTCCGATGGGCATCTTCGGCATCCACTGCTTCCAGTACCACCACCCGAAGTAGTACAGCCCGAACCGGAAGAAGGCCTTCACCCGCTTTGGGCCAGGGTTGCTCGGCAGCAGCCAGGCGAAGATCCGCTGGATGTGCGGGTCCATCGCCTCCCGCGCCAGGAACAAATGCATGATCTCGGTGGTCCCCTCGATGATCCGGTTGATCCGGGCGTCCCGGAACATCCGCTCCACCGGGATCGGCTCCTCCCCCCGCCCTTTCAAGGAATCGGCCGTCTCGTAGCCCCGCCCGCCCCGGATCTGCAGCGTCTCATCGGCAACCGTCCAGGCCTGCTCGGTGCAGAAGAGCTTGGCCATCGCCGCCTCGATCCGGATGTCCAGATCCCCCTTGTCCGCCCAG
>CAYJTM010000135.1:0-2940 GCA_964373055.1 uncultured Planctomycetia bacterium
CTGCTTGCGCAACGACCGGTTCCGTTCGTTATGCTGATCTAGTAGGATAGGCGTGTTCTGTACACATTGCACAATCAGCCGGGCGTGCACCGGCGAAGATCCTGATAGCAGGAAGAGAGCGTCTTCCAAACCGCGGCAGGGTCCTCCGCCTTGAGACTGATGTAGCCGGCCCCGAAGTAACTCCATGCGGCCAGGTTCCGGATGCCGGCGGCCCAGGCCGCCTCCACCGCCTCCTTAATCTTCCCCTCTTCCCCCTTCGGGATATTAAAGTTGAGGATCCAGATCTGCCCTTCCTTGTTGAACTTTTCGGCCAGCTCGGCGATCCGCTGGGAGAAGCGGCCCACGTGCTTGCCCACCGCCGGCTCATGCGGCCGCCAATAGGGATCGGTGCCGAGGATGTCCACGGAGGGGATCGCCGCCGCCTTCGCCCAGTCGTTGATCGTCGAGGAGTTTTCAAACGGCAGCAAACAGAGGGCCGCCCGCATGCCGCGCGCCTTCGTGGCATCGCAGAGGAACCGGCTGAACTCGACGATGCAGTCCTCCTTGAACAGCCGGACCTCCGGCGTCAGCCGGTCCGGCATCGGGTGGCCAAACCGCTTCTCGAACAGTTTCTTGCACTCGGAGCAGCAGCAGGCCCAGAGCTTCGGCTCGGCATCCCCGGAGGCCTCGGGATAGATGTGGAAATGGGGCTCGTCCCAGAAGAGGACTTCCGGCTTCCAGCCGGCGCAGGTTTCTATCCATTTCAGCAGGTAGTCGCGGAAGGCCGGCTGGTTCAGGCAGGCGATCGGAAGCAGCTCTCCGGTGGAACTCACCTGCCGGATGCTCAATTCCTTCATCACCAACGCAGAGTAGGTCTCCCCGCCGAAGACCTGCCCCACTCCCCACGGGTCCAGCCAGACCTCCAGCCCCAGCGCGTGGCTGTCAGCGACGATCTGCTCCATCGCCGGCTGGTAGAATTGGTGGTCCTCCTCACTGAAGGTGTGCACCACGTACGTGCACCCGGCGTCCCGGATCGCGGCCAGGTCCTCCTTCACCCGCCACGGGATCCGGTTGCCGTAGTAGCTGATGCCGAGGGAAAACTTCAACTAGGTTTTAGGCTCGGCACCCAACAGCTGCCAGGCGGCCTGCAGAAATTCTTGAGCCTGAACAAGCATGGCCGCTACCTCTTTAGCATCGACTTGTGACTCAACCTCGTAATCACCTTGGATCCGTTCGTCGAAGGCATCGACCAGCCAACTGTGGAACTTCGGGTCCATCTGCTTCGTCTTGATAAATTGTTCCGCAAATGCCGAGTGGACACCTCCGTGCTTTTTAAATTGCAATTCCTTTTCGTTGAGGAGTCCTTCGGCAATGTAGAAAAGAGCGTAATACACTCTGGAAGCCGCGAAATCCACATCCCCGTCTTTGAGGAGCCGCTCGGCTGCGCGGATGGATCGGAAGGCTTTTTTGAGAAGTTTTTCTGTTTCCGGTTTCATGCGGCGATTGCTTCAGACCGCGCGTTTCGGAGAAACGGTGAGTCGTAGCTGCTCCATTTGGCTTCGGACACAAAAACGCGGCTGATGCTGACGCTGTACTTAAGGGAGAGTGACGAGATCAGCTGGCTGGTACGCTTGATTTCGTCAGAATAACGATCGTACCCTTCAAGAATCACGAGCACATCCACGTCCGATTCCGGATCCGCTTCGCCTCGAGCGTAGGAACCGTAGAGATAGATCCCCTTAAGGCGGTTTCCGTAAACCGCGTGAAGGCCGGCCCGGAGTTCGCACATCAGTGACTTGATCTTGGCTTTATCGATCGCGCTCTTCAGCATCGCAACTCCTGCGTGGACCTTACTATAGCACAGCGGTTTTGGCCCGGATGATGGTTTCCGTGACTTGCCAGGTCCTCCTTCACCCGCCACGGGATCCGGTTGCCGTAATAGCTGACGCCGAGGCTAGTCTTCATTGCACGCTGTCGATTTCCAAGATCATCTGCCTCGCTTTCGCGCATTTCTCGGCCGGCACATGGATCCGATATTGATCCACCGCCGTCCGGATGGGCATCCCCCAAGTGAAACGCAGCGGCTCCATCAAGGCCGGGATCTGCTTGGCCGCGAGATAGCCGGTTTTAATCTGGGCTTCGATTTCATCGGGGGCAATATAGCAGACGGCCCAATTTTCGATGCCGGACTCTTTCTTCTTCTTCTTAAAGAATTCCAACTGCTTCATGAGGTCGAAGAAGACCCCAACCAAGAACAGAGTCCCCGTCCCACCCACCGCGAAGGAAACCGCTTTGGAGTTCAGAATGAAAGGCCAGATTAGTCCTGGCAGGTTGGAAATCAGGATGAGAACCAGCCCCGTTACTAAAAATAAAGAAACCACCCAGCAGGATTCCGACAACATTCATGAGAAGCTCTTCACCGTTTAGCATCGGAGATCCTCCAAATGTTTTCCCCGCGAACGATGGTTTCCGTTACTTCATGCCGTTCATTCCAGAGGACCAAGTCGGCCTGGCGGCCGGCTTCCAAGCTGCCGAGGCGTTTTTCGACTCCCAGCGTGCGGGCCGGGTTGAGAGAGGCCATCCGGATCGCCTGTGGGAAGGTGACCCCCATGAATTTCATCGCGCGGCGGATCAGCTCGTCCATCAAGCAGGTGGTGCCGAACAGCTGCCCTCGAGGATCGGTACGACGTACCGAAGACCCCTCAGGTACGTCGTACCGCTCGCGGTACCATGCCGATCCGTTCTCCGAATGATAGTTCCGGCCGTCGTAGGCGTAAATGCCGTCGGCGAGGCCGGCTGCCGGCAGGGCGTCGGTGATCAGCACGATCGCATCGGGGGAGAGGACCTCTGCCGTCCAGCGCAGCAGTTCCGGGTGGACGTGCACCCCGTCGGTGATCAGCTGCGCGGTGACGCCGTGGTCCATCAGCACGGCGCCGAGCGCCCCCGGCTCCCGGTGGTGCA
>CAYJTM010000136.1:0-2930 GCA_964373055.1 uncultured Planctomycetia bacterium
GCCGCCGGCGCGGAGGAAGCGATGTATCTGAACGCAGAGCCGCCCAAAGCCGAGCAAGAACCATCGGCAACGCTGCATATCAATGGCGCTCCGCTTCCCGCCGGGAGCCAGTGGCTCAAGGCGGGGGATGTTCTCTCGTTCGAGTTCCCCATCGCCGCCGGCACGGAGCAGGAGGACCGGCTCCCTTTGTTGGAACGGCTCAACTGGTTAAGCACCATGTACCTGACGAAGAGGAGGGATTCCGCGCTTCCGAAGATTTACGTGGAGGGCCAAGAGACGGCTCTGTCTCGGGGAGACGCGCTGCGCCGGCTGGGCACGGTAAAGGGCTTGTTCCTCGCCGCTTTATCCCTGGACCGGCTTTCCCTCGGGCAGGGCGCGGATTGGGGTGTCGAGGGATTGGCGGCGCACCGGTCCCTCCTGCAGGTGGCCGTGGAGCCCGGTTTGCCCGAGCCCGCGGCGGACCCGGAGTGGAGCATCCTTTCACCGGCCCGCGCCCTGGACCAGATCCGCCGGCTGGCCGGCGAGGGAGATCCGTCCCGGACGATCCATTACGTTGAGTTCGATCCCGGTCGGCAAGCCCCCAGAATAGTGCGCAGGATTAGCGGGCTTGGAGAGGCGGAGGATCTGGAAGCCGTGCGGCAGGGGAAATTCCTGGGGGCCCTTTCTCCTTCCGGCGGGTTTTTCCTCCTGGGGGGGCACGATCTTAAAGGTCTCAGCGCTTCACTCTGGTATCGGGAGCTGGAAAACCGGGCGGACTCGGATCAGGCCGCCGGCGTGGAGCAGAAGCTTATGGATTACCTGCGCGCTTTGGACATGGTGGAGAAAGCTTCCACGCCGGTGCTGGCCGGGTTCCGGTATGGGGCGTCGGTGATCGGCGGAGGCGCCAGTCAGGGGGACTGGGACCGGCTGGGACAGGCCCGCTGGCAGTTCACCCTCGCGCTGAAAGGGGTGGGTTTCGACACCGCCCAAAGGGTGAACGACGAATTCCTCCGCCTGGTGGGGGAGCGGGGGATGCCTCTTGCCGACGCCGAAAAGGGCCATATCTGGGGCGCGGCCGTCGGGGCTTTTAATCCCTCCGCCGGCGCGGAGGAAGAATGGAGAGAGACCCTTAATAAGCGAAACCTGGTTTTGCAGATTCCGGAGGACCGCCTGAAAAGAACGGTGCTCATCGGTGTTTTGACCAACCGAAAGGAACTTCTCCAAGCGGGAGGGTCTCTCGTTTCCTTGGAAGATCCGGGCGCTCCGGAATATGAAATTAATGAGATTAAAGGCCGGGTAGTCTATGTTGACGCGATCACATCTCCCGCCGCGCGCTCCAAAAGAGGGCCTCGCATTTTCAAATTCAGCGACTTGGATGGCTATGCTTACATCCCGCCCGCCGCCGGCATGGAGGCAACGGTGGTTTCGGAGACGGTTCAAGCGCTGGAGGAGCTGGATCGGGTGGGGAAGTTCTGGGGCGAGCCCAACCTCTCCCGCTTGACCCGCCGGCCTATTTTGATCGATGCCACCGACGACATCCGGCTGAAGCACTTGGCCTACGCCTTGAGCATCATCATGGCGAAAGACCTGATGGCGGAGCTGGACTTCCGCATTGTGGTGCCGGAAGACCGGGTCTCCGAGCTCATGGACGAGTTGTCGGAGGTGAACACCGCGGCGGCGGCCCATTTCCTGGATGCCCGCGTTGTTTCTTACGAGGGCGGGGAATTCGAGCGCCACACCGCGCGGGTCCGGGCGCTGAGCGCTCTCGCCGACTCTCTTGGATTTAAGTCCGGCCTGGCATTGGACCAGGTTTTCTTTGTGGATACGCTGACTCCCGAATTGGCGCTCAAGCTCAGGGTCTATTTTGAGGAGGGGTCGTTGAATTTTGTTTCGGAGGAGGCCTTCCGCCGTTTGGAGGCGTTGCTGGAAGCGGCGTAATATGGTAAGCTCAAATTGTCATGAAAAGACCACTAAAGTCTAATAGAGTCCATAGTATTCAGGCAGAAAGCCGTTCTTCCGAAGAGCTCTTGACTCTTCAGGAGGTTGCCCGGTATTTGAAGGTGAACCCGAAGACGGTGTTCCGAATGATCCACCGGAGAGAGCTTCCGGCCGTCAAGGTGGGGCGTCTTTGGAGGGTCAAGCGTTCCTGGTTGGAGGAATGGCTCGAAGCCGATATCGTTGATGTCAGCGTTGACGAGCTAAAGGAGAAGGTTTTGGCGGTGGGGAGAAATAAGATCCGCCGGCTGGTGCTTTACGGTTCGCGGGCCCGGGGGACGTATCGGCCGGACAGTGATCTGGATCTCCTGGTGGTTGAAAAAGACCCTGTGTCGAAACCTCAAGAGAGGGAGCGGCTGCGTCAGGCCATCGGCAATTTTTCGATGCCGATAGACATCCGTGTCATGGGAGAGACGGAATTCGAAGAAACCAAAAACATCGTCGGCGGAATCGCTTATCCGGCTCATCAGGAGGGAATCCTTCTCTATGAGGCGGCCTGAGCAAGTTATTCGGGATTTCGTTCAGCAATGGCTGGAAAAAGCGGATGAGGACCTCAGGGCGGGCGAGATTCTTCTGGACAGCGATCTGGAGGATTTTGACAGCGCGGGGTTTCATGCTCAGCAAGCCGCGGAGAAATTCATCAAGGCGGTGCTGGTCCGTCATCAAATTCCATTTCCCAAGTCCCACAATATCGCGCTGTTGCGCGGGCTGATGGTGCGGGCGGACAAGACGCTGGCCGAGAAATTGTCTCCCGCCGACTCGCTGACTCCTTATGGGGTGGAGTTTCGCTATCCGGGTGAATTGGAGCCGGTCTCCCGGGACCAAGGTCTTCAGGCGATCCAGCTTGCCAAACAAGTCCGCGCAGAGACCCTCTCTCATCTCAAGAAATACTTGGAGCTCATTTCATAACCTGTCATTTCGAGGCCGAAGGCCGAGAAATCCCGAGATCTCTCGCC
>CAYJTM010000137.1:0-2923 GCA_964373055.1 uncultured Planctomycetia bacterium
TGGTCACTTTCCGAACTCCCGAGGAGCTGTTCGAGCGGGTGGACCATTACCTGGCCAACGCCGGGGAGCGGGAGCGGATCGCCCGGGCCGGGAAGGAGCTGACCTTCTCTTCCCATACCTATCTCAACCGGGTCCAGCAGATGCTGAAAGTTTACAAACCATGAAAATCATTATCCTGGGGGCGGGCGGGTTGGGCAAGGCGATCGAGGAGGCCTTCCGCTCAGCCGGCCTGGGGCGCCAGGTGGCCGGGTTCCTCGACGACCGCCGGACGGAAGAGTTCTGCGGCAAGCCGGTGCTGGGACGCATTGCCGACTTAGGGAGCTTAAGCCGGAAGCACCGGCTGACGCACGGGATCGTGGCGGTGGGCTACCGGTATTTCTCCGCCCGCCGTCAAACCATCCGGATGGTGGAGCGCACCCGCTGCGTCCGCTGGATCAGCGCGATCCATCCCACCGCGATGGTCGCCCGGGACGTGAAGATAGGGGAGGGGGTCTTCCTCTCCCTCGGCTGCATCGTCAACGCGGGGACCACGATCGGGGACCACTCGGTTCTCTGGAGCGGCGTGATCATCGAGCATGACAACCGGATCGGGGAGAACGTCTACCTCTGCACCGGCGCCAAGACCTCCGGCTACGCCCGGATCGGGTCCGACTCCTTTATCGGGATGGGGGCCGTGATCACCCGGTCCCGCATCGGGAAATCCGCCACCGTGGGGGCCGGTTCCCTGGTGCTCGGCGACGTGAAAGAGCGAACCATCGTCTGGGGACAGCCGGCCAGGCGGATCCGGACCAAGAAGAAAGATGGCTACCTCTAAAATCAAAACAATCCCTTTGAGCCGCCCCACGATCGGGGCGGGAGACCTGCGTGGGATCGGGAAGATCCTCCGCTCCGGCTGGCTCACGATGGGGCCGGAGACCGCCCGCTTTGAGGAGGAATTCCGTAAGGAGACCGGCAGCCGGCACGCGGTCGCGGTCTCCTCCGGAACGGCGGCCCTCCACCTAGCCCTGCTGGCGCTGGGGGCGGGGCCCGGCGACGAGGTGATCACCAGCCCCTTCACCTTCGCCGCGACCGCCAACGCCATTGAGCTGACCGGCGCCCGGGCGGTCTTCGCGGACATCGACCCCACCGGCTGGAACCTCTCCCCGGTCCAGGCGGCCCGGAAGATCACCCAAAAGACCAAAGGGATCCTGCCGGTCCACTTCGCGGGGCTCCCCTGCGACATGAAATCTTTTCAGGCCCTCTGCCGCAAGCGGGGGCTCTTCCTGCTGGATGACGCGGCCCACGCGCTGGGCGCGGCGATCCGCGGCCGGAAGATCGGGGCCCAAGCCGACGCCACCTGTTTCAGCTTCCATCCGATGAAGAACATCACGACGGGGGAAGGGGGGATGGTCACCTGCTCCTCTCCGGAGATCGACAAAAAGCTTCGCCTGCTGCGGTTCCACGGCCTCTCCATCGACACCTGGAAGCGCCACCAGCAGACGGCGCCTCGGCATCCGGAGGTGATCCGTCCCGGCTACAAGTACGGCCTGCCGGACCTGCTCTCGGCCCTCGGCCGGACGCAGCTGGCCCGTTTGAAGGAATTCAATTCCCGGCGGCGGGAAGCGGCTAAACTCTACCACCGCTTGCTGAAGGGGGTTGAGGAGCTGACCCTTCCAAGCCCCGGCGGCAAGGGAGCGGTCCATGCGTGGCACCTCTACGTGGCGCTGCTTTCCCGGCCCCCGCGCGGCTTGAACCGGGACGGCCTGGTGCAGGCCCTCCGGGGCCGGGGCGTCCAGAGCGGCGTCCACTACACCGCGCTACACCTGCATCCTTATTACCGCAAGAAGTACGGTTACCGCCGGGGGGACCTGCCGGTGGCGGAGCGGGTGGGAGGCAGCTGTTTCAGCCTTCCTCTCTACCCTCTCATGAAACCGTCGGACGTCCGGAAGGTCTGCGGCACCTTGAAAGAGATTTTGCACCGTGGCCGCTGAACCGGTCTGCGACATCATCATCCCCATTTGGAACCAGCCGGAGCTGACGAAGCTCTGCCTGGAGAGCGTGGCCCACCGCACCGATCTGCCGGTCCGCATGATCCTGGTGGACAATGGCAGCGAAGCGCCTACGCGGGAACTCCTCGAGCGGTTCCGGCAAGGCGGCTCCCTGCCGGTGGAGATCCTCCGCAACGAGGAGAACCTGGGCTTCATCAAGGCAGTCAACCGGGGGATCCGGGCGGCGAAAGCCCCCTGGGTCTGCCTGCTCAACAACGACACCGTCGTGACGCGGGGGTGGCTCTCGGAGATGATCAAGGTGGCCGAGGCCGATCCGGGCATCGGGCTGGTCAACCCCAGCAGCAATACGCTCGGCTCCGACCCGGGGAAGCGCTCCCCCGGATGGGTTGAGCTGCCGGTCGCGATCGGCTTCTGCCTGCTGGCCCGGCGGTCCCTCTTTGACCGGATCGGCCTGCTGGATGAGCAGTTCGGCATGGGGAACTTCGACGACGACGACTTGAGCTTAAGAGTCCGGAAGGCCGGCCTTAAAGCCGTCCAGGCGCTGGCCGCCTACGTTCACCACGAGGAGAAGTCCAGCTTCAAGAAGCTGCCCGGCTGGGAAAAGGCCTTCGATGAGAACCGCCGGCGGTTCGAGAAGAAATGGGGACGCCGGCTCCGGATCCTCTGGGCGCGGCCGGCGGGGCAGGCCTCGGCCGAGCTGGCCAATGAAGGCCACTGGATCTGCGTGGTGCCGACCGGGGACAAGGGCTGGAGGGCGCGGGCCCTCTGGAAACTTCTGGCCAAACGGAAGAAACCGTTCAACCTCGTGATCTCGCCGGACCCCTCCTGGATCCGCTGGGTCAAAAGGTTCGGCTGGCTCCACCGGGCCATGCTGCTCACGCAACCGGATGAAAAGGAGATCGTAGCCCGATGCCGGGAACTTTCCCTCTCACGGT
>CAYJTM010000138.1:0-2912 GCA_964373055.1 uncultured Planctomycetia bacterium
CTACCTGGCCAGCCCGATGCTGGTGGTGGCCTACGCGATCGCCGGCCGGATGGATATGGACCTGACCCGCGAGCCGCTTGGGAAAGATTCGCAGGGCAGGGAGGTGTTCCTAAAGGAGATCTGGCCCACGCAGCAGGAGATCTCCCGCGCGATCCTGCAGTCGGTGACCGCCGAGGCGTTCCGCAAACGGTACGCGCAGGTGTTCGAAGGAACCGCCGAATGGAAAGCTATCCCCACCGCGGAAGGAAACCTCTACCGCTGGAATGAAAAATCCACGTACGTCCAGGAGCCGCCCTATTTCCTGAACTTTCCGAAGCAGCCGCCGCCTGTCCAGCCGATCCGGAACGCGCGGGCGCTGGAGTTCGTCGGGGATTCCATCACCACCGACCACATCTCTCCCGCCGGCTCGATCGCCAAAGAGAGCCCGGCCGGAGAGTACCTCATCTCGCTTGGGCTAGACCCCAAAGATTTCAACAGCTACGGCGCCCGGCGCGGCAACGACCGGGTGATGACGCGCGGCACCTTCGCCAATGTGCGGCTCAAGAACAAGCTGGTGCCGGACGCCGAGGGCTGGTGGACGGCCCACCTGCCGGATGGGGAGAAGACCTCGGTTTTCGAGGCCTCCGAGCGCTATAAGAAAGAGGGAATCCCCCTCATCATCCTGGCCGGCAAGGAATACGGCTCCGGCTCCTCGCGCGACTGGGCGGCCAAGGGCCCGATGCTGTTGGGGGTCCGGGCGGCCATCGCCGAGAGCTTCGAGCGGATCCATCGCAGCAACCTGATCGGCATGGGGATCCTGCCGCTGCAGTTTGAGCCCGGCCAGAGCGCCGGGTCGCTGGGCCTGACGGGCAAGGAGTCCTACTCCATCGAGGGGCTGGACGATTCCCTGAAACCGGGCCAAAAGATCCAGGTCAAGGCCGATGACAAAACCTTCACCACCCTCTGCCGCATCGACGCCCCCGTCGAGGTGGAGTATTACCGCCACGGCGGCATCCTGCAGTTCGTCCTCCGCAAGTTCCTCTCCGAATCCCGCTGACCCTTAGAGCTCATTTCATAACCTGTCCTTTCGAGGCCGAAGGCCGAGAAATCCCGGGATCTCTCGCCCCGCCGCTTTGCTTCGCAAAGCGAAGCATGCGGGGCTCGAGATGACGGTTTTGAAATGCGCTCTTATTTCCATATAGGACATATGGTATAATCCAAGTAGGAGGGAATATGGGTCATATGTCCTATATCCGGTACCCGTTGTCCGAGCGAGAAAAGCTGCAAGCTTTGATCCAAGAAGCTGGTTTGACGCGCAGTGAGCTGGCCCGGCTCATCGAGGTCCCCTATAAGACCGTTTATCGCTGGCTGGATAAAAATGTCAAACCGCACCCATTTTCCTCTCGCCGGATCGATGAACTATTCAAGCAACACCTGGATTTGATGCCGGTGGTGGAAAAAGCGAAGAAAGATCTTGGCGACCCAATCCGGATCTTAAAAAAACAGCAGAAGATCCGGAACCGTTTCTTTCTGGAGATGACCTATCATTCCAACGCCATCGAGGGCAGCCGGATGACGATCAGGGAAACAGAGCAGGCCATTGCCGGCCAGAACGTGAAAGGCAAAGAGCCGTTCGAAATTTTCGAGGCGGTCAACCACAATAACGCTTTGTCGGAGGTTTTGTCTGCCATCCGGCCCGGTTTCCGGATTGACGAGGAGTACGTGCTGAAGCTTCACTCGATCGTTCTTTATAACTTCCGTAATAAATTGCCCGGCCGCTACCGGACCGGCCATGTGAACCTGACCAACACGGAGAAGGCGCTCCCGTCCGCTCAGCAGGTTCCGATCCGGATGCGCGAGTTGCTGCGCGAAATCAACCGGTATGGCGACAAGCCGGTAACCAAGATCGCCCGTGATCACTATGAGTTTGAGGCGATCCATCCCTTTTTTGACGGCAACGGGCGGGTAGGGCGCTTGATCATGCTGACCCAGCTTCTCGCCAAGGGTTATCCGCCGGCGCTCATCCGCCTGGATGACCGGTATGCTTACTATTTCGCGCTGGGGAAGGGGGACCTTGGAGATTTCAAGAATCTCATTCAGATGACCTGCGAAGCAATCCTTCGAGGCCATGACCTTCTCAAGAAAGAGAAACCCTAGTGCTGGTCATCTCGGCCCACGCGGACACCAACTTCTCCTCGCACAAGCTGAAGAAGCTGCCCGGCGACCTCGTCGAAGGCCACTTGGACAACTTCTCCGGTGTCCCGGTGACCGGCGGTGACTACAACGCCGGCGTGGTCCGCTGCCGCGAGCGTTCGCTGGATGCGATCGCAGAGGCCCTATGCCAAATCGCGGCGCAAAGAGGAGCGTAACTTGTAGTCTATGTATTACAACGAACTACTTTGTATGCTATGCTTGTCTTAGAGGAGGAATCGCTTGGTGGTTAAACCTGTGTCCATCCGATTGCCGGAAGATTTGACGAAGCGGCTCAGCCGCGTTGCGGACGTGGTGGAGCGGCCGAGATCCTATCTCATCCGTAAGGCGGTGGAGGTCTATCTGGATGAATATGCCGATTATCAGGTTGCCCTCGACCGCCTACGGGACAAGGACGACAAAATCCTCACCGCTAAAGAGATGAAGAAACGGCTTGGCCTCTAGCGTTTTCTATAAAGATTCGGTTGGGAAAGATCTCAAAAAACTCGACAAACCCACCGCAAAGAAGATTGTTCAACAGCTTGAGCAGTCTCTTTCTGTAAACCCGGATACCGGAGAACCCTTGAGCGGGGAATTCCGGGGCCTGTTCAAATATCGCGTCGGCGATTACCGCGTTGTTTACGCTAAAGTTCCGGGAGGGGTTTTGATACTTCGGATCCGCCACCGCCGCGACGCCTACCGCTGATGACAGAGTTTCCGATTCGGCTTGACGGGGCGGTGAA
>CAYJTM010000139.1:0-2904 GCA_964373055.1 uncultured Planctomycetia bacterium
GTCCCGGCGCCTCCTTGAATCCCCAGCAGAAGCTGGAGGTGGCCCGGCAGCTGGAGCGGCTCAACGTGGATGTGATCGAGGCGGGGTTCGCCGTCTCCTCCCCCGGTGATTTCGAAGGGGTCCACCGGATCGCCAAGGAGATCAAGGGGCGGATCATCGCCTCGCTCGCCCGGTCGGTCCCGAAGGACATCGAGGCGGCCGGAAAGGCCTTGAAGCCGGCCAAACGGAGGCGGATCCACACCTTCGTCGCCACCTCCGAGATCCACATGAAGTACAAGCTGCGCAAGGCGGAGGAGGAGATCGTGCGCCTGGCGGTGGCGGCGGTCAAGATGGCCCGTAAATACACCGACGACGTGGAGTTCTCCGCGGAGGACGCCGCCCGCTCACGCCCGGAGCTGCTGTACCGGATCTACGAGCATGTGATCGACGCGGGGGCCACCACGGTGAACGTGCCGGACACGGTCGGCTGGGCGATCCCGTCGCAGTTCGGGGCCCTCATCCGCGGCATCCGGGAGAATGTGCCGAACATCCACAAAGCGGTGATCTCCGTCCACTGCCACAACGACCTGGGTCTCTCCACGGCCAACTCCCTGGCGGCGGTCTTGAACGGCGCCCGGCAGGTGGAGTGCACGATCAACGGGATGGGGGAACGGGCCGGCAACGCCTCCCTTGAAGAGGTGGTGATGGCGCTCAAGGTGCGCAAGGACCTCTTCAAGGTGGAGATGGGCATCAAGACAGAGGAGATCTACCGGGCCAGCCGGCTGGTCTCCAAGCTGACCGGTTTCCTGGTCCAGCCGAACAAGGCGGTGGTCGGCGGCAATGCCTTCGCGCACGAGTCCGGCATCCACCAGCACGGCGTGCTGATGTTCAAGAAGACCTACGAGATCATGACCCCGCAGGAAGTCGGCTGGGGCGAATCGAAACTGGTGCTGGGCAAGCACTCCGGCCGGCACGCCTTCGTCGCGCGGCTCAAGGGGCTCGGCTTCAAGTTGAGTGAGCAGCAGATCGAGGAGGCCTTTGAGCGGTTCAAGGTGCTGGCCGACCGGAAGAAGGAGGTCTTCGACGACGATCTCTCCGCGCTGGTGGAGGATGAGATCTCCGAGGCCGCGAAGCGGTACACGCTGGAATACCTGCACGTCTCCAGCGGGACCGGCGTGATCCCCACGGCGACCGTCCGGATCAAGAGCCCGGAAGGGAAGATGCTGCAGGGAGCCGCCAGCGGCGACGGCCCGGTGGACGCCTGCTACAACGCCATTGACCGGCTGACCAAGTTCAAAGGAAAACTCAACGACTACATGATCCAGTCGGTGACCTCCGGAAAGGACGCGCTCGGCGAGGTGACGGTGAAGCTGTCGGCGAACGGACGCGTGGAGCACGGGCGGGCCGCCTCGACCGACATCATCGAGGCCTCCTCGCGGGCGTATCTCAACGCGATCAACCGCCTGCTCTACGCGAAGCGGTGAAAGTGGAGTGAAGGAATCTCGATGTTTGGCCAAATCCTGAACCGCATACGGGAGAGGGTGCGGGCGCGTCAATACATCGTCACCCTTCACGCAGCGGAAGAAATGGATGACGATGGATTCAGCATGTCCGATGTAGAACACGCGATTCTTACGGGAAGTATTCGAGAGCGCCAGAAAGATCGAGATACAGGAGAATCAAAATATCGCCTGGTTGGACATGTATTGAATAACAGGCGGATAGAAGTCGTCGCAAAGCTGAGTATCACGGGTAAGCTGGTCATTATCACGGCCTACGAACTCTAGGGTGAAAATATGACATGTGACAACTGCGGAAAGAAAGGGGCGCGGATTCGGGAGATCTCCAGAACCTACGGCAAGGGGAAAGCCCTTTTGCTGATCGAGAAGGTTCCCGTCATTGACTGCCCTCAGTGCGGAGAGAGCTACATGACGGCCGAGACGCTTCATGAGATCGAGCGAATTAAATTGCACCGCCGGAGCTTTTCGGTCAGAAGGCCCATTCAAGTCGCCGCTTTTTCTCACTAAAAGCCGTTTTTCTCATGAGTGCCAAGCATTGGAAACTCGGCATCATCGGCTGGCCGTTGGGGTATTCGCTGTCCCCGCTGATGCACAACGCGGCGCTGAAGGCGGCGGGGCTGGAAGGGGAGTACAAGGAATATCCGGTCAAACCGGAAGATCTGGAGCATTGGCTGGAGACCGAAGCCCCGAAGCTGGACGGCTTCAACGTGACGATGCCTCATAAGGAAGCAGCGTTTAATTGGTTGGTTGAGCTTGAGCGGAGCCGGAAAGGGGAGATCGATCGGGAGGATGACCGGTTGACCGGAACGGTAAATACAGTGGAAGTGTCGGAATGGAAACTCGGCTGGTTCAGAAAGGGTTCCCGCTTCTACTTCCGGGGTTTTAATACCGATGGGGATGGTTTCTACTCGGTCTTGCGAGATCCGGCCCACTTGGTTGAGGTGGAAGGGAAATGCGTTCTTTTATTGGGAGCGGGCGGATCCGCTCAAGCCATCGCGATGGTTCTTGCCGACGTGGGCGTGGGCCGGTTGATGATTTGGAACCGCGATCCGGAACGGGCAAGGCGATTGGCAGAAAAGGTTCGCTCATCGTATGCGGAGTGCAAAGCCGAAGCAATTCCAACGCTTGAAGCGGCTCCTCTCGGAGAGGCGGATCTTTTGGTGAATGCCACTCCGGTCGGGATGTCGGGAACCGCTTCGCTGGTCGATGTAACTCGAATGCGTTCCGATGCGGTGGTCTACGATATCGTCTACAACCCGCCGGCAACGCCTTTGCTTCGGGATGCGCGCGCGCGAGGGATGCATGTCATTACCGGGGCTGAAATGTTGGCCCAGCAAGGCACCGACTCCTTTTGTCTGTGGACAGGGGTGAAGCACGCGAAGGTCCTGCCGGCGATGAAGAAAGC
>CAYJTM010000140.1:0-2896 GCA_964373055.1 uncultured Planctomycetia bacterium
TCCAAATGGGAGCGCCCCACCTTCGCCGGCCAGCTTTTCCTGGGCCGGGTGCTCACCGACCTGATCTTCCCTTACAGCGTCCAATCCGAGGAGGACCGCCGGATTGGGGATGATTACTGCGCTCAGATTGAATCCTTCCTGAAAGCTCACGTCGACCCCGATGAGATCGACCGGAGCGGCGAGATGCCGGCCTCCGTGGTCGAGGGGCTGGCGAAGCTGGGCTGTTTCGGGATGAAGATCCCAAAGGAGTACGGGGGGCTGGGGCTCTCGCAGGTGAATTACAACCGGGCGGTTGCCTTAGTCGGAAGCTGGTGCGGGTCCACCGCGGTCTGGCTCTCGGCCCACCAGTCGATCGGGGTGCCTCAGCCGCTGAAGATGTTCGGGACGGAAGAGCAGAAGCGCAAGTACCTGCCCCGGCTGGCCAAGGGGTCGATCTCCGCCTTCGCCCTGACCGAGCCGGAGGTGGGATCCGATCCGGCGAAGATGGCCACCATCGCCACGCCGGTGGAGGGGGGAGCCGCCTACCTGCTCAATGGGCAGAAGCTCTGGTGCACCAACGGGCCGGTGGCCGAGGTGATGGTGGTGATGGCCAAGACTCCGGAGCGGGCAATCGGCGGCAAGGCCCGCAAGCAGATCACCGCCTTCATTGTGGAGCGGGGCACCCCGGGGGTGGAGCTGGTCCACCGGTGCCAGTTCATGGGGATCCGGGGGATCCAGAACGGGCTGCTGCGGTTCAACAACGTGAAGGTCCCGAAGGAGAACATCCTCTGGGGGCTGGGCCGGGGCCTGAAGCTGGCCTTGATGACGCTCAACACCGGGCGGCTGACCCTGCCGGCCGCCTGCATCGGAGCGGCCAAGCGGTGCCTGCAGATCTCCCGCGAGTGGGCGCTGGAGCGCAAGCAGTGGGGCGGGCCGATCGGCCAGCACGAGGCGGTGGCCGCCAAGCTGGGCTGGATGGCCTCGCATCTGTTCGCGATGGAGGCGACGGTGTGGCTGACCTCCGCCTGGGCCGACCAGGGGAACACCGACATCCGGATCGAGGCGGCGATGGCCAAGCTGTTCGGCTCCGAGGTCACCTGGGCGATTGCCGATCAGACGCTGCAGATCCGGGGCGGGCGCGGCTACGAGACGGCCCAGTCACTCAAAGCCCGGGGGGAGAAGCCGATCCCGGTGGAGCGAATCTTCCGGGACCTGCGGATCAATCTGATCATCGAGGGGACCAGCGAGATCATGCACTTATTTATAGCCCGGGAAGCGCTGGACCCGCACATCCAACTGGCCTTCGATATGATCCTGCCCGGCCGGTCGCTTCAGCACCGGACCCGCGCCGGAGCCCGGGCGGCCGCCTTCTACGCCGGCTGGTACCCGCGCACCTGGATCCCCCGTTTGGCCGTGGGGGGCCCGGCCGGCCTGCCGGACCAGCTCCGGGCGCATTGGTTCTTCGTGGAGAGGGCCAGCCGGCGGCTGGCCCGAACCCTGTTCCATCAGATGATAATCCACCAGCAAAAGCTGGAGCGGCGGCAGATGGTCCTGTTCCGGCTGGTGGATGTGGGTGTCGACCTGTTCGCGATGGCCGCCTCGATCTCGCGGGCCGCCTTGCTGGGGGGGCAGGGACAGTCCCCTTCGGGGACAGTCCCTGCTGCCAGCCCCATCGAGCTGGCCGATCTTTTCTGCGAGCATGCCCGCGGCCGGATCCGCTCCAACTTCGCCCGCCTCAACGCCCCGGAAGACCGGAAGAATTACCGGGTCGCCCAGGATCTCCTTCAGGGCTCCTACACCTGGCTGGAGCAGGGAATCGTCGGCTGACTTCCCGGCCCGGCCGATTTTCATAAAGAATAAAAAATTTACGAAACGGCCTTGACAGGCCGACCCCTCCTCGTGTAAACTGGGTTTTGTGAACAGGCTTCCCTTCACAGCCCTGCTGGCGGCTGCCGGGCTTCTGTTGACCGCCGAGGTTTGGGCGGCCCCTCCGCAGGTCGGTACGCTGGCTCCTTCCGCCGGCAGCTCCGCTCCAGACGAGTGGGTCACCTTCACCGCCACCTACAGCGACGCCGACGGCTGGACCGATCTGAAGGAGGTCCAGTTCCTGACCAGCTTAAGCGCCTCGCAGGCCAACGCCGTCTGCGTCCGCTACGTCCGCTCCACCAACAAACTTTATCTCCTCAACGACGCCGGCTCTGCCTGGCTGGGCGGGGTGGCCCCCGGCTCGGCCAAGATCCTGCAGAATTCCCGCGGCCAGCTGGACTGCGCGCAGACGACCGTCACCGGAGCCGGCACCGTGCTGACGGTGAAATGGCAGATCAGCTTCAAGCTGGCCGCCGCCCAGAAGGTTTACAAAACTTATCTTTGGGCGAAGGACAACTCCGTCTCCACCGGCTGGATCCAGCAGGGGACCTGGGGCGTCAGCCGCCGGCCGGTGATCGGGACGCTTGCGCCACCCGACGGATCCACCTACACCGAGGGGGACGCCGTGGCGGTTTCGGCCAGCGCCACCGATCCGGACGGAGATCCGCTGGAATATCAGTTCCTGATCGACGGGGTGGTGAAGCGGCCTTGGGGCGCGGCCTCCAGATGGACCTGGAACACCGCCGGGGCAATCCGCCAGCGCCGGCTGACCGTCCAGGTCCGTGACCCGTACCAGGTTCAGGCCGAGAAATCGGCAGAGCAGTTCGGTTACCGGCGGGCCCGGGGGACTCCATGAGAAGTCAGCGTGGGTTCCTGCTGATTCTGGTGGCGACAGCGGCAATCCTTCTTTCTCCTGGCCAGGCGGCGGCCGTGATGTCCGGCTCGGGCGGGGGTTATGGGGATGGCCGGACCAGCACGGAGCCGGTCAACCTGGCCAACGGGAACCTGTTCCTGCCGGTCACCGACGTTCAGATCCCTGGCCGCGGCTTAG
>CAYJTM010000141.1:0-2877 GCA_964373055.1 uncultured Planctomycetia bacterium
AGGCAAGCATCTGGGAAGCGTGGAAGGAGCCGGCCTTGCCGGTGATCCCCTGAACCAAAACCTTCGTATTCTTGTCTAGTAAGATAGCCATCTCAAACCCTTTTGGGGACAGTCCCCTGCGGGGACAGTCCCCGAGCTGCCCATCCCCGGGCCGCCTGGACCACTTTCTTGGCCGCCTCGTCCATGTCGCCCGCCGTCAGGAAACCCAGCCCCGACTCCTTCAGCATCTTGCGACCTTGCTCGAGATTGGTCCCCTCGAGCCGCACCACCAGCGGCACCTGGATCCGCATGCTCTTGGCCGCTTGGATGATGCCTGCCGCGATCACGTCGCATTTCATGATCCCGCCGAAGATGTTCACCAGCACCCCCTTCACCTTCTTGTCGGCCAGGATCAGTTTGAACGCTTCCCGCACTTGGCTTTCATCGGCTCCGCCGCCGACATCCAGGAAGTTGGCCGGGTCGCCGCCGTGCAGCTTGATGAGGTCCATCGTGGCCATCGCCAGCCCCGCCCCATTGACCATGCAGCCGATCGTGCCGTCGAGGCCCACGTAGTTGATGCCGATCACACGGGATTTCGCTTCGCTCGGCGTGTCGGCATCGGCCGTCTTGATCTTCTCAAGCGCGGGGTAGCGGTAGAGGGCATTGTCGTCCACGGTGATCTTGCCGTCGAGCGCCGTCATGCCCAACTCCTTGGTGAGGGCCCAGGGATTGACCTCCACCAGCGTGGCATCGGTGGAGAAGAAACCCTTGGCGAGCTTCACTAACTGGCGCGCGGCGGTCTCCCGGTGTTCGGGCGGCACACCCAGCCACCCGGCGATCTTCCGGGCCTGATGAGAGAGCAGGCCGAGGAAGGGGTCAAACGGGGTGGTGAGGATTGATTCGGGATGCTCCTTGGCCAGCTCCTCGATCGCCATGCCCCCCTCGCGGGCGGCCACCACGACCGGCACCTGGCGGGAGCGGTCGATCAGGACGCTGACGTAAAATTCCTTGAGGATGTCAAGCCCCTGCTCCACCAGCAGCGATTTGACCGCCACCCCTTCCGGACCGGTCTGCGGGGTGACCAGCCGCTTGGCGAGCAGATCCTTCGCGATGGTTTTTCCCTTGGCGAGGTTGGTCACCTTCTGGATCCCGCCGGCCTTGCCGCGGCCGCCGGCGTAGACCTGCACCTTCAGGATGACCGGAAATCCGCCCGCCTTGCGGACCGCGGCAGACAACTGCAAGGGGCGTGTAATAACGGCGCCACGGGGGATTGGGATGTTCCAGGAGGAAAGTAGCTTTTTAGCTTGATGTTCAAGAAGACGCACGGGCCAACACCTTGTTGATAACACGACTCATGCAAACTGCTCCCCGTTCACCCTGAGCCTGTCGAAGGGTGATGAGGGACATCGTGCTTCGACCCTTCGGCTTTGCTCAGGATCAGCACGAACGGTTTTGCATGACTCGTGTTGATAAGTTGATTGATTGATAGGTTCATAGGGATTTCCGTATCAACTTATCCACCTATCAACTTATCAACCTCTTTCATCTCCTGCCGGACCGCCTCGGCGGAGGCCTTGAGGGCTGTTTTCTCCGCGTCGGTCAGGGAAAGCTCCACGATCTTCTCGACCCCCTTGGCGCCGAGCCGGATGGGAACCCCGCAGAAGACGTCCTTCAAGCCATACTGCCCGGAGAGCCGGACGCAGGCCGGCAGAAGCCGGTGCTCGTCGTTTAAAATCGCCCGCACCATGTCGGCGGTGGAGCTGGCCGGCGCGTAGAAGGCGCTGCCGCTCTTCAGGAGATTGACCACCTCCGCCCCCCCGTCGCGCGCGCGCTGCATGAGCCCGTCCACCTCCGCCGGTTTGAGCTTCTCGGTGACCGGCACGCCGGAGACGGTGGTGTGCTCAGGCAAGGGCACCATGCTGTCGCCGTGCCCTCCCAGCACCAGCGCCTGCACCTCCTTCACGGACACGCCGAGCTTCTCCGCCACGAAGTAGCGAAGCCGCGAGGAGTCCAGCACGCCGGCCATCCCCATCACGCGGTGGTCCGGCCAACGGGTGAGCTTCCAGGCGAGGTACGTCATGATGTCCAGCGGGTTGGTGACCATGATGAGGACGGCTTCCGGGGCGTGGGCGGCCACCTGCGGAAGGATGGAGCCGACGATCTTCGCGTTGGCGGAGAGGAGGTCGCTGCGGGACATGCCGGGCTTCCGGGCCAGGCCGGCAGTCACCACCACCACCTGCGCCCCCTGGATGGTTTCATACGAGGTGGAGCCGGTGATCCGGCAGTCGTGCCCTTCCAGCGGCGCCGCTTGGCCCAAGTCCAGCGCTTTGCCGGCGGCCAAGCCGTCCACCACGTCCACGAGGGCCACATCGGCCAGGCCCCGCTCGAGCACGCGCTGCGCGCAGGTGGCGCCGACATTGCCGGCCCCGACGATGGCGACTTTTCGTTTAGAGAGTGTCATTTCGAGGCCGAAGGCCGAGAAATCCCGCTCTTCAAAACGAGATCTCTCGTCGCTTTGCTCCTCGAGATGACGGCTTTGAATCCATTACTGCCTCTCGGAGAGAGGACGGTACGGGCGGCGTGTGGGACCCGTGTAGATCTGGCGGGGACGGACGATCCGGAAGTCGGGGGACTCCAGCATCTCTTTCCAGTGGGCGAGCCACCCGGAGATCCGCCCAAGGGCGAAGATCACGGTGAACTGCTCGGTTGGGATGCCCAGCGCCCGCAGGATGATGCCGCTGTAGAAATCCACGTTCGGGTAGAGCTTGCGGGAGAGGAAGTAGTCGTCTTTGAGCGCCGCCTCTTCCAGTTTCTTGGCCAAATCCAGCAGCGGGTCTTGGATGCCCAAACGGTTCAGGACCTGGTCGCAGGCCTTCTTGATGATGCGGGAACGGGGAT
>CAYJTM010000142.1:0-2872 GCA_964373055.1 uncultured Planctomycetia bacterium
TCATCGCGGCCCGGACGAAAGCCCATGTGGAGCGGGTGAACGCGGTGGCCGCCGGTGTCGAGGACCTGCGCCGCGTGATCGAGGGAGCGCGGTTCCGCCGTTCCGCCCAGGGGGGCCGGACGGTGCTCTTCATCGACGAGATCCACCGGTTCAACAAGGCGCAGCAGGATGTGCTGATGCCGGAAGTCGAAGACGGCACCCTCCTGCTGATCGGCGCCACCACGCACAACCCCTTCTTCTCGCTCGTCTCGCCGCTGCTCTCCCGCTCGCTCGTGGCGGAACTTAAAACCCTCTCGAAGGAGGACTTAAGGATGCTCCTGCGCCGGGCGCTGGCCGACCCGGAGCGTGGGCTCGGCGACAGGAAGGTCGAGATCGCCGACGAAGCGCTGGAGTTCCTGGCGACGGTCGCCGATGGGGACGCCCGCCGCGCCTTGAACGGGCTGGAGGTGGCGGCCGCCACGACGCCGGCGGACGGGTCGGGGAAGATCCGGATCACGCTGGCGGAGGCGCAGGAATCGGTGCAGAAGAAGGCGGTGGTCTACGACCGAGACGGTGACGCCCACTACGACACGATCTCCGCTTACATCAAAAGCATGCGCGGTTCCGACCCCGACGCCAGCCTCTATTGGCTGGCCAAGATGCTCTACGCGGGAGAGGACCCCCGCTTCATCGCCCGCCGGCTGGTGATCTGTTCCTCCGAGGATGTTGGCAATGCCGACCCGCGGGCCCTCCTGGTGGCCACCGCCGCGGCCCAAGCGGTGGAGTTTCTCGGGATGCCGGAATGCCGGATCCCCCTGGCGCAGGCCACCGTCTACGTGGCGCTGGCCCCCAAATCCAACGCCTCTTACCTGGGGATCGAGAACGCGATGAAAGAGGTCGAGTCCAGCCGCACCCAGGAGGTTCCCACCCACCTCAAAGACGCCCACACCCCCGGCGCGAAGAAACTCGGTCACGGAGATGGGTATAAGTACGCCCACTCTTATCCCGGGCACCACGTCGAGCAGGAATACATGCCGGAAAAGAAGCGCTACTTCGAGCCCAACGACCAGGGGTTTGAGCGGGAGCTGAAGGAGCGGCTGTCCCGCCTCCGAAAAACGTAATTTCCCCTTGACTAAAATAAGGATATTAGTTATATTTTGATATAATTCATGAAAATAAAAATCAAGAACATAAACGGTTTTTTGGGACAATAGAACTAAGGATAGCTGCCATGGCGTGGGATGAAAAAGAGGCCAACCGGATCGCGGAGCAGTTGGAAGCCCAGGACGCGGAGCAGGTGCTTCGCTGGGCGGTGGAGAGCTTTTCCCCCAAGATCGCCTTTGCTTCCAGCTTCAGCGCGGAGGACGTGGTGATCATCGACCTGCTCTCCCGGATCAAGCCGCGGGTGACGGTCTTCACTCTGGATACCGGCCGCCTGCCGGAAGAGACTTATGAGGTGATGGAACGCATCCGGGAACGCTACGGCCTGGAGATCGTCAGCACCTTCCCCAAGCGGGAGGCCGTGGAAACGCTGGAACGAGAAAAGGGTTTTTACTCCTTTCGGAAATCGATCGGGAACCGGAAGGAGTGCTGCGGGATTCGGAAGGTGGAGCCCTTGAACCGGGCGCTGTCCGGCCTGGAGGCCTGGATCACCGGCCTTCGGCGGGAGCAGGCAGTGACGCGGACCCAGCTGTCGAAGGTGGAATCGGATGCGGCCCACGGCGGGATCGCCAAGGTGAACCCCTTGGCGGACTGGACCACCGAGCAGGTGTGGGACCATATCCGGAAAGCGCGAGTACCGTACAATAAGCTGCACGACCAGAACTTTCCCTCCATCGGATGCGCCCCCTGCACGCGGGCGGTCCGGCCGGGGGAAGACATCCGGGCCGGACGCTGGTGGTGGGAACTGCCGGGCCACAAGGAGTGCGGTTTGCATATCAACCCGAAGCAAAAGGAGGGGTTCGAGAAGAATGGATAAAAAAATCACGGTGGCGATGATGGCGGCGGTGGCGATGATGGCGGCCGGCTGCGCAACGACGGGAGCCAAGGCTAAGGAATCCGAGGCGCTCAAGACCCGCGTGGACGCGCTGGAATCCCAAGTAGCGAGCTTAAACCAACGGTTGGATGAATCGGCGGCTGCGCCCCAGCTGACGGAGAGCCGCTCGAACATCCGCGTCCGCACGGCCTCCTCCAAGAAGCTGTCGGTTCGGCAGGCGCAGAAGGCGCTGGGCGTTGCCGGTTTCTACAAGGGGAACGTGGACGGCAAGGAAGGGCCCCTCACTCAGAAGGCGGTCAAAGAATTCCAACAGGCGAACGGGCTGAAAGCCGACGGAGTGGTCGGCACGGCCACCTCCGAGGCCCTCTCTCGGTACCTTCAGGATTAAGAAGCGCGAGATACGGCGATGCCTGATTTAATCCAGCCCCACGGCGGGAAGCTGGTCGAGCGGCTGGTCCTCGGCGCTGAGCGGGACCAGTGGGCCCATCGGGCCAAGAACCTGCCCTCCGTGACGCTCGACGAGTGGGAGCTTGCCGACGTCGAGATGCTGGCGGTGGGGGCCCTTTCACCGCTGGAAGGGTTCCTCCGAGAAGCCGACTACGACGCGGTGCTGGACCGGATGCAGCTCGTGGACGGGACCGTCTGGCCGCTGCCGGTCACGCTGTCCCTTTCGCAGTGGGAGGCGGACCTCTGGCGGGAAGGGCAGGACATGGCCCTCCGGGATTCGGGCGGCGGGCTGGTGGCGATCCTGCATGAGCCGCAGCTGTACCCGTACAACCGGCTGGTGGAAGCGAAGATGCTCTTCGGCAGCACCGAAGCCTCCCACCCGGGCATGAAGCGGCTGCTGGCCCGCGGCCCGTACCACGTGGGGGGCCGGGTGTCGGTGGTCAACCTGCC
>CAYJTM010000143.1:0-2825 GCA_964373055.1 uncultured Planctomycetia bacterium
TGGCACCGCAAGAGCTTCCTCTATATGGTAAGAACCGGCCGGCCTTCTGTCAACCCCTTTTTATACTGGTTTATACTGGCCTTCGCGTTCTTCTGTTTTCCCCAGTGGTCCTCGTAGACCAAGCCATCCAGCGACAGGCGGGGCGCCCACCCGGTCCGCTCCAGCTCCGGCTGAGGAAAAAATTCCACCGGGTAACCGATGCAAAGATAGCCCACCGGGCTGACGCCGGCCGGGATCTTCAAGATCCGCTTGAGGCCGGGATTGCTTAAAATACTCACCCACCCCACCCCGATCCCCTCCGCCCGAGCGGCCAGCCAGAGGTTTTGAATGGCGCAGCAGGTGGAATAGAGGTCTGTCCGGCGGATCGTGTTGCGGCCCAGCACATGGGGCCCGAAGCGGCGGGAATCGCAGGTGACGCAGAGGTTGACCGGCGCTTCCAGGATCCCCTCCAGCTTCAAGCCGCGATAAAGAGCTCCGCGCTTCCCGCGGAATCGCTTCGCCGCCTTTCCGTTCTCGGCAAGAAACATTCTCTTCACCCTGCCTTTGACGGCCGGATCGCGCACAACGATGAAGTTCCAGGGCTGCATGAAGCCGACCGACGGGGCGTGGTGGGCGGCCGTCAGGATCCGGCGCAGGATTTTCTCCGGCACCGGCTGGGGCAGGAAACGGCGGACATCCCGCCGGGAAAAGATTACGTCGTAGATCGGGTGCTTCATCGGCTTATTGTTTCAGGCGGTCCGGTTGAAGATCCAACTGAAGGCCGCCTTGGAAAGCGCGGCCGGCTTCGCCTCTCCTCGGTCCGCCAGCGCCCGGTAGCGGGCCGCCAATCCCCCGAGGTAATCCTGCGCCTTCGCGGCGTCACCGGAGAGGCCCGTGAGCGCGGAGATGTTCCAGTAGCCCACCAAGTGCTCGAGGATGTCGGCGTAGTCGCGGACCGTGTAGACGCCGATTCGCTGCGCCACCGCGGCGAACTGGGCGAACAGGTCCGGCGCCTTGCCGTCGTCCATTTTCCGCGCGGGCATGGTGATCATCCGTTTCATCATCTGGGCGAACGCCACCACTCCCCCGGAAGGGTCCTCCCGCAGGATGCCGCCGACGAACCGCTTGTAGGCCTCCTCATGGCGGGACTCATCGCCGGTGACGAGGGCGCAGATCTTACCCAACAGGGGCTCCCCGCATTCATTGGCCAACCGCGCGGTGTTCCCGTGGGAAACTTTGGTGGCCCGCTCCTGGAAAGAGGTGTAAATCAAACCTTTGTAAGGGTCGTTTCCGGTCCCGGGATCGAAGCCGTTCCGGAGGAGGTTCTGGACGGTGACTTCGTAGGCGCGCATGTCCACCCGGCCCGAGAGATACAGGTACCGGCCCAGGATCTCCCCGTGCCGGTTCTCCTCGGCGGTCCATCCCCGGCTCCAGCGCCCCCAGGGGCTGTCCGCCGCCCCTGTCTCGTCCGAAACGCCGGGGTGGCGGTTGATCATCGTCTGGTAGGAAGGGAGCGCCTCCTCGGTGACCGTGTTGCCGACCAGCACGATCAGGATCTCATCCGGGACCGCCTGGGCCTGCTTGCGCAGTCCCTCGACCTGGTCCTTCCAGGCCTCCGACGTCATATCGGGGAGGATGTCCGACGGGTGCCAGCTTTCATCCACCGTCTTGAGCAGGCTGAGGTTTTCTTCAACGAAGGGGGCCAACTTCCGGATCACGTCCGCGTGGTTTTCCATTGGGGTGAAACAGCATACCACGGAGGCGGGAACCAGGTTAAGCGAGGACAGCCAGGTACCGGTCACCGGTCGCCTCGTCTTCAACAATCATCAGCGCTTTCACCCGGTACTTCTTAAGGAAGTCCCAGGAGAGATTGGGGTGAAGGGTCCTGGCCGCGACAAGCAGGGGATGAAGCCGGCTCGGGCTGCGCGCGGAGAGCTGAGCCGCCGGGAAGGTCGCCACCTCCACGGATGAGGGGATATCCCCCTCATGGATCACCAAGGCCGGCCCGTCCGGAAACTCAGGCAACCCTTCCCGCAGCGGCGCCATTTGGAACTCGGCCTCCGCGAGGAGTGGCCCAGCCTCGGCCAAATATTCCTCAATAATCGCCCGATCCTCCACCGGCCCGTACAGGAACGGGCGCAGCGTGATGGCGCCAGCCCCCGTCTCGCCGAGCGGCACAAGAAAGGCGTGGTCCGCGTTCGCTTTCACAGCCATTGCCAGAACCCGCGCCTCCAAAGCCGTGGGAATTTTCTCCGCTGTTGTTTGCTCCGTGCCGGCGGTGAAGTAGCCGCGAGGGGCGTCGTCGAGATTGAAGACCCAGCGGACGGTGGTGCCGCGGCCCTGCCGGGCGCCCGGCTGCAGCGCGCCCAGTTCCACGTCTGGGCTGACCGGGTTGAGGACCACACGGTAGGCGCCCGACTCGGCGCGCGTGTCCACCTCCAGCCGGCCGCTATGCCGGCGGAGCATCTCGCTGCCATGGGTGTCCAGCCACTCGGATGGCTTCGACCCCATCAGAGAGAAGAGGAACTCGCCCAAATCATCGGCGGGCACGCCGGGCCCGTTGTCCATGATCTCCAAAATCAGGAAATGGTCCAGCTGTTCCATCCGGAGGGTGATTTGCCCCTCGTACGTGCTTTGTGAACCTGCCGCCATCTCCGAGAACTCCCAAAGGGACCTCGCGATGATCCGGTCCAGGGCGATCGGCTGCTCCAGCGGGGAGAACGCCTGCGTTCCGTTCTCCAGCAGCAGGAGCCGCGGCACAGTATGCCCCTTTCTCTCTTCCACCTGGATCTTGAAGGGGCCGGCGCCGGAGTTCCCGGAGAAAAACCGGGTCTGGCGCAGGAGCT
>CAYJTM010000144.1:0-2774 GCA_964373055.1 uncultured Planctomycetia bacterium
GATAAAGAGAGGAAGGCTCATGAAGATTTCACTTTCATCGGCAGGCCGGCCACCAACAGGTAAACCTCATCGGCTGAAGCGGCGGCCTGTTGGTTGACCTTCCCAAGCAGATCCCGGAACTGGCGCGCGATCGGATTTTCCGGAACGATGCCCAAACCCACCTCGTTGGAAACCAGAAGCGCGGTGACCCCGGGATGACGAAGGGCCTTCAACAGCGAATGGATCTTCGATTCGATCCGCTTTTCGGAATGGCCGGCGAGCAGCAGGTTGGTGATGAAGGTGGGCAGGCAATCGAACAGCAGAAGGCTCCCCTTCCGGAGAAACTGCGGGGGGATCCGTTCCGGAAGCCGGGTGGGCTCCTCCATGGTCTTCCAGAGGCCGTTCCTCTCCCGCCGATGGCTAGAGATCCGGGATTTCATTTCGGCGTCGCAGGCGACGGCCGTGGCGATGAAAAGACGCCGGGAACAGGAGGCATGGTCCGCCAGGGACAACGCGAACCGGCTCTTACCGGCGCGGGCCCCTCCGGTGACTAAAATCAAACGGGGAGAAGAGGTTGGCTCTGTTCCTCCCCTGCGAAGGAACATGGGTGACTCCTTGGGCTCAAGCATCGCGAGGTCTCCTGGCTCTCCCGCCGCCGCGCGCCTTCCCATCCGCCAATAATCTCTGGCGGACAGTGGCATGATGCGCGGCGGATTCACTCGGGATCACAGTTGCGGGGCAGCGCCCGTTTCGCGCGGGCTTCCCTCACACGACGCCAATCGTGAGCTCTCTTTGTACACCCCTGGCTCCGACGGAGTCAAGGGTTACTTCAGCGGGACAAAGACACAGCCGCAGATGGGGCGGGATTCGAGTTGATCACCGTGGCGCTCGATGAGAGTAAGCGTCTGGTTGAGCGCTTCCCCGAGCGGGACCACCATCCGGCCTCCATCGGCCAACTGCGCCGCCAGCGGCCCGGGCAATTCCTCCGCGCAGGCAGTCACGATGGCGGCATCAAAGGGGGCTTCCTCCGGCCAGCCCTGTGAGCCGTCCCCAACCCTAAGATGGACATTGGAGATGCCGAGCGATTCCAGCCGGCGGGCCGCTTGGCTCCCCAGTTCCGGGAGGCGCTCGATGGAATAGACCTCCTTCGCCATCCTCGACAAGACCGCCGTCTGGTAGCCGGAACCGGTGCCGATTTCCAGCACCTTGGATTTGGGCTCCAGATGGAGCTGCTCGGTCATCAGCGCCACGATGTACGGCTGGGAGATCGTCTGCTCGGCGCCGATGGAGAGAGGGTGGTCCTCATAGGCCTCCTCGGCCAGTTCCGCCGGGACAAAGAGATGGCGCGGGATCTCCGCCATCACCGCGAGCACCCGCGGGTCCCGAATGCCGCGGCCCTGGAGCTGCTCTTTAACCATCCGGAGGCGGATGGATTCAAACGGATCGTTTGGGATCTTTTTCCCTCTTGAGCTGATTCAGGAAACAGAAAAACCGGACCGTGTCCCGCAACGGACGGATGAAGCTGCTATGCCGCCGGTAAACCGAGCTGACCGGCACCGAGTCAATCCGGAAACCGGCCCGGGCGGCCCGGATCACCAGCTCCGACTCCACCTCGAACCGGTCTGAAGTCAGCCGCACCTTTTCGAGCACCTTCCGGCGAATCATCCGGAACCCGCACTGCGTGTCCGGCACCTTTTGCCCCGCAATCCTTGAGAGGATCCAGGACATGAAGCGGTTGGTGACCCAGCGGTCGAGCGGCATCCCCCGCGGCCGGCGACCGAGGCGGTACCATCCCCGCTGCCGAGGAAGTGCCGCGTCGCGGGTGCGACGCGGCCCCATCCGGTTTCCGATCAGAAGGTCCGCCCCACCCCGCCGCGACTCCTCGAGAAACAGCGGAATCTCCGAAACCAGGTGCTGCCCATCGGCGTCCATCGTCAGCAGCCAATCGCATCCGAGCTGCAGCGCGGCCGGAATGCCGTCCCTGAGGGCCGCCCCCTTCCCTCCGTTGGCCGGGCGCCGGATGACCATCGCCCCAGCCGCCTCGGCCTCCTTGGCTGTCCCATCATTGGAAGCGTCATCCACTACGATCGCCGACAGGCCCATGTGCTTTACTTCCGCGACAAGCGAACCGATCGTCCCATGGGCTTGGTAAGCAGGAATAACAACAACCACTTTCATCTAAGTACATTTCCTCTGGAGAGGGGGCTGTGTTGCGGGGGAGTGGGAAACTCCCCCGCAAAAGACCTCATTGATCTTTGCTGGATGGGGGACACCGAGGGGGAAACCACGCAATGGTTTCCCCCTCGGAACGAATCACGATAGTGATTCGTTTCAGCGGATGACAACCGGGCCGACTTTCCAGAACTCCTGGAACATGTACCATTGCGTCGGGTATTTTCGGATCAACCGGGACATCGCCTCGACGCATTGCTCCGTTATCCGGCGAACCGCCTCTTCCCGGGAAACCCCCTCCGGCGCGTGAATCGGCTTTTCGAGTATGAGGCGATAGGTGCCGTCCTCTTCGCGGACAAGGAACCCCGGAACGATGGGCGCCCCTGTCCGAAGGCTGAAGGCCGCGGGCCCGCGCGGGATCTTGACCGTTTTTCCGAAAAACGGAAGCTCCAGGCCGTTCCCAAAGAAATCCCGGTCCCCCACGAGCGCCAGGATGCCGTTCTTCCGGAGCGCGGCCAGAGAGGCCTCGAAGAGGACCCGCTGGTTTTTCGACCGGACCGGAATCGGCTGGACGCCCACCCCGATCCGCTGGCGGGAAAAAAAGGCGTCCACGTAGGAATTCT
>CAYJTM010000145.1:0-2771 GCA_964373055.1 uncultured Planctomycetia bacterium
TCTACGACGACCTCTCCAAGCACGCGGCCGCCTACCGGCAGCTGTCGCTGCTGCTTCGCCGCCCGCCGGGGCGGGAGGCCTATCCGGGCGACGTCTTTTATCTGCACTCCCGCCTGCTGGAGCGGGCGGCCAAGATCCGGGACGACCTGGGGGGCGGCTCCCTCACGGCGCTGCCGGTCATCGAGACGCAGGCAGGGGACGTGTCGGCCTACATCCCGACCAATGTGATCTCGATCACCGACGGCCAGATCTACCTCGAGGCAGACCTCTTCTATTCGGGCGTCCGCCCCGCGATCAACGTGGGGCTCTCAGTCTCCCGCGTGGGGGGCAACGCCCAGACTAAGGCGATGAAGCAGGTGGCCGGCCGGCTGCGCCTGAACCTGGCGCAGTACCGGGAGCTGGCCGCCTTCGCCCAGTTCGGCTCCGAGCTGGACAAGACGACTCAAGCGCAGCTGACCCGCGGCGAGCGGATGGTGGAGCTCCTAAAGCAGGAGCAGTACGTGCCGATGGCGCTCGCTCACCAGGTGGCCAGCATCTTCACCGGCGTCAACGGCTACTTGGACGACGTTCCCGTGGCCCGCGTAAAGGCGTTCGAGAAGGAGTTCCTGGCCTTCCTCGAGAAGAGCTACCCGGACATCCCGCACGACCTGCAGGCCAAGAAAATAATCGATCCGGCCCTCGAGCAGAAGCTGAAAACCGCCGTCGAAAAATTCAAGGTGCAATTCAAATAACAGCAAATCGGTAATCGGTACCAGGTACGTACCTGGTACCAAGAGGAAAGGTGCAATTCAAGTAAATGCAGAATCTCCGCAGCTTGCGGCAGCGGATCCGCTCGGTCCAGAACACGCAGAAGATCACCAAGGCGATGCAGATGGTGGCCGGCGCGAAGCTGCGCCGGTCCCAAGAGGAACTGGTTTCCTTTCGGCCCTACGCGGAGCACCTGGGCCAGGTGACCCAGCGCCTCCTCTGGGCCCACCCGGGGCTGCAGCATCCCCTGCTGGGCAACGTCATTGCGAGCGAAGCGAAGCAATCTCGTTTTAAAGATGAGATTGCCACGGCCGCCTTCGGCGGCCTCGCAATGACGACGACCAGGCCTCCAGCAGGCTTGGTCGTCGTCACCTCCGACACCGGGCTCTGCGGCACCTACAACGAGAGAGTGCTGTCGGCCGTGGCCCGGTTCCGGAGGGAGTTCCCATCGGCGGTGGTCGTGGCGATCGGCAGGAAAGGGACCCGCTCGTTGGCGCATCGCGGAGGCCCCCGGCCCGTGAAGGAGATCGTCACCTGGGGCGGCCGGTACGATCCGGCGGATGCCGGAACGCTGCTGGGCTGGCTGGAATCGGAATACCTGGGGGGGAAAGTCTCCTCCTGGAATGTGGCTTACACCCGGTTCCTCTCGGCGCTGTCCTGGAAGCCGGTGGTGGAGCGGCTGCTGCCGGCGGAGAGAGAACAAACGGTACCGGGTACCGGAACGGTACCCGGTACCGATGTTTTTCCGGAGAAGGTGATTGTGGAACCGGACGCCGCCACGTTCGCCGACCGGCTGTTGAGGCGGCAATTAGGAGCCCAGCTCAAACGTATTCTGCTGGAGGCCTTCACGGCCGAGCACAGCGCCCGGATGGTGGCGATGAAGAACGCCACCGAGAACGCGGATGAAATGATCTCCTCCCTCACGCTGGTGCGCAACAAGGCGCGGCAGGCGGCGATCACCAAAGAGCTCATTGAAGTGGTCAGCGGCGCGGAAGCCTTAAAATAGCAGTCGTAAGTTATAAGTTGTAAGTCTTAAGTTGATAAACTTCAAGGCTTCCAACTTACGGCTTACAACCTACAACTTATAACTTGAGAGGGTAGCCATGAGTGAGGGTTTTATCGTTCAAGTGATCGGCCCGTCCGTGGACGTGGAGTTCCCGAACGAGGCCCTCCCGAAGATCACCAACGCCGTCAAAATTGAAGAAGTGTCGCGCAAGATTAACCTAACGCTTGAGGTGGCGCAGCACATCGGCAACAACTCAGTCCGCTGCATCGCGCTTGGGAGTACCGAGGGGCTCGTGCGCGGCATGAAGGTGAAGGACCTTGGGGTCCCGATCTCTGTCCCCGTGGGCCCGCAGTCCCTGGGCCGGATCTTCAACTTGCTGGGGGACCCGATCGACGAGAAGGGCCCCGTGCCCGATCCGGGCAAGCGGCTGCCGATCCACCGGGAGCCGCCTCCCTTCACTGAACAAGTGCCGGTGACCACGATCCTGGAGACCGGCATCAAGGTGATCGACCTGCTGGCCCCGTACGTCAAGGGAGGCAAGGTTGGCATGTTCGGGGGTGCGGGCGTCGGCAAGACAGTCATCCTTCAGGAGCTGATCCGCTCCATCGCCACCCAGCATGGCGGCGTCTCGGTCTTCGCCGGAGTCGGCGAGCGGACCCGCGAGGGGAACGACCTCTGGCTGGAGCTCAACGAGTCGGGCGTGGTCAAGAAGACGGCGCTTGTCTTCGGGCAGATGAACGAGCCGCCCGGCTCCCGCCTGCGGGTGGCCCTCTCGGCCCTTACGATGGCGGAATACTTCCGTGACGAAGAAGGCCGCGACGTGCTGCTGTTCATCGACAACATTTTCCGGTTCACGCAGGCGGGGGCGGAAGTCTCCACATTGTTGGGCCGCATGCCGTCGGCCGTCGGCTACCAGCCGAACCTGGCCACCGAGATGGCGCAGCTGCAGGAGCGGATCACCTCCACGAAGCGGGGCTCGATCACCTCGGTGCAGGCGGTCTACGTGCCCGCCGACGAC
>CAYJTM010000146.1:0-2757 GCA_964373055.1 uncultured Planctomycetia bacterium
GGGTCCAGCGCCCGGAACTCCTCCAGGAAGGCAATCTGCTCAGGATTGAGCCGGGCCTGGAGCTCCTCAAAGGTGATGAGGGGCGCGGTCCCGCTTTCTTTGCGCTCATCCACAAAGGGGTTCATCCTCTGCATGATGGACAGGCGGGTCTCTTTCTCCCGATCATTGAACCCGTCCAACGAAAGGGCGAACGCCGGTAAAGAAAAACAGAGGACCGCGCAAACAGGAACAACCACGGGAAGAAAACGCATAGGGTCATTATAATGGAAGGGCCATGAGGTCCCACTGGAGATTGCTTCGGCCCCCTTCTTGCTTTCGCAAGAAAGCAGGGGGCCTCGCAATGACGGCGGGCGTTCTCCTTTTCCTCGCGACCCGCGACCCACGACCCGCGACCGCTTTCGCCGAGCCCTACGAGGCGCGGGTCGCGGTGCCGGTGGCCGATCTCCGGAAGGAGCCCTCCGAACCCGGCCCATCCCGGGACCATGATCCTCTCGAAGAGAGCCAGCTTCTCCAAGGGGACCCGGTGAAGGTCCTGGAGGAAAAGGAGGGCTGGGCCCGGGTGGAAGCGTTGGAGCAGCAGGAGTGGACGCACAACCAGCGCTGGGAAGGGTATCCCGGCTGGATCCGGCTGCCGGACTTGGGCCCCGATGACGGGACCTTGAAGCCATCTGCCTTAGCCGTGAACAAGCACACAACGTCGAGCATCGGCACGCAGAGGAAAGGGATCGTTAAAACCGCGCGGGAATTCCTCGGCACCCCTTACTACTGGGGCGGACGCTCCCCTCGCGACCCGCGAGCGAAAACCCCTCCCCACCGGGGGGTGGACTGCTCCGGGCTGACCGGGCTGGCCTATCAAATGAACGGCGTCACGATCCCGCGCGACGCCCACGAGCAATGGCTGAAGGCGCGCGAGATCCGGCGGGACCAGCTCAAACCGGCTGACCTCATCTTCTTGTCCGATCCGAAAGACCCCAAAAAGATCACGCACGTGATGCTCTATGCCGGCGAGGGCCGCGTCATCGAGGGGCCCGGCACCGGAGAGAAGGTGCGGGAGATCGCGCTGGAGGAGCGCCTGAAAGAAACCGGGAAAGCCGGACGGCGGGTGTATTACGGAGCGTACTTACCATAGAACACTGTCATTGCGAGGAGCGACAGCGACGAAGCAATCTCGATCTTAAAACGAGATTGCTTCGCTTCGCTCGCAATGACGCATGACTTTACGGATCGCCGCGGTGGAGCTGATCCCGCTCAACCTGCCGATGCGGCAGCCGTTCGTCACCGCGGCGGGCGGCAAGCGGGAGAGCAAAAACCTCCTCGTCATCCTCCGGCTGGAGGACGGTACGACCGGCGCCGGAGAGGCCTCCGCTTCGCTGGCCTGGCCGGACCAGACTCAAGCGGCAATGAAAAAAGCCCTGGCGCCGTTCACCCGTCGCCTCATCGGTGTTCCCATTTCCCGCTGGCAGCAGCTTTCCGCGCGGGTCTGGGAGGCAGCCGGGCGGTGTCCCCCTGCCGCCGCGGCGCTGGAGTGCGCCCTGCTGGATTCCTGCACCCGCTCGCGCGGGATCTCCCTCTGGAAATGGTTCGGCGGCAAGCGGCGGTCGATCACCACTTCACTCACGATCTCCGCCTGGCCGCCGGGGACAGCCGCGCGCGCGGCCCGCGCCGCGCAGAGATCCGGGTTCCGCCGGCTGAAGGTCAAGCTGACCGGGCGGGACGCGGAGGGGGATTTCCGGCGGCTGCTGGCCGTCCATCACGCCGCGCCGCGCGCGGCGCTGTGGCTCGACGGCAACCAGGGCTTCACGGCAGAGCAGGCGATTTGCCTTTGTTCTCGGGCGCGGGCAAAACGGCTGCCGGTCCGGCTGTTCGAGCAGCCGGTTCCCCGGCAGGATTGGGAGGGGCTGGCCCATGTCGAGAGAGAAGCGAAAATCCCGGTCGCCGCCGATGAATCGGTCCGCAACGCGGACGACGCGCGGAAACTGATCCGCCGCCGGGCTTGCTCCGTGATCAATGTGAAGCTGGCCAAGTGCGGCGTGGCCGGCGCGCTGGAGATCATCCGCCTGGCGCGAAAAGCCGGCACCCGGCTGATGATCGGCTGCATGGCGGAATCGGCAACCGGCCTCTGGCCCAGCGTGGCTCTGGCCTGCGGCACCGGCGCTTTCCATTATGTGGACCTGGATTCCCACTTGCTGGTAGTTTCTCCGCCCGGCCCCGCCCGTTTTGAAACCCGGGGTGACCGGCTGCTGCCGCTGTGAAGATCCCGGTTCCTTTCTGGTGCTATTTCCTGCCGATGCTGGCCGGCACGGCAGGCCTCATCCCGCAGAGCCATCCTCTTTATGAATTCATCTCCCGCCAGTTCCTGCCGGTCTGCCTCGTCCTCCTCTTGATCGGCACCGACCTGCCGGCGCTGGCCCGGATGGGAGCCCCCGCCCTGCTGATGATGCTGGCTGGTTCGGCCGGCACGGTGCTGGGCGGGCTGGCGAGTTATTCTCTGTACCACCCCTGGCTGCCGCCCGAGACCTGGGGCGGGATCGGCGCCCTCACCGCAAGTTGGACCGGCGGCTCGGCCAACATGATCGCCGTGAAGGAGGCGCTCAACCTGCCCGACGGCGTCATCGGCCCGCTGATCATCGTGGATGCCGGGGTGGCCTACAGTTGGATGGCGCTGCTCATCTGGAGCTCCTCGCAGCAGGCGCGATGGGATCGCTGGGTAAAGGCCGAAACCGTTCGTGCTTCGACAAGCTCAGCACGAACGGAAGC
>CAYJTM010000147.1:0-2725 GCA_964373055.1 uncultured Planctomycetia bacterium
TCCTCCTTCTTGCCGGATGCGCGGGGCCGCAGAAGGCGGTCCCGATCCTGGACACGGTTCCCTCCGGGAAACTGCAGTGGATCGGGGAGATGCCGGTGCTTCGGCTGCACGGCTCTCCCTACGAGATGGGTTACCAGCATGGGACCCTGCTTCGGCGGCAGGTGCGGGCCTCCGTGGGCAACATCCTGGGTTTCGCCGACCGGCAGCTCAAGGTGCCCGGCCTCGGACGGATGGTGGCCCGCCGCCGCCTGGACCGGGCCTGGAAACAGATGAGGCCGCACGTGCCGGAGCGGTACCTGGAGGAGATGCAGGGGCTCGCCGACGGCGCCGGCATCCCGCTCAAGACCCTGCAGAGGATCCACGCGCTGCCGGACCTGACGTCGGTCACCTGCGCGAGCTCCGCCGTGGCGGGGGCCGCCACGCGGGATGGCCGGCTGATCCAGATCCGGAACCTCGACTGGGCCATCCAATCGAACGTGCAGAGGTACGCGGCCCTGATGGTGCATGAACCGAAGGGAAAGCGGCCGTTCGTCAGCATCGGCTGGCTCGGCTTCATCGGGGTCCTCTCCGGCATCAACCAGGCCGGGATCTCCGTCGCCGAGATCGGCGCCGAAACGGTGGACGCCAACACGCGCGGCGTGCCGATGCCGTTCCTGCTCCGCCGGGTGCTGGAGGAATCGGACAACCTGGAGCAGGCGGCCAAGATCATCGAGACGGGCCCGCGCACCGTCGGCTACAACTATCTTATAGCCGACGCCAAGGCCCGGGAGGCCGTGGCGCTGGAGACCACCCGCCAGCACAGCGCCCTCTTCCGGATGGAGGAGGGCCGGCTGGTCCGGTCCGATTACGCGCTCGACCCGGTGGTGCGCGGGCTCCAGACGGAAAAGGCCCCCGAAAGGACCAGCGCCTACAGGATCCGCTACCGGGGGCAGGAGGAGCTTCTGGAACGGTTCCGCGGGAAGATCGACCCGGAGATCGCCATGGCGGTCGCGCGGGCGATCGCCCCCAGCAGCAACATCCAGAGCGTGGTCTACGCCTATCCGCAGATCTGGGTGGCCTCCGCTTACCGGCGCCGGCCCGCGGCGCAGGGAACCTACCTCCAAGTGGATCTGGAAGATTTATTTAGCTGACGGCTCAGGAAGGAGTAGGTGGCCAGCTTCAGGTAAGGCGTGGCGAGGTAAGCGGTGTAGTGGCCGGTCGGCAGCACGATCAGCCGCGGCCGGCCCAGGGCCTCCCAGAGAGCCAGCGACCTTCGCAATCCTAAGACCCGGTCGAACAGCCCGATGATCATCAGCGTCTGCTTGGGGTCCACGCGCCGCGCCAGGAGCATCGGCTCCGAACGGATCACCGCCTTCAGCTCCGCCAATCCCCTGCGCGTGTCCCAGCCGTTCCGCTCCAGGTAGGCCCGGCGCCTCTTCCGGAGCGCCTTGTCCTGGGAGGTCATGATGATCTCCGCCACGTGGCCGGCCGGCAGGCCGAAGACCGAGCAGCGGACGCGCGGCTCGACGGCGGCCAGGATCACGGTGAGGATGGCCCCCAAACTGATCGCGAAGCTGCCGATCTTCCCGGGGTCCACCCCCTCCTGCGTTTCCAGCCAATCCAGCGCCTGCCGCATCTCCACGACCGTCTTCCGGAAATGCTCCTCCATGTCGGAGAGGGGCCGGTCGGCGGAAAAAACCTCCTTCTGCCGGTAGATGATCACCGCCTGCATGTCCCGGGCCGCGTAGAAGGCGGCGAACTCCCGGATGTAGAGGTCGTCCCCGGCCAGGATCGGCGAGAGGATCACCAGCGGCCGGCGTCCGGCCCGAGCGGTCCGGTACCAATCCATCCGGATCGGTCCCAGCTCCCATTGCTCGAACGAATAGCCGGACCTTTGCTTTCGCGAGGTGAGCCGGCCTTCGAGCGGGACGCGCGGATAATCGTAGTAAGCGGCCCAATCCGGCGGGGTGGCCTCCGGCGCCGCGGAGGTGAGAGGGGAAGGGGCATGGCAACCGCCGAGAAAAAGGGTTGGAGCCAGCAGGACTGCGAAAATCCGGCGCATGGCGGGTATGATATCATGGTGCCGTGGTACTCATCGCCCATCGGGGAGACCCGCGGCACGCGCCGGAGAACACGATTGCCTCCTTCCGGCAGGCCGCCGCCCGGGGGGCCCGCGCGGTGGAGATGGATTTGCGGCGCCGGGCGGATGGGGCTTGGGTGGTTTTCCACGACCCGCTTCCCAACACCCCGGCCGGACCTGTCCTTGAACTGCCGGAGGCGCTCGCCTTTTGCCGCCGGCGCCGGCTGCAGGCCTACCTCGATGTGAAAGATCCCCGCGATGAACGGTCCCTCGCCGTGCTGATCCGAAGCTCCCGCTGGCTGGGCCGCGTCACGCTGCTGGCCGGCGGGCCGGCCACGCTGCGCCGGTGGCGCCGGATCTTTCCGAACCAGCCCCTTTTTTGGGTCACAGGGTACCGGGAGCCGGTCACCCCGCGGAAGATCGCGAGGGCCCGCCGCCTGCGCCTGACCGGGTTCGTCTCCTACCGGCGGTGGGTCACCCGGACCTCCGTCGAGCGGGTGCACCGGGCGGGGCTCAAGATCGGCGTCTGGACCGTCCGGACGGTCTCCGACCTCAAGCGTTTCTCCCGGTTGGGTGTGGATGGAATCATGAGTGAGATATGGCCTCCGCCCCGCCGTTTGATCTGATCGACGAGGCCAAGCGGCTGGTCCGCTTCAACACGGTCAC
>CAYJTM010000148.1:0-2725 GCA_964373055.1 uncultured Planctomycetia bacterium
CCGATCCCCACGTTCCCAGCAGGATCAACGACCATCCGGTCCAGCCCCACCGTCGCGTCGAAAATCCGGAAATTCATCACTCCTCCCCCGGAACCGGCCAGCAGGGTCCAGATCCGGCCGGTGCCGTAGTCGGTCTTGAGTGAAATTCCGGCGGCCGGGATAGCCGCGCCGGGGGCCGGCTCCACAAGGATCTGCCCCATCCAAGGCTGGCCCAGGAGCGGCGCGTTGGGGAAATCGCTCACCACATGCAGAGACCTCAACGGATCCGCGACCCCGATCCCTACCCGGATGTCCGGCGTACCGGCGGCGGCGGTATTCGCGCCCGGCATGAACAGCGCGTTGCTGGTCACGTCATTGTTTCCCACCAGATGCAGCAGCCCCGCCGGGATCGGCGTCCCGATCCCGATGTTCCCGGGCGGCTGGATTATCATCCGCAGGGCCGGCGCTCCCCCCACCGGCGTCGTGTAGAAGGTAACTGCCATATTGTTCCGCCGGGCCGCGATCCCCACTTCCGAGGAAATCCCCGCGTTGTGGACCCCGAGGTCTGCAAACGGAGCGTTCGTCAGCGTGTCCACAAACTGGACCGCACCGCCCCCGGACTCCGCGGTTCCCCCGGCAATGACCAGGGCCGGGTGGCGCCCGGGCGTGTCATCCTCCAGCCAAAGCTTCGTCAGTTGCGCTCCCCATCCCCCCACGATGTCCACCGGATCAGTCGAGCCGATGGAGAGGAGACTCTGAACGAAGGCCTCCCCATCGGCCGGTGTCACCCCGTTGTAGGTCGAGCCCACCGTCAGAGTGTTGACGTGCAAATCCCCGACATTCGCCGACGAGGGGTAGTACGTCACCAACTCGACCGTCTCGGCGAATGCCGGCCGGTGCAGGAACGCCATGAGCATCGCCGCCAGCCAAACTTTTCGAAGTCCGATCATTCTAGGAATCCTCCCCGGTTAGACGCTGAAACGGAAGTGGACGATGTCCCCGTCTTTCATTACATATTCTTTGCCTTCCAAGCGAAGCTTGCCTTGCTCTTTGGCTTGGGCCTCGCCGCCGCAGGCGATGAAATCATTATAGCCGGTCACCTCCGCCCGGATGAACCCCTTCTGGATGTCGCTGTGGATTTTCCCTGCCGCCTCCGGGGCCTTGGCTCCGCCCCGGACCGTCCAGGAACGGTCCTCTTCCGGTCCCACGGTGAAGAAGGTGATGAGGCCCAGCAGCTCGTAGCCGGCCCGGATCAGTCGGCTCAAGCCCGGCTCCTTGAGGCCGACGGCCGCCAGGAATTCCGCCCGCTCCTCCTCCGTATCGAGGGCCGCGATCTGGGCCTCGATCGCCCCGCAGATCGGAACCACCACGGCTCCCTCCGCCTTGGCGATCTCCCGGACCGCTTTCACCGCCGCCGATTCCTCCCCCGCGGCCTCTTTTTCACTCACGTTGGCGACGTAGAGGACCGGCTTCGCGGTGAGCAGGTTCAAGGTCTTGACCAGCTCTTTCGCCTCGTCGCAGAGCCCGGTCACCGAACGGGCGGCCTTCCCCTCGTTGAGGGCCTTGAGGACCGGCTGGTAGGCCTGCATCGCCCCCACCGCCTTCTTATCGCCGGCCTTGGCCAACCGCTCGATCCGGTTGATCGCCGCGTTGACCACCCCGAGGTCCCGGATCGCCAGCTCCGTGTTGATGATCTCGATGTCCCGCTTCGGGTCCACCGAGCCGGAAACGTGCACCACCTCCGGGTCCTCGAAACAGCGGACCACGTGGGCGATCGCCTCCACCTCGGCGATGTGGCCCAGGAACTGGTTGCCCAGCCCCTCCCCCTCGCTGGCCCCCTTGACCAGGCCGGCGATGTCCACGAACTGCATTGTGGTGTGGACTTTCTTTTTGGTGGGGACGAGCTCGGCGAGCTTATCGAGGCGGGGGTCCGGCACCGGGACGATGCCGGTGTTGGGGTCAATGGTGCAGAAGGGGTAGTTGGAAGCGGCCACGTTGGCACGCGTCAGCGCGTTGAACAGCGTGGATTTCCCGACATTGGGGAGCCCGACGATCCCGCAGCTAAATCCCATAGTTCAAGAGTGTACCACTGTGTCTTCAAAATGGTTAGGTCATAGCTGGCGCCGGCGTCCCCTCGCGGCAACTCTGCTCAAATGTTCACATATGAAGATATGAACTTGATGAAAAGAAGGGCGTCGTGTATACTTGCCTTAGCTAGAGGATAAAAACGATGACCTATACTCTGAGAATCAACGCCAGGAATGATGTCCACCTCCCTTCCGAGCTGCTGCGGCAGCTGAACCTGGGGGAAGAACGGATCGTCCGGGTAGAGCAGCGGAACAACGCCCTGGTTCTGGTCCCGGTAGACCTGGAGCCCAGGTACTCCAAGGAAGAACTGGAAGGACTGGACCGGCTCCATGAGGAACAGAAAAAGAAAGGGTGGGTTTCCCTGAAATCTTCCAAAGATGTCGATGCTCTTTTGAAATAGTCCGTTTCGAATGAGAAAACTCGCCGTTTCCGGGCATTTCCAGAAACAACTGAAGAAACTGCACCGCCAGGATCAGGAAAAAGTTACAGCCGCCCTCAAGACCTTCTTGGGGAGTCTGCAGAAAGGCAACTCCCCCGCAGGGTTGGGATTCAAAAAGATCAACGGTGATAAGTACGAGATCCGTGTCGACCTCCGAAACCGAATCGTCATGAAACTGGATGGGGACACCTTCGTGTGCCATCTGGTCGGGAACCACGA
>CAYJTM010000149.1:0-2715 GCA_964373055.1 uncultured Planctomycetia bacterium
TGGACGCCACCGCGCTGCACAAGCCCAAGCGGTTCTTCGGGGCCGCGCGCGGCATTGAAGAGGGCGGGTCCCTCACGATCATCGCCACGGCGCTGATCGACACCGGAAGCCGCATGGATGAGGTGATCTTCGAGGAGTTCAAGGGGACCGGCAACATGGAGATCACGCTGGACCGGAACCTGTTCCAGAAGAGGATCTTCCCGGCGCTCGACATCCAGCGCTGCAACACGCGGCGCGAGGAGCTGCTGCTGGAGCCGGACGAGCTGAAGAAGGTCTGGCTGATGCGCAAGGTGCTCCGGGAGCTCAAGGAAGGGGAGGCGATGGAACTGCTGATCGACCGGTTGTCGAAGTCCAAGAGCAACGCGGACTTCCTGACCAGCATGAACCCGGCTGAAAAGAGTTAAGAGTTAAAAGTTAAGAATAAAAAGTTAAGAGAGAGGATCTGATGAAAAAAGAGATTCATCCGCAATACAAGATGGCGATTGTCTCCTGCGCCTGCGGATCGGTCTTCAAGACCCGCTCGACGAAGGGGGACCTGCGCGTGGACATCTGCTCCAACTGCCACCCGTTCTTCACCGGCAAGCAGAAATTCATAGACACCGCCGGCCGGGTGGAGCGGTTTAAGAAGAAGTTCGCCAAGAAGAAGGGATAAGGATGCGTGAAAACCTCCAGAACCGCTTAAAGCGGTTCCAGGAGCTGGAGAGGATGCTGTCGGACCCCGCCGTGCTGAACGACCCCAAACAGGTCCGGGCGCTGGCCAAGGAGCACGCGGCCTTGAAGCCGGTGGCGGACCTGGCGCGTCAGCTGGACCAGGTGCAGGCGCAGCTCAAGGGCGTGCGGCAAATGCTGGAGACGCATGCCGGGCAGGGGGAGATCGCCGAGCTGGCCCAGCATGAGCTGGAAGAGCTGGAACAGAAAGAGGCCGAACTCACCACCCAACTGGAGGAGATCCTCCTGGGGGAAGATCCCGAGGGGGAAAAGAGCGTCATCATCGAGATCCGGGCGGGGACCGGCGGCGCGGAGGCCAGTCTCTTTTCCTCGGAGCTGTACCGGATGTACACCCGCTACGCGGCCCGGCAGGATTGGGCCGTCGAGAATTTGAGCGCGAGCCCCACCGAGGTGGGCGGGTTCAAAGAGGTGATCTTCGCGGTGGAGGGGCAGGGGGTCTTCCGCCGGCTCAAGTTCGAGCGGGGCGTGCACCGCGTGCAGCGGGTGCCCGAGACCGAATCCGCGGGCCGGATCCACACCTCGACGGTCACGGTGGCCGTGCTGCCGCAGGCGGAGGAGGTGGACGTTCAGGTTGAAGCGAAAGATCTTCGGATTGACGTCTACCGCTCTTCCGGGCCGGGCGGGCAGGGGGTCAACACCACCGACTCGGCGGTGCGGATCACCCACCTCCCGACCGGCGTCGTGGTAACCTGCCAGGACGAGCGCTCCCAGATGAAGAATAAGGCCAAGGCGATGAAGGTGCTGCGGGCCCGGCTGCTGGAGGCGAGAGCCGAGCAGCAGGAGACGCAGCGGGGACAGGAGCGCCGGCAGCAGATCGGCACCGGCGACCGCTCCGAGAAGATCCGCACCTACAACTTCCCCGACCGGCGGATCACCGACCACCGGATCGGGTTCACCTCCCACCGTTTGGAGGAAGTCTTGGAGGGGAATTTGGACGAACTGATCACCCCGCTGATTGAGGCGGAGCGCCAGGCGCGTCTCGCGGGCCAGCCAAAACAATGAATAGGGACGCTTCTAGAAACGTCCCCATTTCTTTGATCCAGGAAGGGACGGAGGCGCTCGCGGAGGCGCGGGTGCACCGCCCCCAGTGGACCGCCGAACAGCTGCTGGCCGAGCGGCTGGGCTGTCTTCCGGTGGATCTGTATGCCATGGCCCCAAAGCTCTTGGAGGGAGACCTGCTTCTTTACCGGACCGATGTGGCCGCCCGGGCGAACGGCGTTCCTCTGCAGTACCTGTTGGGCACCGCCGACTTCTACGGCCGGCGGTTCGCCGTCGGTCCGGGGGTTTTCAACCCGCGTCCCGAGACGGAGATCCTGGTGGAAACGGCCCTCGAGGTCATTGCGAGGAGCGGAGCGACGAAGCAATCTCGATTTACCGTCGCCGACGTCGGCACCGGCTCGGGTGCCATCGCCGTGACGCTCGCCAAGGAAAGGCCGGAGCTGGATCTGGTTGCGGTGGAGCGTTCCTCGGTCGCTTTGCATTTTGCCCGCCGCAACGCCGCCGCGCACGGCTGCGCGGTCCGGTTCCTGCAGGGAGATCTGTTGGAGGAATTCGCGCCGGAGTCGCTGGACGCGATCGTGGCCAACCCTCCGTACCTCAACCCGGCGCGGGCGCGGGAGTGGCCCCGGGAGCTGGCCTGGGAGCCGTGGCTGGCGTTGAGCGGCGGGGAGCAGGGGATCGAGATCATCGGAAAATTGATTGCCCAGGCGGCCGGGGCGCTGAAACCGTCCGGCTGGATGGCGCTGGAGATTGGCATGGACCAAGCGGAGGGTGTCCGCGGGCTCGCGGAGCAAAACGGCTTCCGCGTGGAACGGATCGTTCAGGATCTGTCCGGCCTGGACCGGGTGGTGGTGCTATGGAAAAGCTGATCGTTAAGGGCGGCAGGCCGCTCAAGGGGAAGGTGACGGTCTCCGGATCGAAGAACGCCTCCCTGCCGATCCTGGCGGCGGCCCTCTTGACCGACGAGCTCTGCGTGCTGGAAGGGGT
>CAYJTM010000150.1:0-2700 GCA_964373055.1 uncultured Planctomycetia bacterium
GACGGCCAGCCACCTGACCTTCTTCGAGATGCTGGGGAACTTCTCCTTCGGGGATTACTTCAAGAAAGAGGCTTGTCTTTGGGCTTGGGAGTTCATGACCCGGCGGCTCAAGATCCCGAAGGAAAAGCTCTGGGCGACCGTCTACGAGCAGGACGAGGAGGCCGCCGAGCTTTGGAAGAAGGAGATCGGCCTGCCGCCGGAGCGGATCGTCCGGATGGGGGCCAAGGACAACTTTTGGCCGTCGAACGCCCCCACGGATGGGCCCAACGGCCCCTGCGGGCCCTGCTCGGAGCTCCATTACGACACCGGGTGCTGCACCATCGGCAAGGTTTGTCCCGATCCAGAGAAGTGCCGGCCCGGCTGTCCCTGCGGCCGGTTCGTTGAGGTCTGGAACCTGGTCTTCACGCAGTACGACCGCCAGCCGGATGGGCGGTTGGCTCCTCTGCCGGCCCCGAACATCGACACCGGCATGGGGCTGGAGCGGCTGACCGCCGTGATGCAGGACAAGAGGTCGGTCTTCGAGACGGACTTGTTCGCGGAAATTATCAAAGTCATCTCGAACGAAGTGAGAGATCTCACTTTTAAAAGCGAGATCTCTCGCCCCTTCGGGGCTCGAGATGACAGTCGAATCTACGCGATCGCCGACCACGTGCGGGCCCTCACGTTCCTGATCGCGGACGGCGTGGTCCCCTCCAACGAGGGGCGGGGCTACGTGCTGCGGATGCTGCTGCGTAAAGCGGTCCGGGCGGGGCGCGGAGCCGGGCTTACCCAGCCGTTCCTGTACCGGCTGTCGCCGGTGGTGGCTCAGGTGATGAAGGGAGACTATCCGGAGCTGGCGCAGCGCAGGGAATCCATCTCGCAGGTGATCAAGATGGAGGAGGAGCGGTTCCTCCAAACACTGGAGGAGAAACTGCCGCTGCTGGAGGCGGAGCTCCAACATCTGGTACCAGGTACCGGGACGGTACCTGGTACCGTTGTTTTTCCGGCGGCAGAAGCGGCCCGGTTCTATGATACTCATGGTCTTTCCTACGAAGAAATTGTGGAGGTTTGTCGGCAGGAGAGCGTTGCTGTTCCGTCCAAGGAGGATTTTGAGAAGGCGCTGGCCGACCTGCAGGCGGTTTCCAGGTCCAAGAGCGGTTTCGGCGCGATTTTCTCCAAGGGCCTGGTTCTGCCAAACTCGGTTTCACCGACGGATTTTATTGGATATTCAGAGCTGGTGGGTCGGACCAAAGTGCTTGCGGTCCTGCAGGAGGGCCGTTTAGTAGATCAGGCGAAGGCGCCGGCGAAAGTCGGCATTGTACTGGACCGGTCGCCGTTCTACGCAGAAGCGGGTGGTCAAGTTGGGGACGCGGGGTTGCTGGAAGGTCCGGTGGGGAAAATTCGCGTTCTAGACACGCAATCAGTCGGCGGGATTCTGATTCACCAGGGAGAACTTCAGGAAGGTCAAATTCGTAAAGGGGATCCTATCACTGGAACTGTAGACGCTGCCCGGCGTTGGCAGGTGACGCAGAACCACACGGCCACCCACCTGCTGCACTCGGCGCTGCGCCGGGTGCTGGGGGAGCATGTGATGCAGGCCGGCTCCCTGGTGGCGCCGGACCACCTGCGGTTGGATTTCTCGCACGGCAAGGGACTTTCCAGAAACCAGCTGGATTCGGTGGAGTCCCTCGTCAACGAATGGGTGGAGCGAAACTATCCTGTCCGCGTGGATAAAATGGCAATCGACGAGGCCAAGAAGTCGGGGGCGATGGCCCTCTTCGGAGAGAAGTACGGCTCTCAGGTGCGTGTCGTGTCGATTGGGGACGTTTCTAAAGAGCTCTGCGGCGGGACGCATTTGAAGGAGACCGGTGACGTGGGACTCCTGACGATCGTGGAGGAAGGTTCCATCGCTTCCGGTGTCCGGCGCATCGAAGCCCTCTCGGCCCAGACCGCCTTGGATTCCCTGAAGGCGGAGGTGGTTCGCCTGCAGCAGGATCGGGAGCGTTTGATGAAACAGAACGGGCAGCTGGAAGAGGAAAAGAACTCTTTGAAGATTAAGGGGGCCGCTTAGTGGGGTTTGCCGCCGGCCGGGCCGCCCTGCGATCTCTCAAGGCGGAGGCGGACCGGTTGAGGGAAGAGAATGAGCGCCTGGAGAAGCAGGGCAAGCAGATGGAGAAGGAGATTCAGCAGATGAAGGCCCAGGGTGCGCGGGCGCAGGCGCAGAACGTTCCCAGCGTCGAGGTCGGCTCTTTCAAGTTTTTTGCTTACCATTTCGAGAATCCAATGGATCACACGGCATTGCGCATCGTGGCCGATGGAATCAGAAAAGCGGAGCCGGAGGCAATTATCTTTCTCGCAGACGCCCAGGGGTTTTGCGCCGCTAGCTCTGGCGCGATCGCGCAAGTAAAGGGCGTTGGCGCCAATAAGCTGCTTGCGCGGGCTAATGAGTTAGCCGGCGGAAAGAGTGGTGGTCGGCCTGAAATGGCGATGGGACGACTTGACCACCCAGCGCGTTTTGCGGAGGTTCGTGAGGGGCTCATACAATTTATTGAGGAGCGGACGAAGTGAGAATCATCAAGGTACGCGGCAGAGAGTGGGAGAAGCTGGTGCAGCGGGGGTTCTGCCGCCGCGCCCGCGTGGAGGATAAAGTCCGCAAGATCCTAGATGGGGTCCGGACCGACGGCGACGAGGCGCTGATCCGCTACACCCGCCTGTTCGACC
>CAYJTM010000151.1:0-2675 GCA_964373055.1 uncultured Planctomycetia bacterium
CGGCGGACCCCGGCGCCATCGCCCGCATCTGCGTGACCACCAACTCCGCGGCGGCGGCGGCGATTTTGAGCGCCACCGTGACCTCCTGGTTCCTGCTGGGCAAGCCGGACCTGGGGATGACCTTGAACGGCTGTCTGGCGGGTCTGGTGGCGATCACGGCCCCCTGCGCCTTCGTCAGCGTGGAGAGCTCCCTGATCATCGGCCTCATCGCGGGAGCGCTGGTGGTGCTGGCGGTGATGGCGTTTGACCGGATGCGGGTGGACGACCCGGTGGGGGCCACCTCGGTGCACCTGGTCAACGGGATCTGGGGGACCCTGGCGGTAGGCCTCTTCGCGCAGGACGCCTTCATGCCCAACACGACGGGGAACGGGTTGTTCTTCGGGGGCGGCGCCAAGCTGCTCTCGGCGCAGGCGACCGGCGTCTTCGCGGTCGGCTTGTTCGTCTTCCTGGTCTCGGCGCTGGCGTGGGCCCTGCTCAAGGTAACAGTGGGTTTGAGGGTTGGGCTGCAGGAGGAGATTTCCGGCCTGGATGTGGGTGAGCACGGGAACTCCGCCTATCCGGAGTTCCTCACCCGCAAGCCGTCCTATTCCTACGCCACGGCGGTCGCGCGGTCTTCCGAATATTCGAGTGAGGGTGCGCACGAAGGGAGCAAGCGATGAAAAAGATCGAAGCCATCATCCGTCCCGAGAAGGTGGACGAGGTCCGGAAGGCGCTGGAGAAGGTCGGTTTTCCCGGTGTCAACATCAGCGAGGTGGAAGGGCACGGCAAGCAGAAGGGGGTCGTGCAGCAGTGGCGCGGCGAGCAGTACCGGGTGGAGCTGCTGCCCAAGGTGCGCCTGGAGGTGGTGGTGAGCGACCGGGACGTCAAGAAGATCCTCCAGGCGATCCAGGAGACCGCCAAGACCGGGGCGGTCGGGGACGGGAAGATCTTCGTCTCCACGGTGGAGGAGGTGATCCGGATCCGGACGTCGGAAACCGGGGAGGCTGCGTTATAGCGATTTAATATAGTTGTAATCAGGAATTAACGCGTTGAGTTATAATAGTCTCTTCCGCACGAGGACTCCGTCCGCGGTCGCGCAGATCAATTTAATAACAGGTTTTCTCCGCTTAGGGAGGTTCTTTCGATGGCAAGAGCAGCAGCGGTTGCAAGGGCAAAGAAGGCGGCATCCACTAACGGGTCGCGCGGCCGGCAGGCCAACGCGGTGACCGGCATCGAGGCCGGCCACATCAAGCCGAACACCGGCGCGATCGAGCGGGCCAACAAGCTGATCAAGGAGAGCGGGGTCCAGATCGTGGACTTCAAGTTCAACGACCTGCCCGGCCTCTGGCAGCATTTCTCCATCCCCACGAAGGAGCTCACCAACTACAGCGACATCGCCAAGTCCATCTGGGTGGACGGCATCGGGTTCGACGGCTCCTCGATCCGCGGGTTCCAGAAGATCCACGAGTCGGACATGATCCTGATCCCGGACCCCTCCACGGCTGTGGTGGACCCGGTTTGCCAGGTCCCGACGCTGTCGGTCCTCTGCGACATCCACGACCCGCTCACCCGCAAGCCCTACAGCCGGGACCCCCGCTTCATCGCCAAGAAGGCGGAGGCGTACTTGAAGGCGACCGGCATCGCGGACACCGTTTGTTTCGGGCCGGAGGCGGAGTTCTTCATTTTCGACGACATCCGCTTCGACCAGAACCAGCACAGCGGGTATTACTACATCGACTCCTCCGAGGGGGATTGGAACACCGGAAAGGACGAGAAGCCGAACCTGGGCTACAAGCCCCGGTATAAGGAAGGGTACTTCCCGGTTCCGCCGCACGACTCGCTGCAGGACATCCGCAGCGAAATCATCCTGACCATGATGAAGACCGGGATCCCGATCGAGGTGCACCACCATGAGGTGGCCACCGCCGGCCAGTGCGAGATCGACATGAGGTTCGACACGCTGACCCACATGGCGGACAAGCTCCTCATGTACAAGTACATCATCAAGAACGTCGCGCGCCGGCACAACAAGGTGGCGACCTTCATGCCGAAACCCCTGTTCCAGGACAACGGGTCCGGCATGCACTGCCACCAGTCGCTGTGGAAAGACGGGGTGCCCCTGTTCTACGATGCCAAGGGCTACGCGCTGATCTCCCAGCTGTGCAAGTGGTACATCGGCGGGCTGATCAAGCACGGACGGTCGCTGATGGCGCTGTGCGCGCCGACCACCAACTCCTACAAGCGGTTGGTGCCGGGCTACGAGGCGCCGGTGAACCTGGTCTACAGCAAGCGGAACCGCTCAGCCGCCATCCGGATCCCGACTTACTCGGACAGCCCGAAGGCGCGGCGCATCGAGTTCCGGTCGCCGGACCCGTCGTGCAACCCGTACCTGGCCTTCTCGGCCCAGTTGCTGGCAGGTCTGGACGGGATCCAGAACCGGATTGACCCTGGGACCCCGGTGGACGAGGACCTGTTCGAGATGTCGCCGGAGCGTTTGGCGAAGATCCCGACGGTGCCCTCCTCGCTCGGTGAGGCGCTGGATGCCCTGGAGAAGGACCACGCCTTCCTGCTCAAGGGCGGGGTGTTCACCCAGGATGTGCTGGACGTCTGGCTGGATTACAAGCGGACCCGGGAGATTGATCCGGTCCGGCTCCGGCCGCATCCCTGGGAGTTCTACCTCTACTTCGACGTTTAAG
>CAYJTM010000152.1:0-2660 GCA_964373055.1 uncultured Planctomycetia bacterium
GTAAAGTTCTTACCCGAAAGCCTCGGCGAAAGAGCCGGCCGGTTAGCCGAGCCGCTGCTTCCGCCCGAGCGTTGGGAGGGCCGGTCACGATGACCACGATGGGGCTGATTTCCCATTCTGTTTTCATCGGCATCCAATTTCCTCGTCGGTTAAGTAGCAGGCCGGATCGGAAGCCCACGGATCCCCATGGGCAAACTGGGCTCGGACCCGGGAGGAACCTCCGCAGAAAGGTTTCCACTGGCAAGCCGCGCAGCGGCCTTTGAGCAGAGGCAGACGATTCCGAAGAGCTTTAAGCATCGGATGCGACTCGTCTTGCCAGATGGCGCTAAAGGGACGTTCCTTGATGTTGCCAAAGGTGACCTCCTGCCAGAACGGGTCCGGGTGGACGCTGCCTCGCGCGTCGATGTGGGCGATCCCCACCCCGGAGGAGTCGGCCCCGCCCCCGTTCCAGGTAAGCCACCGGTAGACCTTCTCTGCCTGATCCTCACGCCCTTCGTCCAAAAGGGTCATGAGGATGAAAACCCCATCGACCTGATTGTCTGCCGTCAAGACTTCACCGGGCCATCCCCGTTGGACCAACTCGCGGGTTTTTCGGAGGATCGTGTCGATGGCCTGGCGCATCTCGGCGTGGGAGAGGTCATCCGCGGCCAAGTGACGGCCGCGGCCAGCGTAGACCAGGTGGTAGAAGCAGACCCGGTCGATCCGCTCTCTTTCCACCATCTCGAAGATCCCGGGAAGCGACTCGATGTTCCGGCGGGTCAGGGTAAAGCGTAATCCAACCCGTTGCCCCAACTCTTTCAGGCGTATTAAACCTCCCATCGCTTTTCGGAAAGCACGGTCCATCCCGCGGAATCGGTCGTTGACCCCATGCAGTCCGTCAAAGGAAATTCCCACACAGGTCGGATCCAACGCGGCGATCCGTTTGGCCATGTCCTGTGTAATAAGCGTCCCGTTGGTAGAGAGGGTTAGTCGAATACCCCGCGTCTTGGCGTACTGGGCAAGCTCAAAGAAGTCCGAGTGCATCAGCGGTTCTCCTCCGGAAAGCAGCAGGGCGGGAATCTTGAAGGCGGCCAAATCGTCCAGCATCTGCACTGCTTCTCCCCTATTCAGTTCCCCCGGATAACAGAGGTTCTCCGAGTCAGTGGCGCAGTGAAGACAGCGAAGGTTGCAGCGGCGGGTCATCGTCCAGACGACCACGGGACGTCGGGTCTGCGCTGAAACCGGAGCTCCATTTTCCGATCCACAGTACAGTTTCGTTACATTGATCATGTGTTTGGAGCCGCTCTGCGTGTTTTGTCCGGGACAACAATATTCTTAGCCAGCCCCAGGATCTCAAACGTCCGAATGGTCAGGTAGGTCAGGTCCAACTCCCACCAGCGCAGGCCGTGCGCGGCGGAGCGGGGGAAGGCATGGTGGTTGTTGTGCCATCCTTCTCCGAAAGACAGCAGGGCCACCCACCAGCAGTTCGTGGACCGGTCGTTGGTTGGATAGCTCTGGTAGCCCCAGGTGTGGGCCGCGGAATTCACCAGCCACGTGACATGGTAGACCACCACGGTTCGCACACTGAAGCCCCAGATCAGCCAGGGGAGACCTCCGAGAGCATAGAGGAGAACGCCCAGCAGGACCGGCCAGAGGCCCTGGGTCCGGTTCAGGAAGAGGTGGACCGGATCCCGCGCGAGATCCAGCGCGGCGCACCGAGCTCTCCTCGGATCATCATAAAAGAACCATCCCATGTGGCCCCACCAGAAGCTTTCTACCGGACTGTGGGGATCCTGGGGTGTATCGGAATAGGCGTGGTGCAGACGGTGGGTGGAAACCCAGCCGACCGGTCCCCCCTGGGCCGCCAGCACCCCGCAGAACGCCAAGAGATACTCCAACAACCGAGGCACTTTGAAGCTTCGATGGGTTAGCAGCCGGTGATAACACAGAGCAATCCCCACCCAGCCGGTCACCCACATCAACCCCAGGCAGAGCCAGAAGGCCGGCCAGGTGAAGGTGAAGGGCGCCAGCAACACCCCCAAATGGACCAAGCTGATGAAGAGTGCCACGTCCCACTTCAGCTTTAGTTTCGGCGCAGCCGGCACAGCGTCCTCTCGCGCTACTTCTTTCCTGCCACGAAGGCCCTTAAAACATCCGACTCGGTAATGATGCCCACCATAGTCCCTTTGGAATCTGTGACCGGTAAGGCCCCGATCCGTTTCTGGGCCATGATCTGAGCGGCCTCTTTGATGGACGCCTCCTCCCCAACGGTGATGGCTGGGCTCACCATGACATCCTCCACTTGGATGTCATCGCTGATCCGATAAAGCTCATCCCACGTCTTAAAAACATCGGAAATTTTCGGCCGCCGAAGGTCCCGGTCCGTTACGATTCCCTTGAGGAAGCCGTTTTTGGCAACGGGAAGGTGGCGGATCCCCAGCGATTTCATCAGGCCGAAGGCCTCCTTCACCGACGCCTCCGGCGGAATCGTGATGACCTCTTTGGTGATCCAGTTTTTAACTTTCATTAAGGGGTGTCCTCCTTGTCTTCTGCCCTAAGTATAGACAAGGAGGCGGGTCCGCTCCTATGACGCAGGTCATAAATGGGCTAAGATAATCTCATGCCCCGGCGCCATGATCTTGAGCTCTCTTTAAAGCAGAGCGATCTTTTTGGCCGCCTCC
>CAYJTM010000153.1:0-2658 GCA_964373055.1 uncultured Planctomycetia bacterium
TCCGCCAGCTGGTCCGTCAGCGGCTGAGGGACCTCCTCCGGCGCCGCGGTCACCAGGATCGCGTCAAAGGGCGCCTCCTCCGGCCAGCCAAGGTACCCGTCGCCGGTGCGGCCCCGCACCTGATCATATCCCATCGCCTTCAACCGGTGCTGTGCCTGAGCGGCTAGCTCCGGCAGGATCTCGATGGTGAAAACCTTGTCGGTCAGCTGTGCCAGCACCGCCGCTTGGTAACCGGAGCCGGTGCCGATCTCCAGGACCTTCTCCCCGTCGCTCACCTCCGCCAGCTCGGTCATGAGGGCCACGATGTAGGGCTGCGAGATGGTCTGCTGCTGCCCGATCGGCAGGGGTCCGTCCATGTAGGCCATCTGCTGGAGCTTCTGCGGAACGAACAGGTGCCGGGGCACCGCCCCCATGGCCTCCAGCACCCGTTTATCCATGATCCCCCGGCGCTGGATTTGATGGAAGACCATCTCCTGCCGCTCCCGTGCGAACTCCTTTTGCTCCTCCGTGGGGCGAGGCCGGTTGCCCGCGCCAGCCAGCAGGAAAACCACCGCCGTCATTGCGAGTCCCGCCAAGGCGGGATGAAGCAATCTCATTTTTTCCTTCCCCGCGACAGCAGGTAAACCGGAAGCCCCAGCCCGGCCAGCAGGAAGCCGAACGCTGCCTCTTTCGGCTCCGTCCAGGCGATGTTGGCGACGAAGAGCCCCAGCGCCAGCACGAACAGCACCGGCGTCACCGGGTATCCCCAAACCCGGTATGGCCGGGGGGTTTTGGGATCTTTCACCCGAAGCACGATGACCGCCAGCGCCGCCATCGCGAAGAAAACAGAGATCACCACGGTGGAATAGGTCACGATCTGGTCAAACGTGCCGACCCAGACCAGCAGCACCCCGATGGCCGCGTTGAAGGCCAGCGCGCGAGCCGGCGTGGCGAAGACCGGATGGATCACCGCCAGCCGGGAGAAGAGGGGGTGGTCCTGCCCCACGGCCAGCAGGATCCGGCCGCTGGTCAGGATGTAGCCGTTCAAGGCGCCGAACGCGGAGGAGGCGATCATGAGAGAGGTGACGGTGGCCCCGGCGGGACCCAGCGACCTCCGCATCACCTCGGCGGCCACCAGCGGCGTGCCCGGCATGTCGGAGAGCGGGATCACCCGCATGTAGACCCAGTTGACCGTGAGGTACAGCAGAGTGACCACGCTCAAACCCAGCAGGATGGACCAGGGGAGGTTCCGGTGCGGGTCGTGGATCTCCTCGGCCACGTAGGCCGATTCGGTCCAGCCGCCGTAGGTCCAGAGCACGAAAACGAGGGCCACGCCGAACGCCTGCAGAGTGGAAAGGTCCAACGAAGAGACGACAGGCAGGGGGGCCGCGGCCCCGGCGGGAGCCATGGAAAACCCGATCCCGATGATCATCAGCAGCGCGAACAGCTTGACCGCCGTCAGCAGGTTTTGGACCCCTTTTCCGACGTGAATCCCGGCGATGTTGGCCCAAGTCAGCAGCAAAATGGCCAGCGTGGCCAATTCCTTGGTTTGAATCGAACTCAATCCCAGCGCGGAGGCGGCGTACTCCGCGAAGACGAACCCCAGCACGGCGATCGTGCCGACCCGCTCGGTGAACAGCTTCGTCCAGCCGAACAGGAACCCGGCTGCCGGGCCGTACGCCTTCCTTATATAGACATAATCGCCGCCGGTCTTGGGGTAGGCGGCCCCCAGCTCCGCGTAGCAGAGAGCGCCGCAGAAGGAGATGAACCCGCCGGCCGCCCAGACGGCCATCACGAGCCAGGGTTCGTGGAGGTGTTTCGCGATGGAGGCGGCGGTCCGGAAGATCCCGGCGCCGATCACGCAGCCGACGACAAGGGCCGTGGCGTCGGGCAGGTGCAGCGATCTCCGCAACGTTGTGGGAGTCACCCTAGCTAAGCGGACCAGTCTTCGACCGCAAGACCCGGAATCCTTTTAAACTCCCGGACATTGCCGGTCGCGAAACGGAACCCGTGGGCGATGCACGTCGCCGCCAACCAAGTGTCGTGGGCGCTGATGGAATCCCCTTTCGACTCCATTTGCGCCCACAGCTCGGCGTGGATCCGGGCGGTCGTCAGATCAACCGGGAGAACCGGGAAACGGTCCAAGATGGCTTCGACGAACGCGGCTCGTTTGGCCCGCACCTTCGAATCCTGCTTGGCGCGCCAGACCCCATGAAGCAGCTCGCTCGCGGTGATCACGGAAATGAAGAATTCTTCCTCTTCCCTTCCCTTGGTTTTTGAAGCAACGTCCAGGCGCCCTTTCTCCGCTTCAATCAGCACGCTGGCGTCGATCAGGATCCCCACGGGCTTTTCATTCCTCCCTTGGCCAGCCGCCGCTTCCCCTTGTTCAAGTCTGCAAGAAAACCGGTCGCCTCCTCTCTCGACAGGCGCGGCAGCGACTTCAGCAGTTCCGCCAATTCCCCCAGCCGCTTTCCTCGCGGCGCGGGCCTCAGCTCCGCCAACGGCTTCTTGCCGCGCAGCAGCACGAAGCTCTCACCCTTGTAAGCCACCCGGTTCACGTATTCGGACAAGTGCCGGCTCAGCTCAGTGATGCGAATTGCATAGCCCATGCGCTCCTCCTCCATTTATTCTGATAATCAGATTATATGATTTCATGTTTAATGTCCAGGGGGTAACAAA
>CAYJTM010000154.1:0-2657 GCA_964373055.1 uncultured Planctomycetia bacterium
TCGGCCGACGTGGAGGACAAGTACGTCATCGCGCAGGCCAACGCCCGCGTGGACGATTCCGGGAAATTCCTGGACAAGGGGGTCCGCTGCCGCCACCGCGGCAACTTCCCGCAAGTCCCGCCGGCCGAGGTCCACTTCAAGGATGTCTCCCCCAAGCAGCTGGTCTCCGTGGCCGCTTCCCTAATACCGTTCCTGGAGCATGACGACGCCAACCGCGCCCTCATGGGCTCCAACATGCAGCGCCAGGCGGTGCCGCTCCTGTTCCCGGAGCCCCCGCTGATCGGCACCGGCATGGAGGCCCGCGCGGCGAAGGATTCCGGGGCGGTCGTGGTGGCCGCCGAGGCCGGCACCGTGAAGGAGGTCCAGTCCGACCGGATCGTCGTGGACCGGATCGTCTACCCGCTCAAAAAATTCCAGCGGTCGAACGCCAACACCAGCATCAACCAGCGCCCGCTGGTCGGGGTGGGCCAGAAGGTGAAGGCGGGCCAGGTGCTCGCCGACGGATCGGCCACCAAGGACGGCATGCTGGCGATGGGCAAGAACCTGCTGGTGGCCTTCATGCCCTGGCGCGGCTACAACTTCGAAGACGCGATCCTCATCAGCGAGCGGATGGTCAAGGACGACGATTTTACATCCGTACATATCGAGGAGTTCGAGATCGAAGCGCGCGACACGCGGCTCGGCAACGAAGAGATCACGCGGGACATCCCGAACGTCGGCGAAGAGGCCTTGAAAGACCTGGACGAGCACGGCATCGTGCGGATCGGCGCCGAGGTGCACCCCGGCGACATCCTGGTTGGCAAGGTGGTCCCGAAGTCGGAGACCGAGCAGTCCCCCGAGGAGCGGTTGCTGCGGGCGATCTTCGGCGAGAAGGCCGGCGACGTGCGGGACGCCAGCCTCACGGTGCCGCCCGGCGTCGAGGGGATCATCGTGGAGGTGAAGGTCTTTTCTAGAAAAAAGGTGCGGGCCAAGACCAAGGAAGAGGTGGCCGAGGAGGAGGGCAAGATGGAGGCCATCCACAAGAGCTTCCAGGGGCAGATCAGGAGCGTCCGGAAGGAGCGGCTAAAGCTCTTAAGCCGGCTGCTGGTCGGCCAGAAGCTGGAGCATTCGATCCTGGACGAGGAGCGCGGCAACGTGTTGATCGGCCAGCACCATACTGTCAAGGCAACGGACATCGCGAAGTTGGAGCAGGCCGATCTGGAAGATGTCCGGCTGGCCGACAAGGAGCGGGAGGAGGAGCTGCGCAAGGCGCTGCTCGTGCTCAACGACCATCTGGCGGAGTTCTCCTACGAAGAGGGCCGGGAAATCGACCAATTCAAGCGCGGGGACGAGTTGCCGCCCGGGGTGCTGAAGAAGGTGGTGGTCTATGCCGCCTCGAAGCGGAAGGTGCAGGTCGGCGACAAGGTGGCCGGCCGCCACGGGAACAAGGGGGTCATCGCGAAGATCCTCCCGGTGGAGGACATGCCGTACTTGAACGACGGCACCCCGGTAGACATCGTCTTAAACCCGCTCGGCGTTCCCTCCCGCATGAACGTCGGCCAGATCCTGGAAACCCATTTGGGCTGGGCCGCGAAGGTGCTGGGCTTAAGGGTCTCCTCGCCGGTGTTTGACGGCGCGCGCGAATCCGAAATCAAGGCCCTCATGAAAGAGGCGAAGATCCCGGAGAGCGGCCAGACCCTGCTGCGGGACGGCATGACCGGCCACCTGTTCGACCAGGAGGTGACGGTCGGCCACATCTACATAATGAAGCTGATCCACCTGGTGGACGACAAGATCCACGCCCGCTCCATCGGCCCCTACTCGCTGGTCACGCAGCAGCCCCTCGGCGGTAAGGCGCAGTTCGGCGGGCAGCGGTTCGGAGAAATGGAAGTCTGGGCCCTCGAGGCCTACGGCGCCGCCTACACGCTGCAGGAGTTGCTGACCGTCAAGTCGGACGACGTGGTCGGGCGGACCCGCATCTATGAGTCGATCGTCAAGGGAGAGCATTCGCTGCATCCCGGCACGCCGGAGTCGTTCAACGTGCTGGTGAAGGAGCTTCAAAGCCTGTGTCTGGACATCCGGACGGAACGCAAGGGGTGAGCTGATGCCTGAGAGCACGCGGGAACTGGACCGGCTCGACCGGGAAAAGATGGACCGGGTGGAGAAAGCCGCCCGGGACCTGGGGCTCACTGGCGGCGCTGCAGGGGCCGCTCAGGACGCCCCCGCGTTCGACACGATCTCGATCCGGCTGGCCTCCCCCGAGGTGATCCGCGGTTGGTCGCGCGGCGAGGTAAAGAAACCCGAGACCATCAACTACCGGACCTTGAAGCCGGAAAAGGACGGTCTCTTCTGCGAGCGGATCTTCGGGCCCACGAAGGACTGGGAGTGCAGCTGCGGAAAGTACAAGCGGGTCAAATACAAGGGGATCGTTTGCGACCGCTGCGGTGTGGAAGTCACCCGCTCCAGCGTGCGCCGTGAGCGGATGGGCAACATCGAGCTGGCCGCCCCTGTCACGCACGTCTGGTTCTTCAAGGCGATGCCCAGCCGCTTGGCCACCCTCCTGGACATGAACCTGCGGGACATCGAGCGGGTCATCTACTACGAGGAATACGTGGTGATCGACCCGGGCGAGACGCCGCTCAAGAAGAAAGAGCTTTTGTCGGAGGAGCGCTACCAGG
>CAYJTM010000155.1:0-2636 GCA_964373055.1 uncultured Planctomycetia bacterium
GCCACACCCGCCTTGGCGCCCAGCCCATGGATCTGCCGCACGATTCGGAGCAGGTCGGAGGCGGCCTCCGCGTGCACGGTCACCCGGTTGGCCCCGGCCTTCACGAAGATCGACAGGTACTGCTCCGGGTTCTCAACCATCAGGTGCACGTCGAGCGGAAGCTTCGTCACCGGCCGGATCGCCTGCACCACCTGCGGGCCGATCGTGAGGTTCGGCACGAAGTGGCCGTCCATCACGTCGAGGTGGATCCAATCGGCCCCTGCCTGCTCCATGCGCCGGGTCTCCTCGGCCAGCCGGCCGAAATCGGCCGCCAGGATGGAGGGAGCCACGAGAATCGGGTGTAGGGTGTAGGGTGTAGGGCGGTTTGTCATTGACTCGCGCTCATTCCTTTTCCTTCACCTTACACCCTCCACCCTACACCAAAAGATCCGCGACCTGACGCTGGACGTCTTTTTTGACGGGGCCGATCACCGCCAAGCTCAACCGGTCGGTGCGAAGCACCGCCCGGGCCGCTCGGGTGAGGTCCGAGCGGCGCACCTTCGCCATCTGGTCGAGGATCACCTCGGCCGGCTGCACGCGGCCCAGCAGCATTTCGCACTCGCCGATCCAGCACATGTGCTCCACGGTGTCCTCCAGCGCGAAGAGGACTTGGCCCGTCAGGTACTCCACCGCCTGCCCGAACTCTTTTGGAGAGACCGGCTCCCGCCGGATCCGCTTCAGCTCCTTGAGCACCGTTTTCAGGCAGCGGACCAGGTGCTTGTGCTCCACGCCGGCGCTGATCGAAAAGAGCCCGGTGTCCCGGAACCGCTTCACCTGCGAGCCGATCTCGTAGGCCAGCCCCTGCTCCTCCCGGACCCGCTGGAACAGCCGGGAGGACATGTTGCCGCCCAGCAGAACGTTGAGCAGCGAGAGGGCCTGCACGTCGGGGTGATTGCGCGGGAAGGCATGGAAGCCGAGAGAGAAGTGGGTTTGCTCCGTCTCCTTGTTTTCGATCTTGAGCCGGGGCCGGCGCTGACGGCTGACCGGTTTCCGGCAATGGGCGGTCCGGCCGGGGGCCACCTTCCCCCAGGAACGGGTGACCGCCTCCACCAGGTCGCGGTGGCTCAACCGCCCGCTGGCGGCGATCACCACGTTGCGGGGGCGGTAGTAGCGGCTCTGGAACCGGAGGAGGTCGCCGCGCCGGATCCGGCTTAAAGAGGCCGGCGTGCCGGCGATATCCCGGCCAAGCGGGTGCCCCGGCCAAAGAAGGGAGTTGAGCATGTCGTGCACGAAGTGCATCGGCAGGTCCCTCACCATCCGGATCTCTTCCAACACCACCTGCCGCTCCTTCTCCATCTCCCGGGGGTCCAACTCGGGGTTCAGCACCATATCGCTCAAAACCTCCATACCGGAGGCCAGATCCTTCGCCTGCACCTTGGCGACGACCGAGGTGAACTCCTCGTCGGTGAAAGCGTTCAGCGAACCTCCGGCCCCCTCGATGGCCTCCTTGATCTGGCGGGAGGAGCGGTGCTTTGTCCCCTTGAAGATCAGGTGTTCCAGGAAATGGGCGGCGCCGCTGATCCGGCCGGGCTCGTGCCGGGCGCCGACGCCGATCCAGATGCCGATCGCGACCGACTCCGATCCCCATCGGGGGGCGCTGACGATCCTCAGTCCGTTTTCCAGTTGGGTCCGGTGGTAGGCCTGCTTCAAAGAAGTTTTTTCCAGTGGGAGGAGGCGGCCAGCGTCGCCACCACTTTGCGGACCGCCTGCGCCTGGGTCTTCTGGCAGACCAGCGTGGCGTCCGGCGTCTGCACGATGATCAGGTCCTTCACGCCGACGGTGGCGATCATGTGTTTCGGGTCCCCCACGATGATCGAGCTGTGGGTGTCGAACCCGGCGTGGGAACCGAGCACCACGTTGCCATCGGCGTTGCCGGCGTGCAGGAACCCTAAGCTGTTCCAGGAGCCGACGTCGTCCCAGGAAAAATCGGCCGGGACCACCCAGACGTTGCGGGAGCGCTCCAGCACCCCGACATCAATGGAGATGCTGGGCAGCTGCTTGTAGAGCTCTTTGAGCCGCATGTTGCCCACCGGCGTGCCGGCCGCCTTGCGGATCGCCTCCAGCCCGTTGTAGAGGGCCGGCAGCCACTGGTGGATCGCCCTCATGATCGTCCGCCCCCGCCAGCAGAAGATGCCGCCGTTCCAGACGATGCGGGGCCGGCGGATCAGGCGGTTCGCCGTCTTCAGGTCCGGCTTCTCGATGAACCGGCGCACCCGGTGGGCGCCCGGGGGGATCCGCTCCCCCATCGGCTCGATGTAGCCGAACCCGGTGGCCGGGTAGGTCGGCTTGATCCCAAGGCAGACCAGCCCTTCCCGGTCCACCGCCACCTCGGCGGCACGGCGGATCGTCTGCTGGAAACTCCGCGCCGGGCGGATCACATGGTCGGCCGGCACCACCACGATCACCGCCTCGGGGTCCTCCCGGAGGATCGTTACGGTGCCCAGGCCGATCGCCGCCGCGGTGTTCCGGGAAGCCGGCTCCACCAGGAAATGCTCCCACCGGATGGAGGGGAGCTGCTTCCGGACGATCTCCGCCTGGTTGGCCGTGGTCACCACCACGGTCCGCTCCACCGGCACCACGCCCCGCAGCCGCTCGGC
>CAYJTM010000156.1:0-2633 GCA_964373055.1 uncultured Planctomycetia bacterium
TCGAGAAGCCGGAGGTGGCGGTGATCGGCTGGGGCTCCGGGGAAGGGGTGATCCGAGAGGCGGTGGAGATCGCTAACAAAGAGGGCCTCAAGGTGGGCGCCCTGCATCCCAAGATCCTCTGGCCCTTCCCGTCGGAGATCATCAACAAGTACCTGGCGCAGGGGGTGAAGCGGGTGATCGTTCCGGAGCTGAACTTCTCCGGGCAGTTCGCCTCGCTGCTCAAATCGCACTTGACCAACAGCAACCGGAACATCGACGTGGTCTCCCTGGCCAAGGGGGGCGGCATCCCCTGGACGCCCAGCGAGATCGTGAACAAAATCAAGGAGGCCTCAAAGGTCCATGCCTAAGATGACGGCCGCCCAGTACAAGACCAAGATTGAGCCGGTCTGGTGCCCCGGGTGCGGCGACTTCGGCGTCCTGAACGCCCTCTGCAATTCGCTGTCCGCGCGGGACGTGGACCCGAAGAACACGGTCTTCGTTTCCGGCATCGGCTGCTCCGGCCGGCTGCCCCCCTACGTGAAGAGCTACGGCTTCCACACGGTGCACGGGCGGGTGCTCCCGATTGCCACCGGCATCAAGGTGGCTAACCCGGACTTGACCGTGGTGGCGGTGGGCGGCGATGGGGATGCCTTCGCGATCGGCGGCGGCCACATCCCGCACATGGCGCGGCGCAACCCCTCGATCGTCTACATCGTGATGGACAACGGCACCTACGGGCTCACCAAGGGGCAGGCCTCCCCGACGGGGCCGCTGGGCATGAAGACCGCCGCCTCGCCCTACGGCACCATCGAGCCACCGCTCAATCCGATCGCGATGGCGCTGGCCTACGACATCTCCTTCGTCGCGCGCGGCTACTCCGGTAAGAACAAGGAGCTGGAGGCCCTGATCACGCGGGCCATGAACCACCGTGGTTTCTCCTTCATTGACGTCATCTCCCCCTGCATCACCTATTACAACACCTACAAGGATCTCCCTCCCCAGCTGGCGGCGATCCCCGAGACCCACGACGTGAAGGACCGGGCCAAGGCGTTTGAGTTGGCCTTGAAAGAGGACAAGATCCATCTGGGTGTCTTCTACGAGAACGAGCGCCCCACCTTCGAAGAGCGGATCCGCGGCGTCGTGGATCAGTCCGAGGCCAGCGGCATCCCCCGCCTCGACGAAATCTTCCTGGATTTTGCGTAACCGTTCGGCCTGAGCCTGTCGAAGGCCGAATCCCCTGCGCCGATGAATCTCCTGCTGTGTGGGGCGAATTTATGGTATACTTTTGGTATGACTGGAGGAATACCATAATGAGCAGCGCTGTTGCCAAGGTGGCGGTCAGTTTGCCGAAAGAGCTGTTTGATTCCATGGAGCAGGCCCGCCGGAAGCTGAAACTGCCGCGCAGCGCCGCGGTGGTGGAAGCGCTGCGGGCCTGGTTGAAGCGGCAGGAAGAAGAGAAACTCATCCGTCAGTACACCGAAGGCTACCGGAAGCATCCTGAATCCCGCATGGAAGTCAGGGAAGGAAGCCGTCACGCCGCCCGCGAATTTGGCAAGGATCCTTGGTGATGAAACGAGGTGAAGTCTGGTGGGCGCAGTTGCCTTCACCGGCCGGAACCCGTCCTGTCCTGCTGCTTTCCCGCGACGAGGCCTACGCAGTCCGCGAAAGTGTTACCGTGGCTCCCGTGACGACAAGGAAACGTGGATTGCCTGTCGAGGTTATCTTGACGTCCAGGGAAGGGATGCCCAAAGAGTGCGTGATCAACGTGGATTCAATGGCAACCATTGAAAAGGCTTTGCTCAAAGAGCGGATCTGCGCCCTTTCCGCTCAAAAAATGAATGAGATTCACCGCGCAATCAAATTTGCCCTCGCCTTGCCGTAGAATTCCCCCTCCTCGTAGTACAATAAAATCATCATGCCGCAGGATCCCTTCGGAGCGATCTCCAACCTTTCCACGAAGAGCGGCACCGTCCGCATCTTCCGCTTGGCCGCCCTTTCGGCGGCCGGGGCGGGGCGGGTGGACCGCTTGCCGTACTCCATCCGGATCCTGCTCGAGTCCCTGCTGCGCAACGTGGACGGGTTCAAGGTGCGCAAGGAAGACGTCGAGCGGCTCGCGCGCTGGAACCCGAAGAATCCCGGCGCCTCGGAGGTCCCCTTTATGCCGGGCCGCGTGGTGTTGCAGGATTTCACCGGCGTCCCCTGCATGGTGGACCTGGCGGCGCTGCGAGCGGCGATCGCCCGGGCCGGCGGGGACCCGAAGAAGATCAACCCCCTCGTCCCCTGCGACCTCGTCATTGACCACTCGGTGCAGGTGGATGCCTTCGGCTCATCGGCCGCGCTGGCCACCAACGCCCGGATCGAGTTCGAGCGGAACCGCGAACGGTACGAGTTTTTGAAGTGGGGCAGCAAGGCGTTCGACAACTTCCGGCTGGTCCCTCCGGCCACCGGCATCGTGCACCAGGTGAACCTGGAATACCTGGCCACCGTCGTGATGACCCGCAAGATGGACGGCACCATCGTCGCCTTCCCGGACAGTCTGGTCGGCACCGACAGCCACACCACGATGATCAATGGCCTCGGCGTGCTCGGCTGGGGTGTGGGCGGCATCGAGGCGGAGGCGGTGATGCTCGGCCAGCCGATGGTGATGCTGCCGC
>CAYJTM010000157.1:0-2628 GCA_964373055.1 uncultured Planctomycetia bacterium
GCCGCCGGGACGGAGGAAAGAATTCGGATATTTGACGGTTCCACTGCCGTGACTCCTACGGGAGAAGTGGAATTCGCGCAGGATCTTCTACCTAGCCGGGCGGTGCTGGCGGGTTTGGAGATGGGCGGAAAGTGGATCGCGGTGCCGGCGTCGGAAATCTGGAGCGGGACTCAGCTTTATCTTGGGCCCGGCATCCGGCTGGATCCGGCGGTTGAGCGGGCGATCGGGCCGAAGCGGATTGTCCGCCTACAGGGGGGCGTGGAGCAAGTCCGCGCTTTTCTCGCGACGGAGGTGGAAGCCGGTCGCGGGGGAATGGCTCTGTTCAAGAATATCCCGATCGGCATGGAGCGGAAATGGGCCCCCCCGCCCATCGACGTGGTGGCTCTTTCCGGAGATCTGGCGCCGCATCTGAGCTTGTCCCAGCTGGCCGGCATGGAAGCGGCTCTGCGCGGCCGGGTCGACGGCATCCTCCGGATCAACGGCGCCGTCCAGCGAGATTGGCAAGAGCCAGTCGAAGTTCTCGGCGTCGCCGCGTAATCCTGCCTGCTTGCTATAGTCGTTTCGTGCTCACCTACGATCTCCCGAAGGAGCTGATCGCGCAGCAGCCCTGCGAACCGCGCGATGCCGCCCGCCTAGCGCCGAAATGTGATGCGTAAAACACGTTGATTTATGCATATTTTTGATGTATCTTTACTTGGGAGGTGATGATGCCATGCGCACGACTATTGATGTGCCGAAAGACCTTCTGGACGAAGCGCAGAAACTCTGCGGAGTCAAGACTCGGACGGCTACACTTGTTTTGGCGTTACAACGGCTGATTGACGCAAAGAGGATAGAGGATCTCAGGTCGCTTCGCGGAAAACTGAAGCTGGATATCGACCTGGAGCGGTCGCGAAAGGTAAGAGATTATCCCCGATGAGCGAGGTTCTCGTGGATACCTCGGTTTGGATCGAATTTTTTCGAGAGCCGAATTCGCATTGGGGTAAAACCGTTGAGCTGTTATTGGGGGAAAAGCGGGTATGCACGACCCCGCTTGTGATGGTAGAAATTATTTCGGGAGCCAGAACCCGGTCGGAATTCAACCGGCTGAAAAGGGATTTCGGAGCTTTGCCGCGTCTTGAACCGCCGGCGGATTTGTGGGATCAGTTGTTGGAAAGCCGCTGGCAATTAAAGAGTCGGGGAATCTCCGGCATCAGCATTCCCGATCTGGTCATCGCCCATACGGCGTTGACCCATCAAAAAACCATCTTTACGCGGGATCAGGATTTTCAGCGCATGCAGCGCTTTTTGGATCTCAAGCTGTTTCAGTTATCCTAATAGCTGATTTAAGTGCTCACCTACGAACTTCCGAAGGAACTGATCGCGCAACAACCCTGCGAGCCGCGGGATGCCGCCCGCCTGCTGGTGGTTCGGCGGGAAAAGGGGACTGTCCCGCAAGGGGACAGCCCCCTTTTCCGCCACCACATCTTTCGCGACCTGCCGGATCTCCTGAAGCAAGGGGACTGCCTGGTGCTCAATGACACGAAGGTGCTGCCGGCCCGGGTTTACGGCCGCAAGGCGATGACCGGCGGGAAAATCGAACTTTTATTGCTGGGGAGATTGCTTCGTCGGCCCGAGGGGCCTCCTCGCAATGACGACAAAAAGTGCGTGATTTATCGGTGCCTGGGGCAGCCGGCGAAGAACCTGAAGCCGGGGACCCGCCTGCAGTTCGATGAGGGCCGGCTTCACGCGGAAGTCCTCTCCTGGGAAAACGGGGAGCGGCTGGTCCGGTTCGAAGGGAGAGGGGTGGAAACGGCGCTCCGCCGGCTGGGGGAGATGCCGCTGCCTCCCTACATTGACCGGCCGGTCCGGCCGGAGGATGCCGATTGGTACCAGACGGTCTACGCCCGTGAGGCCGGGGCGGTGGCGGCCCCCACGGCGGGGCTCCACTTCACGCCGGAGCTGTTGGAGAAGATCCGGCAAAAGGGGATCCGGGTTGTTTACGTGACGCTGCACGTCGGCTGGGGCACCTTCAAGCCGGTTGGAGAGAAAGAGATGGCCGAGGGGAAACTCCACCCCGAGAAGTTCCGGATTCCCGAGGAAACGGCACAGGCGATCGCCGAGACCAAGAAATCCGGTGGGCGTGTGATCGCTGTGGGGACGACGGTGGTGAGGGCGCTGGAGAGCGAGATTGCTTCGGCCGCCTCTGGCGGCCTCGCAATGACAAGTTTATTCATTCGTCCGGGATTCAAATTCGGGGCCGTGGATTCGATGATCACAAATTTCCATCTGCCGGGCACCAGCCTGTTGCTGCTCGTCTCCGCCTTCGCGGGAGAGGAGCGGGTCCGGGCGGCCTACGAGGAAGCGGTGAAGCAGAAGTACCGGTTCTATTCGTACGGCGATGCAATGCTGATTCTTTGAAACGAGATTGCTTCGGGTGCTTCGCACCCTCGCAATGACGGTTAGGGGGATAACGAATGATTGAAGAATTCGACGGAGTGATGCCGAAGATTGATCCAACCGCCTTTGTCCACCCTTCGGCGGTGGTGATCGGCAGGGTGACGCTGGGCCCCCGCGTTTCGATCTGGCCGGGATGCGTCCTGCGGGGCGACATTGAGCCGATCGAGATCGGGGAGGAGACCAGCTTCC
>CAYJTM010000158.1:0-2627 GCA_964373055.1 uncultured Planctomycetia bacterium
CACGAAGCGGGGCTCGATCACCTCGGTGCAGGCGGTCTACGTGCCCGCCGACGACCTGACCGACCCGGCGCCGGCGACCACCTTCTCCCACCTGGACGCCACCACCGTGCTCTCCCGGCAGATCGCGGAGCTCGGGATTTACCCGGCCGTGGACCCGCTGGAGTCCACCTCCCGCATCCTGGACCCGCGCATCGTGGGGGAGGAGCATTACGCGGTCGCCCGCGCGGTGCAGAAGATCCTACAGCGGTACAAGGACCTGCGCGACATCATCGCGATCTTGGGGCTGGACGAGCTCTCCGAGGAGGACAAGCTGATCGTGGCCCGCGCGCGGAGGATCCAGAAGTTCCTCTCGCAGCCGTTCTTCGTGGCCGAGGCCTTCACCGGCCAGCCGGGCAAATACGTGAAGCTGGCCGACACGATCAAGGGCTTCAAGATGATCGTGGAAGGAAAGCTGGACGATTTACCGGAGCAATCGTACTACATGCAGGGCACCATCGAGGACGTGCAGACGGCCGCCGAAAAGCTGGCGACAGTCGGAGCAGGGAAAAGCTAAGAGAACCCTTCGACGCGCTGTTCATCCTTCGACAAGCTCAGGATGAACGGCTTGCTCAGGGTGAACGGAATTTATGGCGAACTCTTTCAAGTTAGAGATTCTGACTCCAAGAAAGCGCATGTTCAGCGGCGAGGTCACCTCGCTGGTGGCGCCGGGGGAGTTGGGCTACCTGGGCATCCTCTCGAACCACGCGCCGCTGGTCACCACGCTGGTGCCGGGCAAGGTCACTTTTCGTGACCCGTCCGGCGCCACGCGGGTCATGCGATCGACCGGCGACGGCCTGCTGGAGGTGCAGAAGAACCGGGCGGTCCTGCTGCTGGACGACGTTACCGAAGGGGTGGGGTGAAGTCTCTCCCCTGGTTCTTTGGGTTGCTGGGCGCGGTGGTCGCTGCCGCGGTGGCGGCCCACCTGACCCATTCCCAGATCCTCGCGGTCACCATCTTCGCCAGCTTCATCCTGGGCACCCTCTTCTACTGGCAGTTCCGCCTGGCCTTCGCGCTGACCGGCATCACGGCCCTGCTGGCCACCCGGCTCCTCGATATCCCCCACCTGATCGAGTTCGCCAACGTCGAGATCATCCTCTTCCTGATCGCGATGATGATCGTGATCGGCTTCCTGGAGGAGCGGAAGTTCTTCGAAACGCTGATGGAGCGGCTGCTGGACCGGGTCAGCCACCGCGCCGCCTTTTTCTTCCCGGTGATGATGGTGCTGGCGATGCTGACGGCGGCGCTGGTGGACGAGGTGACCTCGATCCTCTTCATGACGTCGCTGACGCTGCACCTGACCAAGAAGTTGAAGCTCGACCCCTTCCCGTTCATCGTGATGATCGTGCTGGCCACCAACGTCGGATCCAGCGCCACCGTGGTGGGCAACCCGATCGGCGTGCTGATCGCGATGCGGGCCGGGCTGGCCTTCGGCGACTTCCTACGCTGGGCGACGCCGATTTCGCTGGCCTGCCTCGTGCTGACGATCGGCATCTGCATGCTCTATTACCGGGGACCGCTTCAGGAGATGGCCCGCGGTGTTGCCCGGACGCGGGAGAAGGCGATCGAGGAGACCCATTCCACCCGCAAGGAGTTCCGCCTGGCGGGGATCATCTTTATGCTCACGATCCTGGGCCTCATCCTGCACCACGGGGTGGAGCATTGCCTGGGGCTGGAGAAAAACACGCTGTTGCTGGGCTTCCCGTTCCTGATGGCGGGTGTCTGCCTCTTCATCGAGGGGGAGAAATCCCGCGCCCTGGTGGAAAAACGGGTGGACTGGTGGACGCTATCCTTCTTTCTCCTGCTGTTCGCCTCGGTGGGGACGCTGCGCTACGTCGGCGTGACCGACCGGATCGCCGGGGGCCTTAAAGCGATCGCCGGGACCAACCCGGCGCTGCTGCTGGGGCTTGTGCTGGTCATCTCCGCCACCCTCACGGCGATCCTGGACAACATCCTGGTGGTGGCCACCTTCATCCCGATCGTGGCCGACCTCGCCGCTTCCGGCACGGCGGTCGGCTCCCTCTGGTGGGCTCTTCTCTTCGGCGGGACGCTCGGCGGAAACGCCACGATGATCGGCTCCACGGCCAATATCGTGGCGATCGGCATGCTGGAGAAGGAAGGACATAAAACCCAATTCTCGCGGTGGCTGGGGCCGGGCCTCGCGGTGACGCTGCCGACGCTGGCGCTGGCATTCCTTCTGCTGTGGCTCCAGCTTCCGCTGTTACAATAGTCTTTAAGGAGGATCCCCATGGCTAAAGTGAAGATTGGCGGGAAGGCCCCGGCATTCACGCTGTTCAGCGATCAGGGAAAAAAGGTTTCGCTGTCCGATTACCGGGGCCAGAAGGTGGTCCTCTACTTTTACCCCAGGGACAACACGCCCGGCTGCACGCGGGAGTCCTGCGGTTTCCGGGACAGCCTCTCCGAGATCAAGAGCAAGGGGAGCGTGGTTCTGGGGGTCAGCACCGATTCGGTCGCCTCCCACAAGGGGTTCAAGCAGAAGTACGCGCTTAACTTCCCTCTGCTGAGCGATCCCGAGAAGAAGATGTCCCTGGCCTACGGCGTCTGGAAGCAGAAGTCCCTCTACGGCCGCA
>CAYJTM010000159.1:0-2613 GCA_964373055.1 uncultured Planctomycetia bacterium
CGCGGCCGAGGCGGTCCGCAGGGCGGTTCAATGGTTCAGACAACAAGGATTATTAAAGGAGAGAACGTGATGAAACGGAGTTTTCCGGTTTTCCTGCTGCTGGCGCTGGCCGGCTGCGCCACCTCGACCGAATGGAGGACCTTCCCCATTGAGAAAGGGGGCAAGGGGGTTTCGCTGGACGGCTGGCTCCAGGAGCATCCGCTGAAGGCCGACCAGGCGGTCTCGATCGAGGAGCTGTCGCGCGGCGAGAGCGCCAGCGCCCATATCGTCCAGATCCGCAAGCAGGAGCCGCTGCACATCCATGAGAACCACGATGTGACGGTGATCCTTCTCCGGGGGAACGGCGCGCTCTGGATCGGCGACCGGAAGCTGGAGCTCAAGCCCGGCAGCATCGTGACGATCCCGCGCGGGGTCCCGCACTCCTTCACCAACCAGTCGCAGCAGACGGCGGTGGCTTACGCGGTCTTCAACCCGGCTTTCGACGGCAAGGATTTCGTCCCGGTGACGGTCAGCAGCAAGGAGGCCCCGGCCGGGAAGAAGTAATGGCGCAGGACCTCCTTCTGCGCAACATCGCGATCATTGCCCACGTGGACCACGGCAAGACCACGCTGGTGGACGCGATGCTGCGCTATACCCACGCCGTGAAAGGCGTCGCCTCCGAGGGGACGCTCATCATGGACTCCATGGACCTGGAGCGTGAGAAAGGGATCACGATCCGGGCCAAGAACGCCAGCCTGCTGTTCGGCGACATCAAGATCAACATCGTGGACACGCCGGGCCACGCCGATTTCGGCGGCGAGGTGGAGCGGACGCTGCGGATGGTGGACGGGGCTCTGCTGCTGGTGGACGCCAAGGACGGCCCGATGCCGCAGACCAAATTCGTGCTGCGCAAGGCGATCGGGTTGGGGCTGCCGGTGATCGTGGTGGTCAACAAGATCGACTGCGTCGACGCCCAGGTGGACGACGTCCTGAACCGGACCTTCGACCTGTTCGTGGAGCTCAACGCCTCGCACGACCAGCTCGATTTCCCGATCGTCTACGCCTCGGCGCTGCTGGGCACCGCCACGCTGCACCTAGACAAGCCCAGCCACGACGTCGGTCCCCTGTTCGAAACGATCGTCCAGAAGATCCCTCCCCCCACCGTCCTGCCGGACGATCCTCTGCAGATCCTGGTGCTGGCCCTCGCGTACGACTCCTTCAAGGGGATAATGGGGATCGGCAAGATCCAGGCCGGCTCCATCAAAAAAGGCCAGGCCGTGACGCGGATCGACGCCGACGGGAAGCAGACCCGCGCCAACGTGATGGCCCTGCTGGCTTACCAAGGGTTGGAGCGGGTGGAGATTTCCGAGGCGGGGTCCGGCGAGATCGTGGCGGTGGCCGGCTTCGAGGAGATCTCCATCGGCGACACGATCACCGACCCGGAACGGCCCCGGCCGCTGCCCCGCGTCGAGATCGAGGAGCCCACGCTGCGGATGTCCTTCGCCGTCAACAAAAGCCCCTTCGCCGGGAAGGAGGGCAAGTACGTCACCTCCCGAAGCTTAAGGGAGCGGTTGGAGAAGGAGCTCGAGACCAACGTGGCGCTGCGGATGGCCGACACCGATAACCCCGACACGATGCTGGTCTCCGGCCGGGGGGAGCTTCACTTGGCGATCCTGATCGAGACGATGCGGCGGGAAGGATACGAGATGGAGGTCTCCCAGCCGGAGGTGGTCTACAAGGAAAAGGACGGCAAGCGGCTAGAGCCCTTCGAGTTCCTGACCATCGACGCCCCGAGCGAGCATCAGGGGACGGTGATGGAAGAGCTGGGCCGGCGCCGGGGCGAGATGAAGGAGATGTCGCCAGCAGCAGCCACCGGCGATCTGCACATGGAGTACCACATCACGACGCGCGGCCTGCTGGGCCTCAAAAGCATCCTGCTCAAAAAGACGCGCGGCACCGCCGTGGCGCACCACATGTTCGAAGGGTACCAGCCGGTCATCACGGACCTTCCGGGCCAGCAGCCGCACGGCTCGCTGGTGGCCACCGAGGACGGCGTCAGCAGCTCCTACGCGATCATGAACATCCAGGAGCGGGGGGAGCTGTTCATCGGCCCCGCGGTCCCGGTCTATTCCGGCATGGTGGTGGGGCAGGCCAGCCGCGACCAGGACCTCGGCGTGAACATCTGCAAGCTGAAGAAGCTCACCAACGTCCGCTCCAACGCGGAGGCCACCATCCTGCTGGTTCCCCCGCGCGAGATGACGTTGGAGCTGTCCCTCGAATACATCGGCCCCGACGAACTCCTCGAAGTGACCCCGAAATCCCTCCGGATCCGCAAGCGGATCGCCGACCAAAAGCAGCGCCTTCGCTCCCAAAAAGATTCGTGAAGCTTCTCTCAAGGCGGCTCTTTTTTATTTTGCCTATATAGTAGACAAAGTTCTACTAATCAGGTAGAATCTTTGATGTCGCAAATTGCGATATCAAAAACAGGGGGAGTGCCGATGACAGAATTGATCTCTAATCGGAAAATTGAGCAAATAATCCACTTTGTGCGGGGACATAAGGTTTTGCTGGATAGTGGCCTTGCGGATCTGTATGGAGTTACGACGGAGGCGCTTAACCAATCTGTAAGACGGA
>CAYJTM010000160.1:0-2592 GCA_964373055.1 uncultured Planctomycetia bacterium
ACTCCCATGCCCAACATCGGTTTACCTGAACTGCTCCTGATCCTGCTCGTTTGCCTGCTGTTGTTTGGGGCGGGCCGGCTTCCGGAGATTGGCCGCCAGATCGGCAAGGCGATCCAGGAGTTCAAGAAAAGCGTCAAGGATGACGGAGATGATAAGGAAAGGTAATCGTCATTGCGAGGAGCGGTAGCGACGAAGCAATCTCAGTTTGAGAGCGAGATTGCTTCGCTCCCTTCGGTCGCTCGCAATGACAGCGACGACCGGCAGCCGTTTCTGGTCCATCTGGAAGAGTTGCGCCGGCGCCTCCTGCGTTGTTTCCTGTGGACCGGCCTCGGGATGGCCGCCGCTTGGCGGGTTGCCCCTCAGATCCTGGAACTCCTGATTCGCCCGGTCGGGCAGGTTGTATTCTTAAGCCCCGCCGAGCCGTTCCTTGTCCACCTGAAAGCGGCCTTCCTGGGTGGGCTGGTCTTAAGCTGCCCCTTGCTGGCCTGGGAGATCTGGGGGTTCTTCCGTCCGGCGCTGCCGGTCCGCGGGAGAGGCGTGATTTTGCTGCTGCTTCCCTTTAGCGCCGGGCTGTTTCTCGTCGGGGCCTGGTTCGGATGGCAATGGCTGCTGCCTTCGGCCCTCAAGATCCTGCTCTCGTTCGGCGGCGGCATGATGCAGCCGATGCTGACGGTCAATTCCTACATCGGATTCGCGAGCTGGCTGATCATCGGCTGCGGGCTGATCTTCCAGGTTCCTTTGGCGATCTTTTTCCTGGCGGTGGTGGGCTTGGTCCGCCCCGCCGCGCTGCTGCGGCACTGGCGCGCGGCGGTGGTCGGCATCCTGATCACGGCGGCGATCCTCACGCCGACGCCGGACATCTTCACGCAGCTGCTGCTGGCCGGCCCGCTGGCCGCGCTGTACCTGGTTTCGGTACTCTTGGCGTTCGGGGTTTCTTTCTTCTCCCAACGGAGGGTTGTAGATGCCTCTATTGAATAAGTTGGGTCTTCTGGCGATGCTGGCGGTCTTCACGCTGGCGGGTGTCGCCCGCGCCGAGACGGTGGAGTTGGTGACGTACTATCCATCGTCGGCGACGACTGGGCAAGTGGATACGGACCGCCTGCGCGCGAGTCGCGGGACGGTCGGGAACACGTACTCGATGACCAACCCGGCGGATGCCGCTCTCCCGGACGGAATGCTGCTGGTGGCTGACCGCGTGGGGATCGGTCCGAACTTCGCGATACCGCCACCGCTGACGGAGAGGTTGGAGGTGGAAGGGAACATCTTGGCGACTTCCTCGTCGATCTCGGCTCTGTTCAAGGCGAACCGGAGGGACGACACCCTTCCGAACGGGCTGCAGCTGCTGACGAACAGGGTCTCGAAGTGGACGCTCGGCTCCCCTGCCGGAACGGAGAACCTGCAGGTGCAAGGGACGGCCGACGTGGTAAGCAACGCGGTGTTCATGCCGGGGGCGGACAACGTTGGCGTGGCCGGCGTGCCGGAGATCCGGGTGGGGATCGGGACGAACACCCCGGCCGGTCCCTTGCACGTGCAGGGGGTGGCCGACGCGGTGAGCAAGGTGCTGTTCATGCCCGGCGCCAATACGGCCGCCGCCGGAACGCCGGAGATCCGGGTCGGGATCGGCACGAACGCCCCGCAGGAGCTGGCGCACGTGGCGGGGAACCTGAGGGTGGACGGCATGCTGATCGTTGACGGTACGTTCAACGGCACCAACGGGGTTTTTGTGGATAATTTCCTCAACCACATTCGGTTCCCGGATATGTTCCGAATCGATGCCATTTCTTCCTTTGAGGACGTCCCGCATTCCCGGAAAACCGTCACCATTCCTTCCGGCAAGGCCATGATGGTTTGGACGCTGAGCGGGTATACCGACCAGGGGGGTGCGGGCGTTTGGGACATCCGGCCGGTCATCGGGACGGCGGTTGGGCCCGAGGTCAGTGTTGGAACCAACGAGGTCGGGAGCCATAAATATTTTTCGGGATCGTGGGCTACGCCGGTCACGGGCGGCACGGTCATTATCAAGCTGCAGGTGCGACGCGTTCCCGGAACCAATTTCGGGCCTTTCGTCGCGCAGAACGACGTGGCCAACTGGAGCTTAATCATATTCCGGGATTAACGAGAAGCGGGAGAAATCATGGCATTCGGGGTTTCTTTTTTCTCACAAAGGAGGATTGCGGATGCCGCTGCTGGCGAAAATTGATGAAGACCTGAAGATCGCGATGAAAGCGCGGGAGGAGTTGAAGGTCTCCTGCTTAAGGATGTTGAAAGCGGCTGCCTCCAACGCGGCGATCCAAAAGGGCAAGGACAACCTGGAGGATGCCGAGGTCATGGACGTCATTGCCAAGCTCATCAAGCAGCGGGAGGAATCGGTCGAGGCCTACACCAAGGGCAACCGCCCCGAGCTGGCGGAGAAGGAGCGCAAGGAAGCGGCGATCCTCAAGGCCTATCTCCCGGCCGCGATGCCAGACGAAGAATTGAAGGGGATCATCCAGGCGGCCATCAAAGAAGCGGGCGCCTGCGGCCCGCAGGGGATGGGAGCCGTGATGAAGGCGGTGCTGCCGAAAGTGGCCGGGCGGGCCGACGGGAAGAAGG
>CAYJTM010000161.1:0-2554 GCA_964373055.1 uncultured Planctomycetia bacterium
GAGCACCAGCTCGGTGATCACGCGGATCCCGCGCCGGTGGGCTTCGTTCAGGAACTGCTTGAAGTCGGCCGGCGTGCCGTAATGGGGATGGATGCCGGTGTAATCGGCGATGTCATAGCCGTCGTCTTTGAGCGGCGAGGGGTAGAACGGAAGGAGCCAGAGGGCGGTGACGCCGAGCTCCTGCAGGTAGCCAAGCTTGGAGGTGAGGCCCTGGAAGTCGCCGATGCCGTCGCCGTTGGAGTCGCAGAAGGTCCGGACGTGGAGCTGGTAGATGACGGCGTTTTTATACCACAGCGGGTCGCTCACTTAGGGGCGGACCCGGAAGATGTGGGCCGGCGCCCGGGCCGGGTCGAGCTCAACAAAGTGCCGGGAGCCGTGCCAGCTGTACGCGGCGCCGTCCAGCAGATCCTCGACGGCAAAGGAGGGGGAGGACAACCCCAAGCGCTCCGGCGGCAGATCCACCGTGCCGGATTGCTTGGCTTTGGGGTCCAGGTTGACCACCACCACCAGCCGGTTCGTCCCGTCGGGGCTCCGCTTGCTGTAGCAGAGCAACTGGTCATTGTCCACCGGGTGGAACTCCAGGCCGTCGTCCCGCTGGAGGGCCGGGTTCTCCCGCCGGATCCGGTTAACGCGGGTGATCAACTCCTTTAAACTGTCGGGCCGCCGGATGTTCCAATTTTTAAGCTCGTACTTCTCGGAGTTCAGATACTCCTCGCTGCCCGGATTGGCGGCCAAGTTCTCGCACAGCTCGAAGGCCGGCCCGTAGATGCCGTAAGAGGCGGCGAGCGTGGCCGCCAGCACCAGCCGGACCCGGAATGCCCCCGGCCCCCCTTCCTGGAGATAAGCGGTCAGGATGTCCGGCGTGTTCGGCCAAACCGACGGCCGGAAGAACTCCCGCGCCGGCCCTTTCGTCAGCTCCGTGAAGTACTCGGCCAGCTCCCACTTGGTGTTGCGCCAGCAAAAATAGGTGTAGGACTGCGTGAAACCGAGCTTCGCCAGTCGCATCATGATCTTCGGACGAGTGAAGGCCTCTGAGAGGAACAGGACCTCCGGGTGCTTGGCCCGGATCTCGGCCAGCAGCCATTCCCAGAACGGGAACGGCTTGGTGTGGGGATTGTCCACGCGGAAGATCCGGACCCCCTGCTTGATCCAGAACTCGAAGATGCTCTTCATCTCCGCCCAAAGGGATTCCCACTCCGGCGTCTTAAAATCGAACGGGAGGATGTCCTCGTATTTCTTGGGGGGGTTTTCGGAAAACGGGATGGAGCCATCCGGCCGGCGCTTGAACCATTCGGGGTGTTCCTTCACGTACGGATGGTCCGGAGAGCACTGGAGCGCCGCGTCGAGCGCCACCTCCAGCCCGGCCTCCTTCGCTGTGGCGATCAACCGGCGGAAATCGGCCAGCGTGCCAAGCTCCGGGTGGATCGCCTTGTGGCCTCCTTCCTCCGACCCGATCCCCCACGGAGACCCCGGGTCCGAAGGCCCGGCCGTCAGGGCATTATTCTTCCCCTTGCGCTTGCGCTTCGCGACCGGGTGGATCGGCGGCAGGTAGAGGACATCGAACCCCATCCCGGCGATGTACGGCAGCCACCCTTCCAGGTCCTTGAAGGTGCCGCAGGAACGGGGGAAGATCTCGTACCAGGCGCTGAAGCGGGCCAATCCTCGGTCCACCAGGACCCGGAGCTCCTTTTCGTACCGCGCCGGCCGCTCCCGCTTGAGGCCCACCCATCCTTCCACCGTGTAGAGATAGCAGCCAAGCCGCTCGACCGGAAAGGAAGCCCGGTAGCAGTCGTTGCCCAGCGGCTCCATCGGAACCTCGGCCCAGCGGGTCTGGGATTCATGCCGGTAGAGCAGCATCCCCCGCGCCGGGCCGTTCCCGTCGGCAAAGAGGTCCGCCTCGACGGTGACCTTCTCCCCGGCGATCCTTTTCACCGGGAACCGGCCGCCGTCCACCTCCGGCGTCACATTTTCAATCGCGACGCGGGTTAAGTTTTGAAGGTGGCCGGTTCGTTTCCTTTTTTCCATTTGATGTTGCATCCGATGCTTGGCCTTTGTTCGGACGGAACCGGCTTGCCCGCCAGCACCGCCTCCATCGCGCCCCGCAGATCCCGCCCGGTCACCGGTTTTCCGTTGCCGGGGCGGCTGTCGTCCATCTGCCCGCGATAAGCGAGCTTCCGGTCCGCGTCGAACAGGAAGAAGTCCGGCGTGCAGGCGGCCGAATAGGCGTGGGCTGTTTCCTGCGTCTCGTCATGCAAAAAGGGGAAATTGAATTTCATCTCCTTCGCGAATTCTTTTAAGGATGCCGGCGCATCATCCGGATAGTTGGCGGCGTCGTTGGAGCTGATCGCCGCGATCCCCAGCTCCTTGCCGGCGTAGTCCTCGCCCAACTTGGCCAAACCTTCCTTAATGTGCTGCACGTAGGGGCAATGGCGGCAGATGAACATCACCAGGAGGCCTTTCTTCCCGGAAAAGTCTTGGAGCGTGATCCTTTCCCCGCTGCCAACGTCCGGCAGACGGAACTCCGGCGCCTTCGTCCCGAGCGGGAGCATGGTGG
>CAYJTM010000162.1:0-2533 GCA_964373055.1 uncultured Planctomycetia bacterium
GATGACCTCAGCCGACCCGCCGGCCGCGGCGATTTTCTTGAGCGCCGACCCCGAAAACCGCTGGGCCTTGATGGTCAGCGGGTGGGCCAACTCCCCGTTTCCGAGGACCTTGACCGGGTGCCGCTGGGCCCCCACGAGCCCTTTCTCCGCCAAAAGCTTCGGGTCCACAACGCTGCCGGACGGAAAGCGGTTCAGCGAGTTTAAGTTCACGATCTGCACCGGCACCCGCTGGTAATGGGTGAAACCGCGCTTGGGCACCCGCCGGATCAGCGGCATCTGGCCGCCCTCGAACTCCGGGCGCATCTTGGATCCGGAGCGGGACAGCTGGCCTTTTTGTCCCCGGCCCGAGGTTTTCCCATGCCCGGAGGAGCGCCCGAGCCCCACCCGTTTCTTTTTGTGCGTCGCCCCCTTCGGGGCCCTCAACTCGCCCAGCCGTTTCACAGAGTCTCCTCTGCGCCGAGGCGCGTGGCGGCGCTTCCACTAGCGCCGGCCTCGGTGGCCGCATGCCGCAGCGCGATCACCTCTTCGGGCCTCTCCAAACCCTGGAACCCGGTGATCGTCGCCCGGATCACGTTGATTAAGTTGTTGGAGCCGAGCGATTTTGACAGGATGTCCTTGATGCCGGCCGCGTCGCAGACGGCCCGCACAGTGCCTCCGGCGATCACGCCGGTGCCGGGCGCGGCCGGCTTGAGCAGGATCCTCGACGCGCCGTACTCGCCGATCGTCTCATGCGTGATCGTCTTCTCCCTCATGGGCACCTTGAACATCGTCTTGCGGGCCTGCGCCAGCCCTTTACGGATCGCGTCGGCCACCTCGTTCGCTTTCCCGAGAGACCATCCGACCCGGCCCTGGCCGTCGCCGACCACCACCAAAGCGCTGAAGGAAAGCCGCTTGCCTCCCTTCGTCACCTTGGCGACCCGGTTGATGGCCACCACCTTCTCGACCAGTTCGCTCTGTCCCTGGTCACCCCGCGGGCCGCCGGGACCGCCCCGGGGACCGCCGCGCCCACCGCCGGGGCCACCCCGCCCGCCGCCCGGGCCGCCGCGCCCGCCGCCGGGACCGCCCCGCCCCCCGCCCGGACCGCCCCGCCCGCTGGCTCCGCCGACCCGCCCTCCCCTCGGCCCGGGGCTCACAGCACCAGCCCCTTCGCGCGGGCCGCTTCGGCCAGCGCTTTCACCCGGCCATGGTAGGCGTATCCGCCGCGGTCAAACACCACCTTCTTGATGCCCGCGGCGCCGGCCGACTGGGCCACCAGTTCTCCGAGCTGCTTGGCTGCCTCCACGTTGCCCCCCTTGGGAAATTTCTTCCGGAACTCCGGATGCCGCGTGGAGCAGGTCAGCAGGGTGCGGCCGGCCATATCGTCCACGATCTGAGCGACCAGGTGCAAGTGGCTTCGGTGGACCACCAGCCTTGGGCGGTCTGAACTGCCCGATACTTTTTTCCGGACCCGCAGGTGCCGGCGGGCCCTTTTCTGCTCACGGACCGACGTGGCGCCCATTTACGCCACCGCTTTCCCCGCCTTGCGGCGGATCACTTCGCCCACGTATTTGATCCCCTTGCCCTTATAAGGCTCCGGCGGCCGGAACGCCCGGATCCGGGCCGCCACCTGCCCCACCATCTGTTTGTCCACGCCCTTCACCACCACCTGGGTCGGTTTCGGCACCTCGATCGTGATCCCGGCCGGAGCCGTGAACACCACCGCGTGCGTGAAACCGACGTACATCTCCAGATTTTGGCCCGACACCTGCGCCTTGTAGCCGACGCCGGAAAGCTCCAGCTCTTTGGAGAAACCCTGGATGACGCCCTGCACCATGTTGGCGATCAGCGTCTTGTGCAGGCCGTGCAGGCTCTTGGCCCGCTTCTCATCGCTGCCGCGCTTGACCCACAACTGCCCCTCGGCCTGCTCGAGCTTAAGCTCCGGAGGCATCGAGTGGGTCAGCTTTCCCTTCGGCCCTTCCACGACTACCGTGGTCCCCTGGACTTCCACCTTGGCCTGAGGCGGCAACGGAATGGGTGCCTGTCCTACGCGAGACATCTCAAATCCCCTTTCAGATCACCAGACATGACAGATGACTTCCCCGCCGATCCCTTGAGCGCGCGCCTGAGCGTCGGTCAGGATTCCTTTCGGGGTCGTGAGGATCGTGGTCCCGATACCTGATAGGATTTTCGGGAGCTTGTCCTTACCCGCGTAAATCCTCAAACCCGGACGGGAAACCCGCTTGATCTGGCGCAGGATCGGCTTCCGGCTCTTCGTGTACTTGAGGTAGATCCGCAGGATCCCCTGGGGATTTCCCTCCGCCATCAACCGCCAGTTCTGGATGTACCCTTCCTGCTTCAGGCATTCCATCAGAGCGGAGCCTATCCGGGAGGCCGGGGCATCCACCTGGGCCTTGCCGGCCCGGCTGCCGTTCCTCACCCTCGTCAGCAGGTCTCCGATCGGATCGGACTGGCTCATCTCACCAGCTCGCTTTCGTCACGCCAGGAATCTCGCCGGCCTGAGCCAGCTCCCGGAAACAGATCCTGCAAACACGGA
>CAYJTM010000163.1:0-2531 GCA_964373055.1 uncultured Planctomycetia bacterium
TTTCATAACCTGTCATTTCGAGGCCGAAGGCCGAGAAATCCCGAGATCTCTCGCCACTTCGTGGCTCGAGATGACGGTTTTGAAACGCCCTCTTATGCTGATGGCTTGACAGTTTTTCGGCAGGGGTGCTAGAATTGCCATTCACTCACACCGATGTTTAAGGAGAGCACACCATGATGGGCCAAGGCAAATCCGGTTGGTTGATCGCGGGCGTCTGCGGGGCGATTGTTCTCACCAGTTTCGGCTACGGGATGGGGCGGCGGGCCGCCTTGAAGTCCGTGGCCTCTTCCATGAATGTGGCGCCGGCCGGGTCTCCTCTGCCGGCGATCCAGATCGAGCCGATCCAGCCGGAGGAAGAGCTTGCCGCGATCAACGCCGGCCAGGCAGAGTCGGCCACCGCCGAGAATCTGGCCGCGCCGGCGCAGGTTGCTTCCACGGCCGCGGCCGTGACCACTGAGACGGCTGCCGCCGCCGATGAGATGGCCCGCGTGCAGCAGATCCAGTTGGCCCTCAAGGCGGCCGGTTTCGATCCCGGTTCTTCCGACGGGAAGCTGGGCCCCCGAACCAAGGCCGCCGTGCGGGACTTCCAGCAGGCCAACGGCTTGAATCCCGACGGCAAGGTGGGTTCCCGCACCTGGTCCAAGCTGGAGCCGTACCTGAAGACAGCCCAGGCGGCCACCCCCACCGCGCAGGCGGACTGATGCGCCGCGCCCCGTTCGGTCTCACCGGTTTCTTAATCCTGGCGTTGGGCCTTCCCGGCTGCGGGATCAATTTCTACGCCGGCCGGCCCACCGATGTCCGGAAGATCCATGAGCTTTCCTCCGAGCTGGAACGGCTGCGGCGGCAGAAGGAATCCGAAGCCGACCAGCTGCGCGACGCGATGGAAGCGCTGCAGCGCCAGCTCCGGAGGGAGATCGGGGACAAGCAGGTCAAGCTGGAGATGGCCGAGCGGGGCCTGGTGCTGACGTTCATCGCCGAGGTGCTGTTTGACTCCGGCAAGGCGGAGGTGAAATCGCAGGCCCGGGAGACGCTGGGCAAGGTGGCCTCGGTGATCAGCCAGAAGGTGCCGGACCGGGACATCGGCATCGAGGGCCACACCGACAACGAGCCGATCAAGCATTCCGGCTGGAAGTCCAACTGGGAGCTGTCCACCGGCCGCGCGACGGGCGTTCTGCACGTTCTGGAGGAGGAAGGGGTGGACCCGCGCCGGATGGTCGCTTCCGGCTACGGCGAGTACCGCTCGGTCGCTTCCAATGACTCCACCGAGGGCCGCCAGCAGAACCGGCGCGTGGAGATTGTGATCATCCCGAAGAAGCTGACCCAGAGGGAAATGGACCTGATCCGCCAGGCCGAGTCCTCCGGCTCGCCGGAGGTCGTGGAAAAGGCCCGGGCGCTCGAGCAGTATAAGTGACGTGAGGCCCGAACTTGCAGACCGCGAGGCGAAGCCGTGGCGGGATGCAAGTTCGATGGCCGAACGTCATCCCGAGGCCCAAAGGGCCGAGGGATCTCCGGAGGAGATTGCTTCGGCCTTTGGCCCCGCAATGACAGATTAGTTAGTGGAAGACCGCTACAGAGGCGTCACAACCTCCTTAACGCTGGTCACCATGGCCGCTCTTCTGGTGGCCTTCGGCTCCTCTTCCCGCCGCCGCAGCACGGAAGAGGAGCTTCTTCTTTTGGAGCGCCAGGTCCAGCAGATGGCGCAGACCAACCGGACGCTTGAGGAAAAGGTCCGGTGGGTGGAGGGGCGCTATTCCCAGTCCATCGCTCTGGGCCGGCAGCTCAATGAGGCGCTGATTCGGGAGCAGGACAAAACCAAAGACCTCTCCGAGCGCCTCCAGCACCGGTCCCCCTAGCCCCCTCTCGGCTCTCTGGGGAGGTATAATAAACTTTTTGCGGATGAATACTGCCATTTCCGAGCAAATCAACGCCTCCGGACTGGACCGCGCCCGCTTGCCGCGCCATGTGGCGATCATCATGGACGGCAACGGGCGCTGGGCCCGAGGCCGGGGCCTGCCCCGCTTGATGGGCCACCGGGCCGGCATCAAGTCGGTCCGCGGCGCCGTGGAGCTGGGGCGGGAGGTTGGGCTGGAGGTTCTGACGCTGTACGCTTTCTCCGTGGAGAACTGGAAGCGCCCCGCGGAGGAGGTCTCTACCTTGATGCGGCTGCTCAACGAGTACCTGCGGCGGGAGCTCTCCAACCTGATGAAGAATGAGATCCGCCTGAACGTGCTGGGGGATTTTGAGGGGCTGCCGGCCCTCGTGCAGAGGCAACTGGAGCGGGTGATGAAGGAAACGCGGGGTGCCCGGGGGATGGTGCTGAACCTGGCCTTGAATTACGGCGCGCGTTCCGAGATCGTTCAGGCCGCACGGCGGATCGCCGAGCAGGCGAAGGCCGGTAAGCTCAAGCCCGCCATGCTCGACGAAGAGCTGTTCAGCCGCTTCCTCTACACCTCCGGCCAGCCGGACCCGGACCTCCTGATCCGGACCAGCGGCGAGCACCGGATCTCCAACTTCCTGCTCTGGCAGATCTC
>CAYJTM010000164.1:0-2523 GCA_964373055.1 uncultured Planctomycetia bacterium
GCAGCGGAGTGGGTAACACCCACCCCCCGCGAGGGGCGGATTAGAGCCACAGAGACGAGTCTTCGACAGCCAAGGTGGGCTATGGCCTGCCCTGAGCGAGTGTGAGCGAAAGCGAACACGAGTCGAAGGGTGAAACGGGCAATCTCTCCGCGGAGCAAGACCGAATAGACCCCGCCACGGGCGGCTCGTCCGGTCCGGCCGAAAGGCCGGGGTGGGGAGGGTAGGTTGCATGAGAGGAATGGCCGTCCCCCCCATGCTTTCTTGCGAAAGCAAGAATGGGGGGACAGAATCCGGCTTACAGGTCTCCTCTCCGATTCCTTGAACGCTGTTGTTTAAAGGAGGTGTTCCCGTTGCGCGATAGATTCCTGGTTGCGGGGTTGGCCTTGATCGGGTTCTTGAGTTCCGGCTGCGGCGCGTCTGTTTCCACTTACATCAAGCCGGAAGCTCCCTGGGGCGTCATCAAACGGGTGGCGGTGCTGCCGTTCACGCTTCCCTCAGAGAACCCGACGCAGCGGGAGTTAGCCACAAAGCTTTTCGCCGAAGAGCTCCGGAAGACGGGCCGCGCCGAGGTGGTGGAAGTCCCGCTCTCCAGCCCGTTCGGCAGCGGCGTGTGGGACATCAAGCAAATCGGCAAGCAATTCCAGGCCGACGCCGTGGTCTCCGGATCGGTGGACGACACGCTGGGCCTGGCGATGCACATGCAGGTGCATGACGTCGCCACCGAAGAGCTCCTCTGGTCGGGGACCTACATCCTGGGAGCGCGGTCCGAATTTTTCAGCTTCAAGATCCAGCAGCAGAAGTTCCAGCGCGGTTTCCGGTGGCTGGCGAACAAGTTCGCCTCCGCATCGGCCGCCGCTCCACAAAACTAGTTTTTCCTCCACCCCGCGGAGTTTCTCGATGTGCTGAGAGACTCCGCTCTTTTTTGCCCCCGTTTCTCCCCAAGCGGTAGACGGTAAACGCCCGGCGATTCCCATATCTTGTGGTGGTAAATTTTTCCATTTTTCGCCTTGACAACATCCCACACCGAAGGTACACTTTGGTTCTGTGTGGTACAAAGTGGAGCAGAGTGGAGATCTTGGTTGTGGGTGCCGTCGGGTTTGCCTTTATCGGGGAGCCCCTCACGGGGAAGAGGCATAAAGCGCATCCACAACCGTCTTGACGGGGAGGGGCAGTTGATCGGAAACGAGAGGCTGCCCCTCGCCCTTTTTGGGGGAGCAAAATGTTCTACGGAGAACACGAGCACACGATCGACCGGAAGGGGCGGGTGATCATTCCTTCCCGTTTCCGGGAGGTGATGAAGGAGCATTACACCGAGCGCTTCGTCGTCACCCGCGGTCTCGACCGGTGCCTGTTCCTCTTCCCCGAGGATGAGTGGCGCACGCAGGAAGGAAAGTTCCGCGCCCTCTCCTTCACCAAGCAGGAAGCCCGCCGCTTCAACCGGTTCTATTTTTCAGGGGCGTCGGAGCTCACCTGCGACCGGCAGGGGCGGGTTCTGATCCCGCCGTATCTCAAGGAATACGCAGGCATCAAGCGGGACGTGATGCTGGTCGGGGTTTCCAACCGGATTGAGATATGGGACCAAGAGGAGTGGAAAAAATTCTATGAGCAGTTCAAGGAAAACTACGAGCAGATCGCCGAAAAGCTCCTCCCGGACTAATTCCCCCGACGTCTCCCAGGTGCCGAGGGGGACGCCGCCGGCCGGACTCGCGGATCGGTGCCGGATCGCTTCGAACTTGCAGGACCGCCTTGAACGGATCACGCTCTGCGCGAACCCCGCGTACCTGATCCGGCTGGCCGAGCGGTCCAGCACGTACCGTGATCTGATCCGGCGGTACTCGAACGACAGCATGCTCTAGTTTTGAATCAGGATTTCATCCACCGTCCCGTTTTGCTGCGGGAGGTCCTTGAGGGGCTGGCGTTGAAGCCCGGGGCGGTGGCGCTGGACGCGACGGTGGGGCTGGGCGGGCACGCCGAAGCGATGCTGCGGGCGATGGGCCCGAACGGCCGGCTCATCGGGATGGACCGCGACAGGGAAGCGCTGGAATTTTCAAAGAAACGGCTTTCAGATTTTGGGGACAAAGTGATCTTCGTTCACGGAAACTTCGGAGAGATGGGGAAGACCTTGGACCAGGCGGGAGGGCGGCGGGAGTTGGACGCCGCGCTGTTCGACCTGGGGGTCTCCTCCCTACAGCTGGACAAGGCGGAACGGGGATTCAGCTTTTCCCGCGAAGGCCCCCTCGACATGCGGATGGACCCGGACCAGGAAACCACCGCCGCCCACTTGGTCAACCACCTTTCACCCCTTGAGCTGGAGGAGCTGATCCGCGAGTACGGCGAGGAGCGCTGGGCCGGCCGGATCGCGAAGGTCATCACGCGCGGCAGGCCATTCTCCAGCACCTCTCAGCTGGCCGAAGCGATACGGAGCGCGGTTCCGGCGAGCGCGCGACACGGCAGGATTGACGCGGCCACGCGCGCCTTCCAGGCGGTCCGGATGGCGGTCAACCGGGAACAGGAAGAGCTTTC
>CAYJTM010000165.1:0-2523 GCA_964373055.1 uncultured Planctomycetia bacterium
CGCCCCGAATCATCGACGGCTTGCGGCTGGCGTGGGCTTTCGGGTGGCGCGCCCTGATGGCGGGAGAGCTCCTGGTCGGCTCCGTGCGGGGCATGGGACAGCTGTTAAGCGCGGTTGCCAAAGAGGGAGACATTGAGCAGCTCTTAGCCTACATGGGCATCCTGGTCCTTGTGGGTATGACGGTAGACGGGATTATTTTCAATCGGCTGATTGGGGACCGGCTCCGAGCGCGGTGGGGGACTGGGGGGGCGGCGTGATGGCGCTGCGGATCCGCCCGCAGGCGATGGAGGAGATGGTGGCGCACTGCCGGCAGGAATATCCCAACGAAGCCTGCGGATACTTGGCTGGGGATGGGGATCGGATCACGGACGCTCTACCCGTCCGCAACGATGCGACCAGCCCCACCTGGTACGAGATGAACCCGGCGGACCAGATCAAGGCGCAAAGGGAGATCCGCGAGAAGGGGATGCGGCATCTGGCGGTCTACCATTCCCACGTGGCGACGGAGGCCTATCCCTCTCGCCGGGACATCGAGCGGGCGACCGCCGTGCAGGATTTCTTTGATGGGCGGTACGTGCTGGTGACGCTGAAAGACGCCGCGCCCGGCGCCCGGGCCTTCACGATCCGGGATGGGAACGTCACGGAAGAGGAATTCATTGAAGCTTAGGATCGGCACACGCGGCTCCAAACTGGCCCTCGCGCAGGGAACCCTAGTCAAGGAGCTTCTGGAGCGAGCGCGGCCCGGCACCGAGGCGGAGCTGGTGGTGATCAAGACCTCTGGGGATGATTTCTCGGCGGGGCAGGCGGGCGAGGGACTGTCCCCGAAGGGGACTGTCCCTGACGAGGCCCTCAAAGGGCTGTTCGTTAAAGAGATCGAGGAAGCGCTGCTGCAGGGGCGGGTGGAGCTGGCGGTCCATTCGGCGAAGGATCTGGAGACCGATCTGCCGAAAGGGCTGGAGATCGCCGCGGTCCTCAAGCGGGAGGACCCGCGGGACGCGCTGGTCACGCGGGGCGGCGGAGGTTTAAGCGCCTTGCCGGCCGGCAGCCGGATCGGTGTCAGCTCGCTGCGCCGGCAGGCGCAGCTGAAGCGGCTGCGGCGGGACCTGGAAGTCCTTCCGATCCGGGGCAACGTGGACACGCGGCTCAAGAAGCTGGACGCCGGAGAGTATGACGCCCTGATCCTGGCGGCGGCCGGCTTGAAACGGTTGGGGCTTTCGGACCGGGTGAGCGAATCGCTCGATCCGGCCCGGTTCCTTCCGGCGCCCGGACAGGGGACGCTGGCCGTGGAGATCCGGGCGGACCGGGCTGAGGTGGCCGAGCATGTCCGGGCGCTGGATGATGCCGGCACCCGGCAGGAGCTGGAAGCGGAACGCAGTCTCTTGCGGGCGCTGGGCGGAAGCTGCCGGGTCCCGATCGGGGGCCTGGCCCGCGTGACCGACGGGAACAATTTGTCGCTGGAAGGGGTGGTCCTTTCGCCGGATGGCTTGAAGGCGATCCGGCAGAGCGTGTCCGGCCCGGCGACGGCGGCCCAGCGGCTGGGCAAGGAATTAGCCAGCCACCTGCGGGCGGTGGGGGCGGACCGGCTGCTCTATGGGGCCTGGGGGAAGGAATGAGGAAAGCACGCGTCATTGCGAGCGACCGAAGGGAGCGAAGCAATCTCGCTTTTAAAACGAGATTGCCACGGAGACCCTTCGGGTCTCCTCGCAATGACGCTTGTGGAAAGGTGTATCTCGTGGGAGCGGGGCCGGCCGATCCGGAGCTGATCACGCGCAAAGGGGCGAGACTGCTGGCCAAGGCCGGCTGCGTGATCTACGACCGGTTGGTCAACCGGGAGCTGCTGAAGCTGGCGGGGGCCGGCTGCGAGAAGATCTACGCGGGGAAAAGCGCCGACGAGAAAGGACGCAGCCAGCGGAGGATCAACCGGCTGCTGATCGAGAAAGCGGCCCAGAGTCCGGTCGTGGTGCGTCTCAAAGGAGGAGATCCGGCCCTGTTCGGAAGGATGAGTGAGGAGATCGAGGTGTTGGAGCAGGCGGGGGTTCCTTATGAAGTGGTGCCGGGGGTCAGCTCCGCCTGGGCGGCTGCCGCCGCTTTGGGGATTCCGCTGACCGACCGGCGGTTCAGCTCCAGCGTCGCCTTCGTGACCGGGCACCGGGCGGCTGGGCGCTACCCTTCGGTTCGGTGGAAGGATCTCTCCCGCGGGGCCGACACGCTGGTGATCCTGATGGGGCGGGCGACACTGACCGGGATCACGCGGCGGCTGCGGGCCGCGGGGCGGCCGGCCTCGACGCCGGTGGCGCTGGTCCGCTGGGCCTCCGCGCCGCGGCAACAGATTTTGGTCAGCACGATCGGCGAAGTGGGGACAGAACTCAAGCGCCGGCCGGGATTCGGCCCGCCGGTCGTATTGATCATTGGAGAAGTAGTCCGGCTGGCGCGGGGAAACAAAAAACCACTCACGGGACGGTCAGTCTTGGTGACCCGTCCGGCCTCCGACAGCGCGGGATTGTCCGGCCGCCTCGAGGAAAT
>CAYJTM010000166.1:0-2508 GCA_964373055.1 uncultured Planctomycetia bacterium
TAGTAGAGGCCGGTGGCGGAGTCGAGGCGCTTGCCGGTGAAATAGGGAGAGGAGGCACCCTCCCCCTGGCCCCCTCCCGTTGAGGGAGGGGGTGTAACTTCCTTGCGGGAGAAGGAGCCGAAGGGCGAGTATTCGGCCAGCTCGACTTGTTGGCCGGTGTGGTCGGTGATGAGGTTGACGGAGCCGAGGTGATCCGGGTGGTAGAAGCGAAGGTCGAGGCTGGAGGGGAGAACCGTTGCGGCGTAGGCGCGGCCGACGAAGAACTCCTCGACCGCGGCGAGGGCGCGGCGGAGCTTTTTAGGGGCCGCGCGGGTGAGGAAGTCGTCGGCTCGGGCCAGGGCGCGGGAGAAAGAAGAACGAAAACCTGATGGGTCAGACCCCGATGGGCTTGCGGTCGTAAGCGAGCCGGGGTCTGACCCCCGGTCAGCGCGCGCGATTAAGAGCGGGGTGCGCTCGAGGGTGGCCAGGCGGGTGGGGCCCAGGAAGATGTGGGACTTGCTGGAGCCGTCCGGGAGAACCTCGTAGAGAGAGCCGATGAAGGTGGTGGTCTTGAGCGAGGCGCCGTCGGAGACGGTCATCTGCACGCGGCCGCCGTCTCCGTCGTAGGTGAAGGTGGCGGCGGCCCGGGCAAGCGGCGTGGGATACACCCACTCCTTCGCATGGAGCATCTTCACCCACAGGGCTTCGCCGGGCTTGACCGGGTCCGCGACCGGCTCGAAAGTCTGCGTGGCGGCGTTGTAGCGCTTGACCTGCGAGTAGTCGGCGCCGCCGGACAAACCTTCCAGCGCGGTGGAAAGCGGGGATTCCTCCAGGATCGGGGCGGCGATCAGGTTCCAGCCGGCGGTGAGCGAAAGCTTCCTCCGGGCAGAGGGGGTGGCGCCGGAGACGGTAAGCGTGCGCGGGGTGGAGCCGGGAATGCGGAGCCAGAAGCCTTTGGCGAAGTCCAGGGTGGCGGTCTCGTCGGCGTCGGGGTCCCCGACGAAGGAGAGCCAGGGAGATCCTCCGGTCGAGCCGGAGGATGACGAAGAGGCGGGGATGACAGGTTTGGAGACCTGGTCGTAGCCGGCGCCGCGGGTGAGGTCGTTCAGGACCGCTTCGATGGCGGGATTCTCAAAGAGGAACGGGAGCCCGATCGCGTTCCAGCCGGGCTTCAGGGCCAGGGTGATCGAGCCGGAGGGGCCGGTCGCGCAGACCGATTGGGGTTGGGCGGTTCTTCAAATTGTCAACGTAGAGCCCTGACCCCATTTATTCGGAGTCCGCGGAAGGCTGCCGTCGCAGTCGTAGGTGGTTCGGAAGGAAAGCGGGATTCTCCCCCAACCGAAAATCTAAAATATCAGACCCGACCCCTTTCGCGCGCTACTTGTCTCGCTGGAAGATGTTGACCGTGGTAGATCGTGTTAACAATATTAAGATCAAAACTGTGTAGATGGCGGACATTACTCTGCCGAGTGTGTTGTAAGGAGCTTGATACTGCTTTGGAATATCTATGGGGCTGCCGAAATGAAGTATGTGTGAGACGTCAAGCATGATAGAAAAACACATCAGTCCTATGCTTGCCCAGCAGAACGCCACCGCCAGCTTGCGGAAGAAATCCTTTCGGAAAAAGAGGCCAGCACCCGCCACGATACTCCATATGCCCAAGAAATGAAGAGCGTAGCCAAACATGTTGAGCAATATTCTTTGCCACGTAGGCAAATCTAGGAATCCAACGCGATAAATTTGAATTTGGACGGGGTGGAACCCAACGATGCCATTTGCAACCATCCAAATGCCTGCAACGAAAACCAAGATCCAACGCCAGCGACGTTGTCTCATGTCCTAACGTTCTCTGAGTGCATTCTCTAAGGCCTGTCTATTCGACAACCACTCTTTCTGTGCCTGTTCTTGCATTTGGAATTGCTCAAGGGTGAGTCCTCTTTCACCATATATGCCGGACATGTTATACCGATCTTCCAGATAATTCTGGACGAAGTGCGCATGCTTTTGATAATTGACCGAAAGTTCTGCTGCCTGAACCATCGCCTGAGCTCTCCAATCAGCGCCGGGAAGACCCAAGAGGGCTTTTGCCGCAGCAACAGCGGGAGGAACGTCGCCTTCTGGGCCAAAACCTCCTGCCCCAGCTGTATCTCCTGCCGCTCCATCGCTGTAAGGTTCGGGCTGTTCCGGCCTAACAGCCCATCTTGTACCTCTGGCTCCCGCGGATGATCTTCCCTCTGTTGCGCCAGATTTTTGGCCGGCATCAATCATGTCTTGGAAGCTCTTGGCGGCGGCAGCTGTCGCCACAGCGAAGGCCCCAAGTCCCGCGCCCATGCCGGGGCTGCCGCCGGCGATTGCGGATGAGGCGGCACCAGCGGCTGCGGCGGTAGCCATACCTGCCCCGAGCTTAGCGAGGCCTGGTTCCCACTTGGCGATCTTGGGTCCGAAGGTCCCACCGATGAGGCCAGCCGCTGCTCCTGCTGCAGCGCCTAGTAATGGGTTGCCTCCCATTATAGCAGCCCCGGAGGCGCC
>CAYJTM010000167.1:0-2508 GCA_964373055.1 uncultured Planctomycetia bacterium
TCTTCCAGCCTTCCGGCGTGGAGACCACGGCCCACCTGGTGCAGGACTCGGTGATCGCTTCGCTGTCCCTGCCCGACGGCCTGCCGGTGCGGCCCGCCTGCGAAAAAGGCCTCCACTGGATCCTCGCCCACCAGGACGCCGACGGCTCCTGGGACGAGAAGAATGAGGACCACACGATGGACTGCACCCGCTCGACGCTGCTGATCTCCCGGATGCTTGGAGCGGAGGAGAAGGCCCGACCGGCCCTCGAGAAGGCGATGGAGTGGATCGTCGCCAACAAGAACCCAGAGGGGTGGCCCGATTTCCCCGGGATGGAGACGGACCTCGAGAGGACCTGCGACGGCCTGGATGTCCTGCTGAAGTACCAGGCCTGGCGGCAGTCCGACCCGAAGGAGGTGGTCCGGCGCTGGGGCTACGTGCCCGGCGAGCCGACCTTCCTTCGCGGGGTCACGGCGGGAGTCTGAATCAACACGTCATTGCGAGGAACGAAGTGACGAAGCAATCTCATGTTGCGGCCTCGGAGGAAATTCCTCCGGGATCCGCGAAGCAGGTGACGGTGGAGGGCAAGGAGGTCGCCCTCTTCAACGTGGACGGCGCCTACTATGCCGTCGGCGGCCGTTGCCCCCACCGCAGCGGCCCCTTGGCCAAGGGCAAGGTCGAAAGGGTACCAGGTACCGAAACGGTACCTGGTACCGATGTTTCTTCCGGCACCGATGTTTTGGCGGTCCGCTGCCCGCTCCACGGCTGGCTGTTTGAGCTTTCAACCGGCCGTTGTTTGACCCGTCCGACCGCCAGCATCCCGACCTTCCCGGTCCGCTGCGAGGGCGGAGAACTTTTCCTGGGGTGACCGCGATTATTCTCGCCGCCGGCGTCGGCAAGAGGATGGGTCCCGGTGCCGGCCCGAAGTGCCTCGCGACGATCGGCGGAAAGTCACTGCTGCGCCGGACGCTGGAGTCCCTGCGCGCGGTCGGTGTGGAGGAGCTGGCGCTGGTCACGGGGTTCGAGGCGGAGCAAGTGGCCGCGGAGACCCGCGCCCACGCCGGTGGACTCAAGCTGACGGTGCTGCAGAATCCCCGGTATAAGGAAGGGGCGATCCTCTCCCTGTGGACGGCCCGGGAGTTCCTGGACCGGGAGGTGCTGGTGATGGATGCCGACGTCCTCTGCCCGCAGGCCGCTTTCGAGCGGCTGGTGGGCTCCCCGCGCCGGAACTGCCTGTTGGCGGACGGCTCGGTGAAGGAGACCGGCGAGGAGCAGATGCTCTTCGGCCGGGAAGGCAGGGTGCTCCACATCGCCAAGAAGGCGCCGGAGGAGATCCGGCGACGGATGGAGCTGTACGGGGAATCGCTCGGGTTCCTGCGGCTGGATGCGAGCGCGGCCACCCTGCTCAAAGCGCTCCTGGATCAAAAGGTGCAGGCCGGCATCGTGTCCATCGAGCATGAGCAGCTCTACCTGGAGCTGTTCGGCCAGGCGGAGGTCGGTTTCGAGCGGGTGGATGGGCTGGCCTGGACCGAGATCGACACGCCGGAGGACCTGGCCCGTGCGGAGCGGGAGGTCTACCCCCGCTGGTCGGGGCCGAAATGCCTCAACCGGGCGATCTCCGGGTGGTTCCTCCCCGCGGTCCTCCGGCTGCCGCTGACGCCGAACCAGTGGACGTTCGTCAGCCTGCTGCTGGGGATCGCTTCTCTTTTTTGGATCGCGCAGGGGACCCGCACCGGAGAGCTCTGGGGGGCGCTGTTGTTCCAGTTGTTCTACCTGGTGGACAACTGGGACGGGGAGGTGGCCCGGGCTGGGGGCAAGAGCACCCGCTGGGGCGGGTGGTTCGACGTGATCGTGGACGGGTTGGTGCAAATCCCGCTTCCTCTGGTGCTGGTCAACGGGCTTCCGCCCGGCCTGGCGGACGCGGAGACGGCATGGCTGCCGGGCTCGATGGCATCGGCCGGGATCGCGTTGTCCTTCCTGGTCACCGGCTGGGCGAAGCTGCGGGGTTTCGGCCCGGCGATTCCCGGCGATCCCGGGCGGGGCGGCCAAGCAGGGGGTGGGGTGATACAATGGCTCAAAGCCAATTCCACCCATGAGAACTTCTCCTGGGTGGTGGTGCTGGCGCTGTTGCTGCAGTGGCAGCTTCCGCTGCTGATGCTGATGGCGGTCGGGTGCCAGGTTTTCTGGATCCGGTTTTTCTTGAGGGAAAGGCGACGATTGAGATGAGCGACGGGCAGGTTTTCCGGAAAGGGTTCGGCCTCAAGGAGGAGGTCCAGCAGGATCTCGCCCAGGACTACCGGAGCCGGATCGTGGAGGAGGTCCGCGGCGGAGGCAACACGCTGCGGGTTGGCCCGATCTTATTCCGGCTGGCCAAGGAGTTCGGCTTCTGCTACGGGGTCGAGCGCGCGGTGGACTACGCCTACGAGACCAAGAAGCGCTTCCCGGACCGCCGGATCTTCCTGACCACCGAGCTCATCCACAACCCCCGCGTGAACAACTGCCTGCGGGAGATGGGGATCGGCTTCCTGA
>CAYJTM010000168.1:0-2499 GCA_964373055.1 uncultured Planctomycetia bacterium
AGCTCGTCCACGCCGAGCCCTTCCTTGGCGCTGACCAGGACCGGCTCGTCCGGGACCTCCAGCGTCTGGCGGAGTTCCTCCTTCACCCGCTCGGTCTGCGCGGTGGGCAGGTCCACCTTGTTGATCACCGGGAGGATGGTCAGTCCCACCTCCCGCGCCTGGAACAGGTTGGCCACCGTCTGCGCCTCCACCCCCTGCGCGGCGTCCACCACCAGCAGCGCCCCCTCGCAGGCCCTTAGGGACTTGGCCACCTCGTAGGAGAAGTCCACGTGGCCGGGGGTGTCGATGAGGTTGAGCAGGTAAGTTTTTCCGTCTTTCGCCTCGTAGGTCATCCGGACCGAGGAGGCCTTGATTGTGATGCCCCGCTCCCGCTCGAGGTCCATGTCGTCCAGCACCTGGTTGCGGAACTCCCGCTGCGTGATGGCGCCGGTGCGCAGCAGCAGCCGGTCGGCCAGCGTGGACTTGCCGTGGTCGATGTGGGCGATGATGCAGAGGTTGCGGATCAGAGAGAGATCGGTCATCCCACCACCTCCGTTCGCCACGCCAACGGCGTGGCAGGTTCGTTCCGAACCATGAAACGAAGTTTCATGAATGGAGGGGGTGGGGTCAATTTACGATCGCGTCACTTGCCGGCCGATCCCCTCGCCGGCCTTCAGCAGCGCGTGGACGGTTGGCTTGTTTCTGCCCTCCACGTAGACCCGCAGCAGCGGCTCGGTTCCGGAAGCCCGCAGCAGCAGCCAGCTGCCGTCCTTAAAGATCACCTTAACGCCATCCGTGGTGAGCACCTCCCGCACGCTGTTTCCGGCGCCGGCCTCGACGGCGCGGGGCGAGGAAGAACCGGCCCATTCCAACAGCTTGGCCGATGGGAGCGGCCTTTCCAGCTCCAGGTCGGACCGCTCGAAGATCCAGCTCCCGAACCGGGCGCGCATCTCCTGCAGAATTTTGGTGAGGGAGCTGCGGCGCATCGCCATCATCTCCAGCACCAGCAGGCCGGCCAGCAGCCCGTCCCGCTCCGGCACGCAGCCCTTGAACCCAAACCCGCCCGACTCCTCGCCTCCGAAAAGGACCTGGCTTTCTCTCATCAGCCGGGCGATGTGCTTGAAGCCGACCGGCGTACGCGTAAACGGCACCTTGTAGTGGGCGGTCATCTTGTCCAGCAGGTTGGTGCTGGAGACGGTGGAGACCACCTGCCCCCGCCAGCCCCGGTCCTCCAGCAAGTGCCAGAGCAGCAGCCCCATCGTCTCCTGCGCGCTGACGAATTGGCCATCGGGGCCAACCAGCCCCAGCCGGTCGGCGTCCCCATCGGTGGCGAGCCCCAGGTGGCACTTCTGCTTCTTGACCAAAGCGCTCAACTCCTTCAAATGATCCCCGATCGGCTCCGGCCGGTAGCTGCTGCGGTACCGTTCTCCCGGCTTTCGCAGCGGCAGGATCTTGAGCCGCGTGCCGGCCGTCACTTCCTGAAGCAGCTCCTGCCCCGCGCCGTGCATCGAATCGTAGGCCACCTTGAAGCCGGCCTTCCGGATGACCGGCCACTCCACGTAGCTCTTCAGGAACTTCAGGTAGCGGGGCTTCAGGTCGATCCAGCGGATCTTCCCGCTGCGGAGGCCCTCCTCCATCCTGACCTGTTTGACCGGGTTCTTGAAAAGCCGGCTCTCGATCCACTGCGTCATCTCCGGCTCGGCCGGTCCGGCGTAGGAGGGCTTGAACTTGAGGCCGTTGTAGGTGAAGGGGTTGTGGCTGGCGGTGACGGCGATGCCCCCCTGTGTTTCAAGCTCCCGGATCGCGAAGCTGATCGCCGGCGTCGGCATCGGCGTTTCGGTGAGCTGCACCTGGAAACCGTTGCCGGCGAAGACTTCGGCCACCACCTCGGCGAACCGGTCCCCCAGCGGGCGGGTGTCGTACCCGACCAGCACCGAACTCTTCCGGGCCTTGTCCGGGTGCTCCAGCAGGTACTCCGCCACCCCCTGCGTGACCGCCCGCACATTGGGCAGCGTGAACTCCTCCGCGACCAGTGCTCGCCAACCGTCAGTGCCAAATTGAATGACTGCGTCATTGCGAGCGACCGAAGGGAGCGAAGCAATCTCCTTGCTCGCTGGGAGATTGCTTCGTCGGCCCTGGGGGCCTCCTCGCAATGACATTCTATTCATCAGACATTTCCTTTTAAGGAAGCGATCGCCTGTTTCGGGTCGGCCGCCTGGAAGAGATACGTGCCCGCCACCATCACGTTGGCCCCGGCCGAGCGGGTGGAGGCCGCCGTCTTCTCGTTGATGCCGCCGTCCACCTGGATGCGGCCGCCGTACACCTTCCGCAGCGCCTCGATCTTCGGCAGCACCTCCGGCATGAAGGACTGCCCGCCGAATCCCGGGTTGACCGTCATCAAGAGAGCCAGGTCCATCTCAGCGAGGCAAGGCTTCAGGAGCTCCATGCCGGTCTGCGGCCTCAGAGCCACACCCGCCTTGGCGCCCAGCCCATGGATCTGCCGCACGATTCGGAGCAGGT
>CAYJTM010000169.1:0-2484 GCA_964373055.1 uncultured Planctomycetia bacterium
ATCGGGCCGCCGGCACCGCTTCCCGCCGGCACCAGCTTTCCAGATCGTCCTTCGCGAAAGTGAGGTTCGCGGCCATCGCCGCGCAGCGGTCGGTGACCCCGTTCCCGGCGAAGACCGTGGTGTAGCCCTGGGCGCGCCAGTTCCGGAGCGGGTCCCCTTTGCAGTGGCCGCAGGCGGTGCAGGCGGCCGAGGGATAGGGGAAATCCACCCGCCAGGATACCTCTTGGTACCTGGTACCGATGGCCTGTTCGGCACCAGGTACCGATTTTTGAATCAGCCGGTTGGCCAGGAAAGGGACCGGCCAGAGGCCGGACTGCGCCATCACCGCTTCGACGCAGAGGTCAAACCCACCGGTGATCAGCACCACCGGGACGCCCCGCTGCCTCATCCTCCGCAGGAAGCCGGGGAAGGTGGGGTCCAACTGGATCCGCTCCGCCAGCAGCCCCTCCAGCTCGGCGCGGGTGGCCCGCACGGAGCCCATCTCCGATTGGAGCCCCTCCCGGATGGAAACCTCCCCCGAGGCCACCTTCTCCTGGACGCAAGTCCAGGTTGGGGAGCCGTACCGGTTCAGGATTTCCACCAGCGTGTCCTGGCGAGTGACCGTGCCGTCGAAATCGCAGGCGACCAGCAGTTGCGGTTTCACCCCACCCCCTCCGGCTGTCCCGCCCATGGCGGGACGAGCCATCGAAGATGGCTGCGAAAACTCGTTTTCATTGCCGGAGATGGTGGGGTCATGGAGGATATGGTAGACTAACGCCTTTCCGATGAAAAGAGCATTTTTATTTCTTCTATCCCTGCTTCTCTCAGTCTTCGGCTTCCTCTATACGCGCCCCGCCGCCGCGGCCGAGGGGGTGACGCTGGAGTTCTGGGAGCTGTCGGTCGGCGAGGAGTTGATGCGCTCCCTGCTGGACCGGTTCGAGCGCCAGAACCCGGGCGTCAAGGTCCGCTTCCAGCAGCTCTCCTGGGACTTCGGGCTGGACAAGATCATCACCTCCATCGCGGCCGGCAACCCGCCCGACGTCGTGGAGCTGGGCACCGACTGGGTGCCGCAGTTCTCCTCCTCCGGCGTCTTGAGCGACCTGACCGGGGAGCTCTCCTCTCTCAAGGAGGAATTCCTTCTCTGGGACACGGTCACCTACAAGCAGCGCCTCTACGGGATGCCCTGGCTGGCCGGCACCCGGATCCTCTTTTACAACCGGGAGCTGTTCGCCAAGGCCGGCTTGAACCCCGACCGGCCGCCCGCCACTTGGAAGGAGCTGGCGGAAGCGGCGAAGGCGGTGGACGACTTGAGCCCCAGCATCTACGGCATCGGCCTGCATGTCGGCGAGCCCTATTCCCCCTGGCAGGAGTTCCTGCCGTTTTGCTGGGGCAACGGCGGCGAGGTGCTCGATCCCTCCTGGAGCCGCTGCCTGCTGGACCAGCCGCCGGTTGTGGAGGCGCTGAAATTCTACCGGTCACTCAAGCCCTACGCCCTCGTGCAGCGGCAGGAGCAGGTGAACCAGCTCTTCGCCGAGGGGCGGATCGGCATGCAGCTCTCCGGCACCTGGAATTTCGCCGGCATCCCGCGCCTCAACCCGACGCTCAACTACGGCGTCGGCCTGCTCCCCCGGCCGGACCACTCCAATGGGACGCACGCCGCCTTCGCCGGCGGCGAGGTGCTGGTGATCCCCAAGAGCACCCGCCACCGGGAGGAGGCGCTGAAATTGGTCCGCTTCCTGGCCGAGGAGGAGCAGGCGATGGCGATCGTGGAGGCGCAGCGCAACGTGATCCCGACGGTGGCCTCCGCCATCAACCATCCCTATTACCGGAACCGGCCGGAGCAGCGGGTGGTCTTCGAGCAGATCCGCACGGCGGTGGCCCCTCCCGGGCATCCCGGCTGGGGGCCGATGCAGGAGAAGATCACCCGGGCGATCGAGGAGGTGCTGCTGCAGGACAAGGAGCCGGAGCTTGCCCTGAAGGAGACGACCGCCGAGATCAACCGGATCATCCAGACGCCGGAGGTGAAGGGCCGCTTCAGCGACACGCTGGTCTTCGCGGGGTTCCTCGCGGTGCTGGCCCTGCTGGCCATCGGCAGCATGGTTCTGCGCCGCAGGCGCGCCGGCCCCCGCGCCCGTCGGTTCGACCTGTCGGGTACCTTGACCGGCTACCTGTTCATCGCGCCGTGGCTCACCATCTTCTTGGCCTTCAGCCTGATCCCGCTGCTGCACTCCTTCGTCTTAAGCTTCTCCCGCTACAACCTCTTGAGCTCCGAGATCTCCTTCGTTGGCCTGCGCAACTTCTGGGAGGTGCTGCAGGAGCCGGATTTCCTGCAGGCCCTTTGGAACACGCTGATCTTCGCGCTGGGGTCCATCCCGCCGACGATGGTGCTGGCCCTGTTCGCGGCGGTGCTCATCAACACGCGGATCCCGTTCAAGCGGTTCTACCAAGCCGGGCTCTTCCTGCCGGTGGCCACCTCGGTGATCGTGATCTGCATGATCTTCTCCT
>CAYJTM010000170.1:0-2461 GCA_964373055.1 uncultured Planctomycetia bacterium
GATCATCGGGGCGATCCTGGTGCTGCTGAGCTTAGGGACGCTCAAACTGAGATGAACTTGTTGTCATTGCGAGGAGCGAGAAACTTCGCTCGTCATTGCGAGGGCACGAAGTGCCCGAAGCAATCTCCTCAGGACACAAGGAGATTGCTTCGCCTCGCTTCGCGAGGCTCGCAATGACAGAGAGGTTGTGCATAGTGCGGCGCCCCGGGCCGGGGACGCCGGTTACCGTAGTGGGATTGGCCCGCAGTGGCGCCGCGGCGGCCCGGTTCCTGCTGCGGCTCGGCTGCGTCGTCCGTGTCTCGGAGCTTTCACGCTCTCCGGAGGCGGCGCGGGCCGCGCGGGAGCTGGAAGAGGCCGGCGCCGCGGTGGAGACCGGCGGCCACACGCGCAGTTTCATCGAAGGGTCGGCCCTCGCGGTCTTGAGCCCCGGCATCCCTCTGTCGGCCCCGCCGGTTCGCTGGGCGGCGGAGCGGGGGATCCCGGTGGTCAGCGAGCTGGAGCTGGGCAGCTGGTACTGCGCCGGCCAAACGGTCGGGGTGACCGGCAGCAACGGCAAGTCCACCGTGGTCTCCATGTTGGGAAAGATCCTCGAGACGGCGGGCCGGGACGCGGTGGTCTGCGGGAATATCGGCACGCCCTTCTGCTCGGTGCTGGACCGGATCGAGCCGGAGACGGTCGCGGTGCTCGAGGTCAGCTCCTTCCAGCTGGAGCCGTCGCTTTCCTTCCACACGGAGATCGGCTGTGTTCTCAACGTGACCGGCAACCACTTGGACCGGCACGGCTCCTTCGAGAACTATCGGGCGGCGAAGCAGCGGCTGTTCGCCCACCAGTCCCGCGACGGCTGGGCGGTGCTGAACGCCGACAACGCCGCGTCATCGGGCATGAGCCGAGAGGTTCGGGCGCGGACCGCCTTTTTCAGCCGGCGCAAAGAGGTGGACGGCGCTTTCTCGTGCGGCGGCGAGCTGCGGCTGAACTTGGCCGGCCTGGAAGGGAAGATCTGCCGGACGGAGGAGCTTTCCCTTAAAGGCCTCCACAACCAGGAGAACGCCCTGGCCGCTTCCCTAATGGCGGGGCTACTGGGGGTGGCGCCTGAGGTCAGCGGCAAGGCCCTCGCCTCGTTCCAGGGGTTGCCGCACCGGCAGGAATGGGTCGGCAATAGGGGCGGCGTCACCTTCATCAACGATTCCAAATCCACGACGGTCGCTTCCGGCATCCGGGCGATCGAGGCGGCTCCCGGCCCGGTGGTGCTGATCGCCGGCGGCCGGGACAAGGGCGGGGATTTCCGCCAATTGCTCCTCAAGCCCGTGGCTCGGAAACTGAAGGCCGCCGTGCTGATCGGGGAGGACGGCCCGAAGATCGCCCACTCCCTGAAAGGGGCGGTCCCGCTGAAGAAGGCGCGGGACCTGGGGGAGGCGGTGCGCGCCGCCTTCGGGATCGCCCGACCGGGCGAGTGCGTGCTGTTGTCGCCGATGTGCACCAGCTTCGACATGTTCCGGGATTTTGAGGAGCGGGGGGAGAAGTTCGCCGAGGCCGTCCGGGCGATGGGGTCCTGAAGGGGTGCGGTCCGACCGGAAGGGACTGCTCATGGTCACGGCGGTCCTGGTGGCGCTCGGCGTGGTGATGGTCTACTCCTCGAGCGCCATCTATGCCCAGGAGGTCTACGGCGACGCCGCTTATTTCCTGAAGCGCCACCTGATCTACCTGACGCTGGGGTTGGCCGGGTTCTTCACGGTGTTGGGCATTGAGGAAGGGTGGATCCGCCGGTGGGCGAAGCCGCTGATGGCGCTGTCGCTGCTGCTGCTCGTCGTGGTGCTGATCCCCGGCATCGGGCAGCGGGTCTCGGGTGCCAGGCGCTGGTTCAAGCTCGGGGGATTCGGTTTCCAGCCGTCGGAGCTGGCGCAGCTGGCGATCATCCTCTACATGGCGGACGTGCTCAGCCGAAAGCGGAGTTTGCTGAGGGATTTCTTCCAGGGGGTTCTGCCGGCGCTGTTGGTGCTGGGCCTTACGGTGGGGCTTATCCTGATTGAGCCGGACCTAGGCACGTCGCTGGCCACCGCGGTGGTGGCGCTGCTGCTGCTGTTCGTCGCCGAGGTGCGCTGGAAGATCCTTCTGCCGATGTTCTTGTCGGCCATACCGGTGGTGGCCGTGCTGATTTTGACGAAGCCGTACCGGATGCGCCGGATCATGGCTTACCTGAACCCGTGGGCCGATCCGGAGGGTTCCGGTTTCCAGCTGATCCAGTCGCTGGTGGCGCTGGGCTCCGGCGGGCTGCTGGGGGTGGGGCTGGGGGAATCCCGGCAGAAACTGTTCTACCTGCCGGCCGCCCACACCGACTTCATCTTCGCGGTGGTCGGCGAGGAGCTGGGGTTCGTGGGGGTCACGCTGGTGCTGCTGCTGTTCGCGGCTCTCTTCTGGTACGGCGTCCGGCTGGCGCTGGCGGCGCCCGACCCGTTCGGCATGA
>CAYJTM010000171.1:0-2416 GCA_964373055.1 uncultured Planctomycetia bacterium
ATCCGCCGCGCGCGCGAGGTGGCTTGGACCGGCCTGGGGCTCCTGGAGTTCTCGCGAGGCTCCTAAAATGAATTTGGTGACCGGTGCCACCGGTTTTGTCGGCAGCCACGTCGTATCCCAGCTTCTCGCCCGGGGGGAGAAGGTCCGGGTGCTGGTCCGCCCGGCCAGCCCCGCCAAAAACCTGCAGGGGATGGAGGTGGAAACCGCCCGCGGTGACCTGACCGACCGGGCTTCGCTGAAAGCGGCCATGGCCGGATGCCGGAGGGTGTACCACCTGGCCGCCGATTACCGGCTCTGGGCGGCCGAACCTTCAGCCCTTTACCTAAACAACGTGGTCGGCACCCGCAACGTGCTGGAGATCGCCCGCGAAGCGAAGGTGGAGCGCCTCCTCTACACCTCCACCGTGGGGGCCTTGGGTCACGCGCATAACGGTGCCGCCTCGGTCAGCGCCAACGAGCAAACGCCGGTCACGCTGGCGCAGATGATCGGCCATTACAAGCGCTCCAAGTTCCTGGCGGAGGCGGAGGTCATGGCGGCCGCTCGGGCCGGGCTCCCGGTGGTGATCGTCAACCCCTCCACGCCGGTGGGGTCTCGGGACATCAAGCCCACGCCGACCGGCCAGATGATCGTGGATTTCCTGAACGGCCGGATGCCGGCCTACGTGGAGACGGGCCTCAACCTGATCGATGTGGAGGATGTGGCGGCCGGCCACCTGCTGGCCATGGAAAAGGGCCAAGTGGGGCAGCGGTACATCCTGGGCCACCGGAACCTCTCCCTCAAGGAGATCCTGGATCTCCTTGCGAAGGTGAGCGGGCGCCCGGCGCCGACGGTCCGGCTCCCGCACGCGGTGGCGCTGGGGGTGGCCGCGGTCAGCACCTTGGGATCCTGGGTGACCCGCCGGCCGCCGTTGGTTTCGTGGGAGAGCGTCCGGATGTCCAGGAAGAAGATGTTCTTCGATTCTTCGAAGGCGGTCCGGGAGCTCGGGCTGCCTCAGGGTTCGGTGGAGGAGGCCCTCTCCAAAGCGGTGCATTGGTTCCGAAAGAATGGGTATGTGGCGTGAGGCCCAAACTTATGGAACGGAGTGAACATAAGTTTGATGGCCGAACGTCATGGCGAGGAGGCCGACAGGCCGACGAAGCCATCTCCCTGAGGGCACAAGGAGATTGCTTCGGCCTTCGGCCTCGCAATGACGGAGATACGAGTTCGATTCTGATCGTGGTGGCGGTCCCCCAGGAACTGTGGGATTTTCGTTTTCAGCGAGACTCCGGCGTCGAGTGCCTCGTGACCGGCATGGGCCGGCGGGCGGGAGAGGCGGTCCACCAGCGGCTGTCGGCCGGCGGGGTGAGTCTCATCGTCAGCACCGGTTTCGCCGGGGGGATCCGCCCGGGGTTCGAGGTGGGAGACCTGGTGATGGCCTCGGAGGTGATCCATGCCCCCTCCGGAGAGCGCAGCCGGCCCGACCCCGGCTTCTTCGGCTTGAACGGGATGGCTTCCGTCGGGCCGTTTGTGACGGTGGAGGAGGTCCTCCCGGACCCGGCGGCCAAGGCCGAAGCGGGCGCCCGGTTCGGGGCGATCGCCGCCGATCTGGAATCGGCGGCGGTGGCCCAGGCGGCTGAAGCCGCCGGCGTGGCGTGGGTGGCGGTCCGGGCGATCCTGGATCCGATGGAGATGCCGCTGGCGATCCGGTCCAGGGCGCAGGCGCTCAAGCTGCTGGCGGTTCCTCGGCGGTGGAAAGAGTTTTCCGGGTTCCTGCAGACGGTCCGGACGGCGAGCCGGTCCCTCGCGGGCGGACTGCATTGCTTGATTGAGAGGAGAAAGAGATGGATCTAGACAAGGCGGCGGGTCTGATTGAATCGGAATACCAGTTTTTCACCCGGGTGCATCCCCAATGGAGCTTGACGAAGGGCCCCCAGGACATGGAGTTGGTGGCGCACGCGCTGAGGGTGATCCTCCACATGGGGAAGGCGGGGGAATCCCTTCCGGAATATCAGGCGCTGATCAAGACGCAGCATGCCGACGGCGGCTGGGGCCGCGAATCTACCGAGAAGGAATCGGCGGCATGGGTCTCCGCCTTTTGCGGGCTGATGCTGATCCGGGCCAACACGGTACTCAAAAACGCCGAGATCGAGAAATCGGTCTGGAAATCCATCGAATACTTCCTGAACCAGCAGAAGGAGAACGGCCGCTGGGTGGACAGCGAGTGGGGCGACCTGGACACCACCTCCCACCCGGTCAGCTTCTTCAACGTGGTGATGGCGCTGGGCGCTCCGAAGATGAAGGATGCCGTCCGCTCCTCCTGGCGCAAGGGCCTGCGGTTCATCCTGGACGGCCAATCGGCCGACGGCGGTTGGTACGACCCGGTCTTCCAGCCTTCCGGCGTGGAGACCACGGCCCACCTGGTGCAGGACTCGGTGAT
>CAYJTM010000172.1:0-2412 GCA_964373055.1 uncultured Planctomycetia bacterium
CACCACCTACGAGCGGATCGAAGAGTCTCCTTTATTGGTCGTCAAGCGGGACGGCCGCCGCGAACCCTTCGACCGCAAGAAGATCCTGAGCGGCGTCATCAAGGCCTGCGAGAAGCGCCCGGTCCCCCTCGAAAAGATCGAGGAGCTGGTCAACGAGCTGGAGCGGGAGATCTCGCGGGAGTTCGACAGGGAAGTGCCGGCCGTGGAGATCGGCGAGCGCCTGATGCGCCGCCTGCATGAGCTGGATGAGGTGGCCTACGTCCGCTTCGCCAGCGTCTACCGCTCCTTCAAGGACATCAACCAGTTCATGAAGGAATTGCGGGAACTCTTAAACAAGAAACAAGCATAACGCCCCTTCGTTGCCCACATAATCAGGTATACTTCTCGTTACAATGAGCTTTTTCTCCGCTTTCAACAAGTTGGATTTTGTGAAGGAAGATATCCACCAGGTTTCCGGTATCACTAAAACGCCGGAGGCCGGTGATGCAGTGGAGCATTTTCTGCGTCGAGCTGGCCGCGCGGCTGAGTTGATGCTCGCGGAGAAGGAGATTTTTTCCTTCGCGTTGCTCCAGTGGACGGCCATAGGGCTGGGTTATTACCTTTGGGTCCAGATGCTGGGTTGGATTCCGGAAGAGGTTTGGCGCAGCACGGAGACATCCGACAGCGGTTCCATTGCCGACATTGTGTTGTTAGCGTGGTCTTTCATGGTTGTTGGTTTGGTGGCGTTTCCGCTAGGTATCCTGAGCGCTTGCATTGGTGCCGCTCATTTCTTGAGACGGCGAGGAGGATCTTCCAGCATCGCCGCGTGTATGCGGATGGTTTTGCCCAGGATATGGTCGCTGTGGCTGTTCCATTGGATTGACGGCTGGATTACCGTCGACCGCATCCTTGATCGGCTGCCCAAAAAAAGGCGCACCGGTGAGGCGACGAGGCGTGCCCTGGATGAGGCGTTGTACTACGCGTGGAAGCTCGGAACGATTGGGATTTTACCTGCGCTGATATCGGGGCGAGGACTTGTTGACGCGGGGAAACAGTCCATCTTGTTGGTGAGATGGAAATTACGGGACGCGGCGCTTTTGCGGACCGGGTACTCGTTCATCTGTTGGATGGTGGGAATCGCCGCCTATTTAGGAACGATCCTGATGTTTATCACATTTCCCGATCTGCTTCCGAGAGGGGAAGCTTATTCTTTCGTGTATTTGATTTATCTTTGGGCAGGCGTGCCGATTGTCGTGGCCGCGGGCATCATCCAATTGTTCTTAAGGCCCATTTACGTGATTTCTTCTTGCGACATCTACTGCGATTACCTTGAGGAACGCGGCGAACCGATGTTCCTTCCTCCTGCTCCCGGTCGGGTTTTTAGCGCCCTAGTAGCCTTTCTTGTTCTCGGTTTCATTGTGGGAGTGGTTTTCCTTTACCGGAAGGAATTGGGCATCATGGACATGTTGGCAACTCCCTATAAATAGGTTATTCGGTCCCGGGTTATTCGGTCCCGGGTTCCGAGGGGACAGGTTAGGGAAGGAAGCGGCGATGGCCGCCTTTTTTATGGATATAATGTATATACAATTATGTAAGGAGGGAAAACCGTGAAACGCATTAAGCTTACACGGCAGGAAAAGGAAATAGAGCAAGCCCTGTTGAAGGGAGAGTATGTGGATGTCAGCAAGATGGATTTTGAGGGCGTTGCTCAGGCGGTCGCGCACAGGAAGAAGGACGCGGTATTGAATCTCCGGGTGAATCGGGAGGATTTGGAAGTCATCAAGCAGAAGGCCCGGAAACTCGGAGTTCGCTATCAGCCGTTCCTTTCGGAGCTGATCCATCGAGTAGCCCACAGCTAATGAGCGAATGGTGCCGGGTTTTAAGGGGGCAGGTTAGGGTGGCGGCGGGGGGCGGAATGTGCTATACTCTTTATGTACATAAAAACGTACATGGAGGGGTGAGATGACCGTCACGGCGACCCAGGCAAGGCAGAACCTGTTCCGGCTGGTCCGGAAGTCGGTGAAGGGGCACGTCCCCGTCAAGATCACCTCGAAAGAGGGCGACGCGGTCCTGATCTCGGAAGAGGATTATGAGGGTCTGCTGGAGACGCTGGAGCTTCTTTCCGTGCCGGGCATGCGCAAGAGCATCCGGGAAGCCAAAGGAGAGATCCGGGCAGGCAAGACGAAGTCCTTGAAACAGATCTTTGGCTGATGGCGTCCGGCAGGTTTGAGGTCCGGATCACCCGCCGGGCCGAGAAAGACATCAGGAAGCTGACCCCGCAGTTGAAGCGCAAGCTCCACGACATCCTCACGGAGGTCATCGCTCAAGACCCCTTCCAAGGGAAGAAACTGGTTGGAGACCTGGCCGGAAGCTATTCTTACCGGTTGACTTACCATGATCGGATCGTTTACAGCGTGGACGTTAAGAGCCGGA
>CAYJTM010000173.1:0-2394 GCA_964373055.1 uncultured Planctomycetia bacterium
CCTGAACCGAAGCGCCGACCGGACCCCTGGAACGGGGATGCTGAGTCGGCTGCACATATTGAGCCGGCTGCACGTCCGGACGCGGACGCTGCGGGGTTCGGGCCAACAGCAGGGGGATGGCAATTTGCACGGAAGTTAAGAGCAGACCGACAATCAGAAGTTGAGGACGGAGCCACTTAACCAGCACCGTTCGTGAGGTAGGGGGGCGTTTCATTGAGGAGCCCCTACCGCTCATCCTTTTGAAGAGAGTGCAGCAGAGTTCTTCGGGTGGTCTCTTGTTGGCCAAGCAGGACCCGGGACATCTCGGTTTCCGTCACGACGTAATCTTGCACCCGGGCTTCGTCAAGGGCCTGGTAGCCGAGGCGGCGTTCGTGCCGTTGCCAGAAGCCGAGAATGTGGCCGGCTCCGGCGCCGATGTAGCTGCCATAAGGCAGCCCCGTCTGTTCGCCTCCGTAGGTTCCGAAGGCAGGGTAGAGGGTTTGATAAGCGTGCAATTCTCCCTCGCGGTTCTTGTGCTCTTTCAGGTGCTCGATGGCGATGTCGGAGGCGATCTGCTCCTGGCTGAGTTCCACCGGCGGCAGGATGCGGCCGACGGCATAGTAACCGGGCTGGGTTTGTTTTGCGAAGTCCACGGCGTGGCCGGCTTCATGGAGGGCGATGGCCGGATCGTCGGAGAAAAGGTGAATCGTGTTGGTGTAGGGGTTGTAGTGGTCGCCGCCCAGGACCCTGCCGGTGACGGAGGAAAAGAGCGTGGTCGGGATGCCCGGGAAAACCCGGAAATACCACTCGATCCGCCTGTTCCGGATCAGGCGCTTGAACTCCCCGACTGGGGTCCATTGGTTGATCCTCACCTTCAGGTCCTTTGCGGCTTCCGGATGAGCGGCCAGGAATTCCTGCAGAGAAGCTTCGGTTTTGGGTGAAACGCTGTGACTGTCCACCTTAGGGTTGAGGAGGAGAATCTTCTTAGGCAGGCTCAGCAGATTGCCGAGTGCGTCCAGCAACCAGACAGGACGGCCCCGCTCGATCTGTGCAGACGGCTGTGGTTGTGGAGCCGGTACGGGTTGGCCGGCTTCCTCAGCGGGCGAAGCGGGGCTGATGAAAAGAAGCGATAGGAAGAGGGAGAGGAGAAAGCCGCCGAGTTGTTTCCGAGATCCTCTACGCCTCCCGGTTGCTTTGAGCGATTCTCTCCCTGGCTTCTTTTGGCAGCCGCTCCATATCCACGACAACAAGGAGATCTCCTTTCTTCGTGTTCCTCATGGAGACATTCATCTGGGTCATCACCGTGCTTACTTCGTCGGGCGTGAGCTTGTAGGCCGAGCCGCTGGCGAAGTCGATGACAAGCCCGATCAGGCCCCCGAACAGGATGTTGCCGAACAGCCAGCCGTCCACCGTCCGCCGGATGGAAACCTCCACCGGCTTGTAGCCCTGTTTCTCGAAGGTGAGTACGTAGCCGATCTCTTTCCGGTTGAGAGTAAGCACCCCCGGGGTGGTGGTGGCCTGATTGTTCAGGTTGACGCGCACCACGGCACCCGATGGCACCGATGTGACCCGGACGTCTTGCCGGGAACCGTGAATGATACTGGCGCACCCTGTCAAGAGCGCAGCGATCAAAAGAACAGCTAAAATGCGCGGCATTAATTTTCCTCCGTTTTGTCACTCGCCAGTTTCGTCAAGGCGGTGCCCAGGGCTCCCGGTTTGGTCAAGCTCCGGGCCGCATCGTGAATCGCCTCTCCCACCAGCTCGCCGCTGGCTTTTTCATAGGCGAACATGCTGATGCGCCGCTGGACGAGCCCCGTCACCTCTGAAGTCTCCACGCTTCTGCCTTGAGAGTCGTACAGCGTGCCATGGAGCGTTGCTTTCGTGGTGGGCGGATCCATCAGGATGTCGAAGGATTCCAGCGAGATCGCTTTGACCCGGACCGCCAGAATCCCCTGCGCCCCTAAGCGCCGAGCTTCTTCAGCGAAATCCTCCGGCCGATCGGAAGAAACCTGGCCCAGCCTCGCGTTGAAGCCCTGCTCGTAAAGCGCCGCAACGGCCTCTTTGCCGACCAATTCGACCGGGTCGGTTTTTATCGAATACTGCGTGGCACCGATGGAGCCCAAACGCTGTTTGTTCGTCCTTTCATCGATGGCGCGCGCAACGACAATGGTAGGCGCATTGGGCCTTACGGAGAAAGAATAGATGTCCGGTCCCTGCGGTAGCATGGCTGTGGCGCATCCGGCGAGCAGCATGACAACAGGCAAAAGCATCCATAATTCCCTACGTCGCATCTTTACCTCCCCTCCCTTCGGCTATCGGTGCGCGGTGCTTCAGGCATTATATCGAGGCAAACAAACCACGAGGAATCGGAGGCGGCCCACATAGTATCGCCCAACTGATCTGGGCTGGCATATT
>CAYJTM010000174.1:0-2383 GCA_964373055.1 uncultured Planctomycetia bacterium
AGGTGGTTGAGGAACTGCTCCGCACGATCGGGCGGCTGGAGCCGAAGATCCACGCTTTCGCTTGGGTTCATCCGGACACCGTGCGCCAGCAGGCCAAGGCCCTGGAAAAGAGCGGGTTCTCCGCGGACCGGCCCCTCTGGGGTCTTCCAATCCTGGTGAAGGACAATATCTGTGTGCAGGGGGTTCCGACCACCTGCGCTTCCAAGATCCTCTCCGGGTTTCGTCCCCCCTATGACGCGACGGTCGTGGAGCGGCTTCGCCAAGCCGGCGCGATCCTGCTCGGGATGGCGAACATGGATGAGTTCGCCTTCGGTTCCTCCTGCGAACATTCCTGCTACGGCCCGACCCGGAACCCCTGGGACTTGGGGTACGTCCCGGGCGGCTCCAGCGGCGGTTCCGCGGCGGCGGTGGCGGCCCGGATGGCGCCGGCGGCGCTGGGGTCCGACACCGGGGGGTCCATCCGGCAGCCGGCCTCTTTCTGCGGCGCCGTGGGACTCAAACCGACCTACGGGCGGGTCTCCCGGTACGGGCTGATCGCCTTTGCCTCTTCGCTGGACCAGATCGGCCCGATCACCCGGACGGTGGAGGACGCGGCCCTGATCGCGCAGGTCCTCGCCGGGAGGGATCTTCGAGATTCCACATCCGCTGATCTGCCGGTCCCCGATTATTCGGCGGCGGTCCGGCAGCCGGTGAAGGGGCTTCGGCTGGGCGTTCCAAAAGAGTACCTGGGCGCCGGTGTGGAGCCGGAAGTCCGCAAAGCGGTCAAGGGGGCATTGGATCTTTTCCGGAAGCAAGGGGCGACGGTCCAGGAGGTCTCTCTGCCCCACACCGAATACGCGGTGCCCACCTATTACATCGTGGCGACCGCGGAGGCCAGCTCCAACCTGGCTCGCTTCGACGGCGTCCGGTTCGGCCATAGAACAACGGTACCAGGTACCGGAACGGTACCTGGTACCGAACTCACGCTGCTCGACCTCTACACCCGCAGCCGGGAGGAAGGTTTCGGCCCGGAGGCCAAGCGGCGGATCACGCTCGGGAGTTTCGTCCTTTCCTCTGGATACTACGACGCCTACTACAACCGGGCGCTGAAGGTTCGCACGCTGATCCGCCGGGATTTCGAGCGGGCGTTCGAGCAGGTGGATTGCCTGGTCACGCCGACGGCGCCGACGCCGCCGTTTAAGCTCGGGGAGAAATTGGAAGACCCGCTCACGATGTACCTCTCCGACATCCTGACAATCTCGGTGAACCTGGCCGGCGTGCCGGCCCTCTCGCTGCCGTGCGGCTTCACGCGGGCCGGCCTGCCGGTCGGCATGCAGCTGATCGCCAAGCCGTTCGCGGAGGAGACGCTCTTCCGGGTGGGGGCCGCCTACGAGCGGGAGACCGAGTGGCACCTGAGAGAACCAAAATGCGAATGAGCAAGCTACTGCGTCATTGCGAAGGAGCGGAGCGACTGAAGCAATCTCGACTTGAAAAACGAGATTGCTTCGCTCTCCGCCAAAGATCGTTGGCGGATCGCTCGCAATGACGAAGTATGTTCCGGTCATCGGCCTGGAGGTCCATCTGCAGTTGAAGACCGCCTCCAAGATTTTCTGCGGCTGCCCGACCACGTTCGGCGCGCCGCCGAACGGGCAAGTCTGCCCGGTCTGCCTTGGGCTTCCCGGCGTTCTTCCGGTGCTCAACCGCCAGGTCTTCCTTTCGGGTGTGCGGGTTTCTCTGGCGCTGGGCTGCGGGATCCAGTCGCGGATCCTCTTCCACCGGAAAAACTATTTCTATCCGGACCTGCCCAAGGGCTACCAGATCTCCCAGTACGACCTGCCGCTGGGCATGAACGGGCATGTGGATATCCAAACATCGGTACCTGGTACCGAACCGGGAAAATCGGTACCAGGTACCAAAAAAGTCCGGGTCCTGCGCGTGCACATGGAGGAAGACGCCGGCAAGCTGCTGCACCGTCCCGACGGCGGCTCCTCGCTGGTGGACCTGAACCGGGCCGGCGTCCCGCTGCTGGAGATCGTGACGGAGCCGGACCTGGAGAGCCCGGAGCAGGCCTACGAATACTTGAAGACCTTGAAGGGGATTCTCGAGTACCTGGATGTCTCCGACTGCGACATGGAGAAGGGATCGCTGCGCTGCGACGCCAACATCTCCTTGAAGCAGGACAACGGCGAGCTGGGCGTGAAGGCGGAGATCAAGAACTTGAACTCCTTCCGTTCGGTGGCCCGCGCCCTCGCCTACGAGATCAAGCGGCAGGGGGAGCTGTTGGCCGAGGGGGGGAAGGTGGTCCAGGAAACCCGCCTCTGGGACGATGTGAAAGGAGTCACGCGGGGAATGCGCAGCAAGGAGTACGCGCACGACTACCGCTATTTCCCGGAGCCGGACCTGG
>CAYJTM010000175.1:0-2378 GCA_964373055.1 uncultured Planctomycetia bacterium
GGCGCCATCGCGGAAATCGAGAAAAAAGGGACATTTTCGGAAATGTCCCTTTTCCAGCTGGCGGTGGAGGCGTTCTCCGAGTCGGCCTACTACGACGCGGTGATCCACCAGGCACTGGCCCACCGTACCCGGTACCCTGGTTTTCCGGAGCGGATGGTACTCGGCCTCTCCAAACGCCAGGAGCTGCGCTACGGGGAGAACCCCCATCAGTCCGGGGTTTGGTATCAATGGGCGGCAACCGGGGGCCTCCCGGCCGGTTTGGGTGGAGCGCGTCAGCTCCACGGCAAGGAACTTTCGTTCAACAACCTGCTGGATCTGGACGCGGCGCTTCGGCTTGTCTTCGCCTTCAAGAAACCGGCCGCCGCCGTGGTGAAACACAACAACCCTTGCGGCGCCGCCTGCGCCGGATCTCTGGCCGAGGCCTTCCGCCGGGCCTTCGCGGGGGATCCTCTCTCCGCCTTCGGCGGGATCGTGGGTTTGAACCGGCCGGTGGATGCCGTGACCGCCCGTGCGATCGCAGGGAGCGGGTTTCTGGAGTGCGTGGCAGCCCCCAGCTACCGGCCCGGCGCGCTGCGGATCCTGAAAGGGAAAAAGAACCTTCGGGTTATTGAGGTTCCCCGGAAAACGCCTCGGGAATGCCTGGACCTGAAGCAGGTCAGCGGCGGGCTGCTCGCGCAGCAGCCGGATGAGGTCCGCAGGGACCCAAGCCGCTGGAGGCTGGCCGCCGGGAATAAGCCGACGGCTTCCCAGCGTAAAGACCTGCTCTTCGCCTGGACGGTGGCCCGTTTCGTCAAATCCAATGCGATCGTGATCGCGAAGGATAGCCAAGCGGTCGGCATCGGCATGGGGCTGACCAGCCGTGTGGACAGCGTGGCCTTCGCCCTGAAAAAGGCCGGATCGCGCGCCCGCGGCGCGGTCCTGGCCAGCGACGGTTTCTTCCCGAAACCGGACGGCCCCGCGCTGGCGGTCCGGGCCGGCATCCGGGCGATCATCCAGCCGGGCGGCTCTATCCAGGACCCTGAGGTGATCAAAGTGGCGCAAAAGGCTCGTATCGTGATGGTACTCACCGGAGAAAGGCACTTCAAACATTAACGCTCTCTCATTTCTGGATTCCTTCCTCAATTATGAGCAGATCACTGCTTACCAATATCCGGGCGCTTTCTCGCTCGACCGGGTGGAGCGGCTGCTGGAGGCGCTCGGGAACCCGCATCGGAAATACCGGGTCCTGCACGTCGCCGGCACGAAGGGCAAAGGATCCACCTGCGCCTTCGCCGCGTCGATCCTCCGCGCTGCGGCCTTGAAGACCGGGCTGTACACCTCGCCGCACTTGTTCTCGTTCCGGGAACGGATCCAGGTGGACGGCGCGCCGATTTCCGAACAGGATTTAGCGGAAGCCGCCGAGCGTCTGAGGCCCTTGGCCGAGAAGGACCTCACCTATTTCGAAGTGATCACCGCCTGCGCTTTCCTTCATTTCGAGAGGGCCGGCGTGGAGGCGGCGGTCGTCGAGGTGGGGATGGGAGGGCGCTTGGACGCCACGAATCTGGTGGCGCCCGAGGCGGCGGCCATCACTCCGGTCAGTCTGGACCACATGCCGAAACTGGGCAACACGCTTGGGCTCATTGCCCGGGAGAAGGCCGGCATCCTGAAACGGGGCGTCCCGGCGGTGATTGCGCCGCAGGGGCCCGAGGCGATGCGAGTGATTGAGGAAGTGGCCGCGGAGCGCGGAGTGGTTCTGCACCCGCTGGAGCGGGAGGTCCGGATCGAAGCGGAGAAAATTTCAGCCGCCGGCAGCCGGGCCTCATTCACCACGCCGGCCGGAAGGTATGAGGGGGTGCCGGTCCCATTGCCGGGCCGGCATCAGCTGACCAATGCCGCTGTCGCGATCCGGATGGCGGAGCTGTTCGGCATCGGGGAACAGGCCATTCGGGAGGGGATCGCGGCCACGCGATGGCCGGGCCGCTGCCAGGTCATCCCGGGAGATCCGCCCATCCTGCTGGATGGAGCGCAGAACGCCGAATCGGCCCGCGCGCTGGCGGAAGCGGTCCGGGAGCTGTTCCCGGGCCGCAAGGTCACGCTGGTCGTCGGGGCTTCTCAGGAGAAAGATTTGGAGGGGATGGCCCGTGTCTGGGGGTCCTGGGCGGAGCGGATCTTTTTGACCGAGGCGCCGGTTCCCCGGGCTCAAGCCGCTCAGCGGCTCAAGGAGGTGTTCGCCCGCTTCCACCCTTCCCCGATGGAAACCGGCCCGGTGAAGGAGATGCTGGACCGCGCATTGAAAGAGGCCGGCCCCAAAGGCCTGGTGGTCGTGGCCGGTTCTCTGTTTGTGGCGGCGGAGGGGCTACGGGCGCTTGGGCTTGCGCCGTTGCCGGAGCAGGAAGAGC
>CAYJTM010000176.1:0-2375 GCA_964373055.1 uncultured Planctomycetia bacterium
TCAATAATCCCGGTGAACAAAGTTCTCCTTTTTGGGCTGCAGCTCTTCCAGGGTCTTGTTCAGATACTCGGCCCACAGGTCCGCTTCCCGGGCCGGGTTCATCTCCACCTTCAGTTTCGAAACCAGCTGCTTCAGGGCAGGCAACCGGGAATCCTGCGGATCCGCCGCCTCCCACTCCGCGATGGCCTGCTCCGCTTCGTGGTACCTGCCCGCCTTGAGCAGCTCCAAGGCGTTAGCCGACAAAGCGGCGCTCTTCTCCACCTTCTCCCGGGCCATTTTCAGCTCATCGAGAACCGCGTGGCTCTGCTGGACCTCCTGCCGGAGTTGGTCCAAATCCTCCGCCGGGGCGGCGAGACACGGGAAGCCGAAAAAAACCAGGAGGAGGATCGCCGCCGGGCGCTTCATGGGAACCGGGGATCCCCCGTCATCACCCAATCCTCTCCGAGACGCCGGGTTTGGACATTCTTCAGCCGGACGGCCCGGCCGAGGGAGCGGATGCCGGGGCCGCCCACCGCCGGGACGCAGCCGCCCCCGAAGAGTTTGGGGGCGATGATCCAGACCACGCGATCCACCGCTTGGGCTTGAAGGGCGGAGGCAATAATCTCGCCGCCCCCTTCGACCAGCAGCCGGGAAATCCCCCGTCTCGCCAGCTCCTTCAGCGCCGCCGGAAAATGGACGCGGCCGTTCCGGGCCGGCAGGCGGATCACCTCGGCGCCGGCCCCGCGCAAGCGGTTTTCCCGTGCCCAGGGGGCGCGCCGCGTCGTAGCGATCAAAACACGGCCCCCTCCGGAAAAAAGTCGCGCGCCGGGCGGCGTGCGGAGGGAGGAATCCAGAACGATTTTCAGGGGTTCCCTGCCGACTGCCTTCTGCCTACTGCCTACTGATTTAGACCTTACCGTCAACCGCGGGTTGTCCGCCAGCAGCGTCTTCACGCCGATCAGGACCGCGTCCTGCTCGGAGCGGAGTTGACGCGCCCATCTCCGGGCGGCCGGCCCGCTGATCCAGCGGGAGTGCCCTTTTGAATCGGCGATCCGGCCGTCGAGCGACTGCGCGATCTTCACCGTGACGAACGGGCGGCCCCGGCCGACCCGGGTGATGAAGGGTTCATTGAGAGCGCGGGCCTGGGGTTCCAGAACGCCGACGGCGGTCCGGACGCCGGCCGCCCGCAGCCGGCGCAGGCCCCGGCCCCGCACGCGGGGATCGGGATCCACCATCGCCGCCACCACGCGGCGGATGCCGGCCCTCAAGATAGCGTCGGTGCAGGGAGGGGTGCGCCCGGTATGGGAGCAGGGTTCAAGAGAGATGTACAGGGTGGCCCCTTTCGCCCGGGCGCCGGCCCGGGCCAGCGCCAGAGCTTCAGCGTGCGGCCGGCCCGCCTTCGAATGCCACGCACGGGCGATCACCCGTCCCGAACGGACCACCACCGCGCCAACCATCGGGTTGGGAAGCGTGCGGCCGCGGGCTAGGGATCCCAGGTCCAGCGCCATCCGCATAAAACGGGCATCCTCGCTGTCATTGCGAGGAGCGGAGCGACGAAGCAATCTCGGTTTAAAGACGGGATTGCTTCGCTTCGCTCGCAATGACATCTTTTAAACGTTCCAGACAGCCCTCCGGCACCTTCACCGTTCCGATCAGCGGGCCTTTCGATTTCCGGAACCCATGGCAGTCGGAACCGCCGGTGACCAGCAGGTTGAGCTCCTCGGCGATGCCCCGGTAATGCCGGACCCTGGCGGGATCATGGTCGGAATGGTAGACCTCGATTCCCTGGATGCCGTCAGCCGCGAGCTGGGGGATCCACGCGTCCTCCACCAACCGGAAAGGGTGTGCCAGCACCGCGACACCGCCGGCCCGACGGATGAGGCGCGCCGCGTCCGCCACTGTGAGGGTCGCTTGCTTGACGAAACAAGGGGCATAGTCTCCGATGTAGCGGTCGAACGCCTCCTGGATGGAGCCGACGGCCCCTTTCTTCAGCAGCACCTCCGCCAGGTGCGGGCGGCCCACTGAGGCGCCTTCGCCGGCAACCAGCTCCACCTCGGCCCGGGTCACTTCGATCCCGCGCACGTTCAGCTGGTCGATCATCAGCTGGATCCGGTTGTACCGGCGCTCCCGCGCCCGCCGGATGTACTCCCGCATCGCCGGGTCTTCGTCTCGAAACCCGTAGCCCAGCACGTGAAGCTCCCGGTCGTGGGAGGTCGCCGTCAGCTCGATGCCGGTCAGGATCTCGAGCCCCTGCCCTGAGCCTGTCGAAGGGCCGGCAGCGGCCCGCGCGGCCGGAAGCGCGGAGAGCGTGTCGTGGTCGGTGATGCTGATCGTGGTCATCTTGAGCGCCTTGGCGCGCCGGACCACCTCTCCCGGCGCGAAGGTGCCGTCGGAGT
>CAYJTM010000177.1:0-2370 GCA_964373055.1 uncultured Planctomycetia bacterium
TCCGGGTTCGGGGCCGGCTCCTTGCCGTCGGCCGGGAGGATCTCGTAGAGCGCGGTCACGCTGTGGCCGGCGCCGATCTCACCGGCATCCTTCTTGTCGTCCTTGAAATCCTCCTTGGCCAGCATCCGGTTCTCGTAGCCGACCAGCCGGTAAGACTTCACGAACCGGGGATTGAACTCCACCTGGATCTTCACATCCTTGGCGATCGTGAAGATCGTGGAGCCCAGCTCCTGCACCAGCACCTTCTTGGCCTCCTTCAGGGAATCGATGTAATAGAAGTTCCCGTTCCCCTTGTCGGCCAGCTGCTCCATCTTGGCGTCCTGGTAGTTGCCGGTGCCGAAGCCGAGCACCGTCAGGAAGACGCCGCCCTGCTTCTTCTCCTCGATGATCCGGGTCAGCTCCCCATCGCTGGAGATCCCCACGTTGAAATCGCCGTCGGTGGCCAGGATCACCCGGTTGTTTCCTTCCCGGATGAAGTTCCTCTGGGCGATCTCGTACGCCAGCTGGATGCCCGCCGCGCCGGCCGTGGAGCCGCCGGGCGTGAGGGACCGGATCGCGTTCTTGATCGTCTCCCTTTGAGAGCCGGGTGTCGAGTCCAGCACCAGGCCGGCGTTGCCCGCGTAGGTCACGATCGCCACCCGCTCATCCGCCCCCAGCCGGTCCACCATCGCCAGGAACCCTTCCTTAAGCAGCGGCAGCTTGTTCGGCTCATCCATGGAGCCGGAGACGTCGATCAGGAAGACCAGGTTGCTCGGAGGGATGCTCTCCCCCTCCAGCCGCTTCCCCTGGAGCCCGATCAGCAGCAGCCGGTTCTCCTTGCTCCACGGGCAGACCCCCATCTCCGTGGTCACCGAAAAGGGCTCCTCCCCCTTCGGCTGCGGGTAGTCGTAGGAGAAATAGTTGATCATCTCCTCGATCCGGACCGCGTCCTTCGGGGGCATCTGCCCCATCGTGAGGAACCGCCGGAGGTTGCTGTAGGAGGCGGTGTCCACATCCACCGAGAAGGTGGAGAGCGGATTGCTGATCGCTTCCAGGAAACCTCTCTCCTGAATCCGGCTGTACCCTTCCCGGTTCCACTGCTCCTGCTCCACCGGCAGATAGTAGCCAGCCGCCCCGAACTGTACGGCGTCATCGGCCATGTTCTGCCCTGACGCGATGGATTTCTCCATCCTGCGATACGATTCCTGCATTTCCGGCACGGTGGCTCGCAATTGAGCGGCTGGCTCGGCCTTCCCCTCAACAGCTGCGGCCATCTGCACCTGCACCGGAGCGACCGGCTTCGTTTCCTCCACCGGCGCTGCCGGAGTGGCAGCCGTCACAACAACCGGCGCCGCCTGAGGAATGACCGGCGGCAGGGTGGTCTCCTTGGTCAACAGCATCCGGTTCACCGCCACCACCGCGATCACCCCCACCAGCACGCCGCCCAGCACCTTCTTGTCCAGGATTCCATTCAACGTTTTCATCACCCATCCCTCCTCTTGAGACGTTTTCTTGAGGCGCCGCTCAAGATCGGGAGAGGGAGTGGCATCCGGCCACGAACGAAGCGAGAGAGAGACTTGAGAGAGCTCACGGTGATACCGCTTCCACCGGGGGTCCTCGGCGATGAGCCGCTCGACGAGGACCTTCTCCTCCGGCGAAAGTTCATTATCCAGGTAAGCCGAGATCTTCTGCTTGATTTCCAGGTCCGTGCTCATGCTTCACCTTCCTTCAAGATCGGGGCCAGCTCCTTCCGCAGCGCCTCGCGCGCCCGGAAGATCAGGATCTTCACCTTCTCCAGCGAACAGCCCAGCACCTCCGCGATCTCCGCGTAGGAGAGATCGTGGTATTCCCGCAGCACGATCGCCTCCTTCTGGGAGAGGGGCAGCTTCGCCACCGCTTGCTGCACCCAGCGCCCCAGATCCTTGCGCTGGGCCTGCTCACCCGGGCCGGGGCCGGCGTCGGCCACCTGCCACTCCACCGGATCCCCTTCCCCCTCCGGGTCCTGCTCCCGGGAGAAGGAGAGCCAGCCGCGGCGCTTCCGGAGCCGGCTGATGCAGCCGTTCCTCACCACCGTGTAGGCCCAGGTGGAGAACTTCGCCCGCGGCGTATAGGCGCCGCTCTTGGAGAGCAGCGTCAGGAACAGGTCGGAGGTGGCGTCTTCCGCCTCCGCCCGGTCCGCCAGGATTCTGTAGGCAAAATTGAACACTTTGGCTTTGTATCTCCCGAATAGCTCCTCAAGGGCCTCCGAACTGCCCTCTTGGCACTCCCCCATCAGCGCTTCGTCGGACTTCTCCACCATGATCTCCTCAAGCCCTCTTTCGCTCGCTTCCCTCTCACCCTTTTCAACGCGCCGGGGAGCGGAAAGTTACAAGAAAAGAAAGCAGGTCCCGG
>CAYJTM010000178.1:0-2368 GCA_964373055.1 uncultured Planctomycetia bacterium
GCCGCCTGGAAACCGCGCGCCCCTCAAACAGCGCCCCCTGGATGCGCCCGCTGGAGACCGTCCAGCGCCTCCTACAGGACTATTTCTAAAAAAGAATGGAAGCTATTTCTTCAGGCGGAGATTTTTTGTGTGAGGTCCGGGAGTGATACGACCTCGACCCGAAAATCGTCGTAGCTTTTCGAATGAGATCGGTCCACGTCGTGGGCGACGAGAAAGTTGTCCCCTTTCGGATACATCTTCCGGAACGCCTTGAGATTCGTCGGGTCGAATTCCGAAGACGACCACTTGCACTCGATTGCCGCGGGATCGCCCCCTCTCTTGGCCAGCACAAAATCCAGCTCATGGCCTTTCTTGTCCCTCCAATAATGGATATCCCGGCGCTGCAGATGGGCGTGTATTTCGTTAAGAACGAGGTGTTCCCAGAGAAGCCCGAGGTCTTCATTCCGCAGCTCGTGCCAGCCCTTGTGATAGCACGCGAATCCCGTGTCGAACCCATAGACCTTCGGCGCGGAGACGATCTCGGAGGGTTTATGCGTATTGAAAGGACGGATCACATGGGCCACAAAAGTGGCCTCCAGAACCCGGAGGTAGTTGGTGATGGTTTGCCGGCTCGCCTCACACTCCGCGGTGAATTTATTCGCTTCAAAAATCCCGCCGCTTTGGGTCATCAAAAGCTCGGCAAACCGCTGGAAGGAGTCCCGGCGTTCCAGCCGGAACAATTCCTGGATATCTTTGGCCCAATAGGCATCCATCCATTCCTGGAACTCCCGTTCGGGCAGGGCACCCGCCAGGAAGAACGGGGGCAATCCTCCCCGCAACAGCCGGTGTTTCAGGTCTTCCCGCTTGAATTCGGTCAAATCGGCCAGAATCATCGGGGTGAGCCACAACTCCGTCTTTCGGCCGGTGAGCGTGTCTCGGAATTTTCGGGACGCGCTCAGCGTGGAGGAACCGGTTGCCAGAACGCGAATTTTCGGGTGATGATCCGCGCTGATCTTGAGCAGCTCCGCGGGGGATTTGAGGCGGTGGATCTCATCCAGGACGATCCGTTTCCCATCGAGACCGGAGAGGAATTCTTCCGGGTCGTCCATCATCCTGCGGACCCTGGGCAGCTCGCAGTCGAAATATTCGACCTTTTCGAGGCTTTGGGAAAGGGAGGTTTTTCCGGTTCGCCGCACTCCCGAGAGCCAGATGACGGAACGGCGCTTCCAGCATTCCTCGACCACGTTGATCCAATGGTACCGCTTGACCAGGTTTTCCATATGCTATTATATTAGCATATAGTTCTACTAAATACAATTCTGATTGTAGATAGAACCAGAGAGGAGAGCTACTTCTTCAGGCGGGACAAAACAACCCGGTCAATCTCCTGCAGCGTCAGCGGCTTCGTCACGTAATCCGCCGCCCCCAACCCCTTGGCCATGTTGGAGACGTTCTCGTCATCCACGGCGGTCACCACGATGATCTGCGCCTTGGACTTGGCCGCCTTCGCTTTGCGCAGGAACTCGAGGCCCGAGATACCGGCCCCCAGCTTCATGTCCAGCAGGACCACGTCGGGGTTCTGCTCGGTGAGCACCTTCAGGCCCTCCTCGCCGGAGCTTGCGGTGAACACCTGCACCCCATGGTGCTGGAAGTAATCCTTCAGGTAATCCACCACCTCCAGCTCATCCTCCACCACCAAGAGTTTTGCCATTCCCGTCATCGCGAGGCCCCGAAGGGGCCGTGGCGATCTCCTTTGTTGATCCGTTCTTTCACCATCTTCAGCACATGCTCCAACTGCAGCGGCTTGTGCAGAAACCCGACCGCCCCCAGCCGGCGGGACTCCTCTTCCAGGTTCTCCGACTGGTGGGTCAGCCCCGTGATCATGATCGCGATGGCGTTGGGGATCCAGAAGCGGACCTTCCGCAGCAACTCCAGCCCGTTCATCCGCGGCAGCTTGTAGTCAATCAGCAGCACGTCCGGCCGGAACGATTCCGCCTGGGGCAGGGCCTCCTCCGCGCTCGCGGCCGTGTGCACCTGGTAGCCGGCCATCTCGAACGCCCAACGGGTAGTTTCTAGAATATCGGGTTCATCATCAACAATGAGAACTGTGGATCCCATTATTTCTCCTGGTTGAATGGGGCGCTCACCTGCTCGCGCCCATTGCCAATCGTGCGCTCCTTACTCGTCGCGCGGCAATTATCCACAATCAGTACCGTGGCACTCACAAAGTGTCATTGCGAGGCCGCGGAGCGGCCGAAGCAATCTCCTTGCGCTCAAGCAGCCGCACTTTTTTCTCCATTTGCCTCTGCTACCGGTGTTGTTCCCGCCGCCGCGGCCGGCTGCACCGCCGCCGGCAGCCGCAGCGTGAAGGTGGTCCCCACCCCCTGCT
>CAYJTM010000179.1:0-2355 GCA_964373055.1 uncultured Planctomycetia bacterium
CGAGCGCGTCCTGCAGCGCCAGCGCGTTGATGATCGTGGCCAGCATGCCCATGTAATCGGCCGTGGTCCGGTCAATCCCCTGGGCGTTGGCCGTGGCGCCGGTGCCGCGGAAGATGTTCCCGCCGCCGATCACGACGCCGACCTGGACGCCGAGACGCTGGATCTCCTTGATCTGGGCGGCGATGCGGTGGGTGACGGGCCCGTCAATGCCGTATCCGCGGGAGGAGGACTGGAGGGATTCCCCGCTGAGCTTCAGGAGGATGCGGTGGTAGGCGGCTTTAGGTGCCAAGAGACCACCGGGCGAACCGGCGGATCACGATGTTCTCGCGGGTGTGGGTCACCGTCTCGTGGAGCAGGTCCTGGACCGTTCTCGAAGGATCCCGGACGTACGGCTGGTCGAGCAGCACCCGCTCCTTGTAGAACCGCTCCATGTGCGCCTGCTGCATCGGCTGGGTGGACTCCGCGTCCACGCCCTCGATCTGCTCATGCAGGGTTTCCAGCTCCTTGCCGATCTCTTCGGGCGGGACCTCCTCGCGGGTCACGAAGCGAGGGTTGGAATTGGCGATGTGCAGGCACAGCTCATGCACGAAGCTCTTGAATTGGTCGGTGCGGGCGACGAAATCGGTCTCGCAGTTCACCTCGATCAGCACGCCGATCTTGCCCTGGTGGATGTAACTGTCAACGAGGCCCTGAGCCGCGGTCCGGCCGGCTTTCTCGCCGGCGATCTGGGCCCCCTTGGCCCGCAGGATCCTCTCGGCCTGCTCCAAGCTGCCGCCGGCCTGCTCCAGCGCCTTCTTGCATTCCAGGATGCCGGCCCCGGAGCGCTCCCTCAACTGCCGGATCAGCTCCGTCGACGGGGCGGCCTTCTCAGCCACCCGCCGGCTCCTTGTCCTTCTTCTTGACCGCCGGTTTGGCCTTCGGGGCTTTCTTCTTGGGTTCCTCCACCTCCACCGTGGTCTTCAAGACGGTGGGAGGGATGATCGCTTCCACCTCATCGACCGGCGGCGGCTCCGCCAGCAAATCCAAACTGGGAACTTCCTTCGGCTTCTCGGCGGCTTCCTGCTCCTCTTCCTGCGCCTTGCGCTCGGCCGCTGCCTTAGAGGCAATCTCGGCCTGCCCCGCCAGGTAGGACTGATGCCCTTCCAGGATCGAGTCGGCGAGCAGCCCGGTCACCAGCTTAATGGAGCGGATCGCGTCGTCGTTGCCGGGGATCACGTAAGAGATGGGGTCCGGGTCGCTGTTGGTGTCCACCAGGGAAACGACCGGGATGCCCAGGCGAGTCGCCTCTTCCACCGCGGTGACTTCCCTCTTGGCGTCAATGATGTAGATCGCCTTCGGAAGGCGAGGCATCTCTTGGATGCCGCTCAAGACCTTCTCCAGCTTGGCCAGCTCCTTCCCGGCCCGGGCCGCCTCTTTCTTCTTCATGCGGTCGAGCGTGCCGTCCTCTTTCCAGGCCTGAAGCTCTTTCAGGCGAGCGATCGACTTGCGGACGGTCTGGAAGTTGGTCAGCAGCCCGCCCAGCCAGCGGATGCTCACGTGGAACTGGCCGCAGCGGACGGCCTCCTCGACCACGATCGGCTGCGCCTGCCGCTTGGTCCCGACGAACAGGATGGGGCCTCCCTCGGAGGCGACCTTGCGCAGGTACTCGCGGGCCTCCTGGAGGGACTTCGCGGTCTTCTCCAGGTCCAGGATGTAAATCCCGTTCTTCTGGCCGTAGATGTACCGGCGCATCTTCGGGTTCCACCGGTGGGTCTGGTGTCCGAAATGCACTCCGGCTTCAAGCAGTTCCTTCACAATGGGTTCAATCATCATGAGCGGAGAATTATACCGGAAAACCGGCTAGGGCGCAACCTGAAGTTCGTAGAGGCGGCGGTAGAGGGGGGAGCCCTTGATCAGCTCCTCGTGGCGGCCGGTCTCGGCGATCCGCCCCTGGTCCAGCACGACGATCCGGTCGGCGCCCCGGATGGTGGACAACCGGTGCCCGATCACGAAGACGGTGCGCCCCTTCATCAGCCGGTCCAGCGCCTCCTGCACCAGGCGCTCCGACTCGGAGTCCAGCTGGGAGGTGGCCTCGTCCAGCACAAGGATCGGCGGGTTTTTCAGCAGCGCCCGCGCGATGGCGAGGCGCTGCCGCTCGCCGCCGGAGAGCTTGGCCCCCAGGTCTCCCACCTGCGCGTCGTACCCGGCCGGCAGCCGCCGGATGAAGCCGTCGGCGTTGGCCGCCTGGGCCGCCGCGACCACCTCCTCAAGGGAGGCCTCCGGCCGGCCGAACGCGATGTTGGCCCGGATCGAATCGTGGAACAGGAACGGGTCCTGGGTCACCAGCCCGATCTGCCGGCGCAGCGACTCCAGCGT
>CAYJTM010000180.1:0-2330 GCA_964373055.1 uncultured Planctomycetia bacterium
CACGGCGGCCGACGTGAAGCGGGGCCACCCGTTCACCGTGGTGGAGATCATCGAGAGGCACCGGGGCTATGCCGGCTTCTCTCCTCCTTCGGCCGACGCGCTGATGAAGTCTTCGGTCATCACCGCCCGCTCCGCGAAACGGTGACCCAGCTCGGCCCTTATCTCAAAGACGCCTCCAATTTCTCAGGCGAGGCGGAGCGGCTGTTGTTGCCTTCCTCAGAGCAGGAGATCGCCCAAACCTTGCGGGAGGCGCAGAAAACCGGGACGCCGGTGACCATCGCCGGGGCCGGCACCGGATTGACCGGCGGGAGGGTCCCCCAGGGCGGCCTGGTGCTCTCCACCGAGAAACTCAACCGCATCCTGGAGATCCAGGGGGGGTGGGCGCGGGTCCAGCCGGGCGTCACCTTGAAACAACTCGAGGAGGCCTGCTCCGCCCAAGGGCTTTTCTATCCTCCGGACCCCGGCGAGAAGGCCGCTTCCCTGGGCGGCACGATCGCCACGAACGCCTCCGGCCCCCGCTCCTTGAAATACGGCGCGACCCGCCTTTACGTCGAGCGGCTCCGGGTCATCCTTCCTACCGGAGATCTCCTGGAGATCTCCCGCGGACGGGTACAGGAGAAAAGCGGGATTCTTCCGATCCCCTTGCCCGGTGGGAAAACGCTGGAGGTGCCGGTCCCCTCCTACCGCCAGCCGAACACGAAGAACTCGGCCGGCTATTTCACGGAGGAGGGCATGGACGCCGTGGACCTGTTCATCGGCGCCGAAGGAACGCTGGGCGTCGTCACAGAAGCGACGCTCCGGCTGCTGAAAATTCCGGCCGCGATCCTAAGCGGCCTCCTCTTCTTCGATTCCGAGCGGGACTGCTTCGCGTTCGCCGGGGAGTCCAAGCGCATGCTCAAACCCCGGGCGCTGGAATTCATCGATTCCAAGTCTCTGCGGATCCTCTCGGAGAGACATTCTGACATCCCAAAGAACGCGGGTTCCGCGCTCCTTTTTGAAGAGGAGTGCCTCCCGGAGGATCTGGACCCCCTGAGGAAGACCTGGAGCCGCGCCGCGGAAAAAGGGAAGGCCCGTTCCTCCGATTGCTGGTTCTCCCATAAGCCGGAGGACCAGGCCCTCTTCCGGAAATACCGCTACGACCTGCCGGTCATGGTCAACGAGCGGGCGGCCGCCAACAAGGTCCGGAAGCTGGGGACGGACCTGGCGGTGCCGGAGGAGCACGGCAAGAAAATGTTCGACTTTTATTTGGAGAAGGTGCCCTCTTCGGGGATCGAGTACGCCATCTGGGGCCATCTCGGCGACCAGCACCTGCACGTGAACCTTCTCCCGAAGAACCCGGAGGAATTCGAGCGGGCCAAGGAGCTCTACGGACTGCTGGCCCGAAAGGCGCTGGAGCTTGGAGGGACCGTTTCCGCCGAGCACGGGATCGGGAAGGCGCGGGTCCCTTACCTGGAATGGATGGTGGGCCGGAAAGGACTGCTGGAGATGGCCCGCGTGAAGAAGGCATTCGACCCGGCCGGGATCCTCAACCGGGGGAACATCTTCCCTGTGGAATTGCTGAAGGAAGTTTAGAGCCGATGTTCCAGTTTTATTCCACGCGCCGCAAGTGCCCCGCCTGCCGCAACCCCCTGCTCACCGCGACCCGCGTGACAGCGGCGATCGTGAGCGGGCCGCTCGCCAGGATGGGGGTGACCTGCTACTGCGTCAGCTGCAACCGCCGCTACCGCGCGACCAGCCGCCTGCCCTACGCCGCCGTCGGCTGGCTGGGCCCGCTCGGCCGCCGCCTTTGGTGGCTCTCCACCTCCCTCAAGCTCACTCTCCAGCCCGAAGAGTTCTAACCTCGGCCGATATGGGTCACCCCATTCCCTCTTGCATGTAGTCCGCAACGATGTTGATGATTTTTTTAACCGTGTCGTTGCAAGATTTGAAAGCGACGCGCCCCAGGGCGTCACTGCCGTATTTTCTTAAGGCGTCGCTGATGAGAGCGTGGATGAATGATTGGGTTACCGCGTCAACGCGCTGAAAATCGAGCAGGACTTCTTCGTTTTTCTCCAAGGCAGGCATGATCTCTTGAATCCGAATGTCCCTGGCGACATCTTTATTTTCAGCGAACGCTCCGGCCTTGTCAAAGATGACGATGCGTTTCATATAAATCGCGGCTTCTTGTGTCGGGCTTTCTTTCTCTCTTTCACCGCCGCGCTGTATGTTTTCCGTATAGCATCCAATAGCAATGAGAATTCTTCCGTCTGGTCCAGCGTAATATCGACCCCCACCGCCGTCCCATGCCAGAAGGGCAGGCTATCGTCCTTTGAATGCCGGTCCTTGAAGGG
>CAYJTM010000181.1:0-2309 GCA_964373055.1 uncultured Planctomycetia bacterium
CGCGGGCCATCTTCACCGGGTCCTTGGCCCCGGCCACCGCGGTGTTCATGAGCACGCCGTCGGCCCCCAGCTCCATCGCGGCGGCGGCGTCGGAGGCGGTGCCGACCCCGGCGTCCACGATGACCGGCACCTTAATGCTCTCCAAAATGAATTGGATGTTCAACGGGTTCAGGATCCCCTGTCCCGACCCGATCGGAGCGGCCAGCGGCATCACGCAGCATGCGCCGGCTTCCACCAGCCGCTTCGCCAGCACCGGGTCGTCGTTGGTATAGGGCATCACGACGAACCCTTCCTTAACCAGCTGCTCAGTCGCCTTGAGCAGCCCGATCGTGTCCGGCAGCAGCGTGCGGGGATCGCCGATCACCTCCAGCTTGATCAGGTTCGACCAGCCGGCCGCCTTCGCCAGATGGGCGGTCCGGACCGCTTCCTCGGCGGTGGTGCAGCCGGCCGTGTTCGGCAGGATCCTGTACCTCTCCTTGTCCAGGCGGCCCAGCACCGGGTCGGACGCCGGCGAGGCCAGATTGACCCGCCGCACCGCCACGGTCACCATCTCGGTGCCGGACTCCTCCAGCGCCTCGCGCATGATCTCCGGCGTGGGGTACTTCCCCGTCCCGAGGATCAGCCGGGAGCGCAGCGTGTAGGGGCCGATTTGGAGAACGTCCGATTTTTCCATGGTTTCAAGCGGCGGCATGTTCGTCATTATACATCAGGCGGGCGCGCGCAGGCGCCGGTTGATCCCGTAATACCCGCAGCAGCGCAGCCACATCGCGGCCGGCGTCGTCGTCTCCTCATGCATCGTGATCCGGCGCATCGCCCAGCGGTCCGGCGGGAACCGCCGGAACCCCCGGTTGGTGGCGCAGGCGCCCCGGTAGCCGCACCGCTTCGCCGCGCTCATGATGCTCGCGGTGTATCCCCCGCCCGGATAGCTGAGGGAAATAGGGACGTTTCTAGAAGCGTCCCTATTCAGCAAGCGCTCGATCGCCCGCTTAGATTCGGAGAGGATCCGCTCCAGGTCCACCTGCGCCAGCGAGGGGAAGTATTCGTGGTCCACCCCGTGGCTGCCGAAGGAGATCCCTCCCTTCGCCATCTGCCGGATCTGATCGGCGGAGAGGTATCCGGGCCGGCCGATCTGGCCGGTGATCACGAAGACGGTGGCCGGGATTTGGTACCGCGCGAGGATCGGGGTGGCCAGGAGGAAGTTGTCCTCCGTGCCGTCATCGAAAGTGACCGCCACCGCCCTGGCCGGCAGCGGCTTCCCGCCCTCCAGCGATTCCGCGACCGCCGAAAGGGGCACCGGCTTCCATCGCTGCGCGAGGATCTCCATCTGTTTCTCGAAGGCCTCCGGTGACACGGTCGGCGTCTTCGGATCCGCATCCGGATGGATCCGGTGATACGCCAATATCGGCGGGTACCACCACAGCGAGTGAGCGAGTGAGCGAGTGAGCGAGTCAGCGATAGTCGTCATTTTGACCGGTTGGTCGTCCACTTTCCCGGTTGCTTAGCCATAAGAGACAACTGCGCGATTACATGATCGCACTGGTCATCCATCTGTGCAGCATCCGCATCGGTTATATAACCGCAACGACGGGCCAGTTCGATCCAGATTTGCGTTTCACAGGCTTCTGCCTCGGCGTCATTGAGTTTGCTGATAAAGGCTGCGGGATAGCGCCTCTTTCGCCAGGCTTCTCCGATGTTTGCGCATATCGAGCGCGAAGATCGTCTAACCTGGTCGCTCAGCGCGTATTCTTCGTTTTTCGGAAAACGTCCCGTCATTGCAAAGATCTTCATGGCGAGATCCATCGCTTTCTGGAACACTTTCAAGTCTTTGTGATTCGCTATGCTGAACTTCCACTCGTTTACGTTTTCGCTCATTCGCTTACTCTCTCACTCGCTCACTCGTTTTTTTCCGCAGACGAGGAAGTAGCGGCCGTCGGCGCGATCGTCCGGAGCGGAGATCTCCTCCTGGAACAGCCGCTCCCGCTGCTCTTCGGTGACCTTTTCCGGGTTAACCGTCCGGGAAAGGAGCCAGACCGGGATGATCTTCAGCACTTGGATTCCGGACTCCTCGTAAATCTTCCGCAGATCATCCCGCTTCTGCCAATTGTAGTAAGAGCCCTCCACCTTCCCTTCACCGGTCCTTTCCTTCAGGTAGAAGGCCGGCGGCCGGTGGGAGATGAAGCAGAGCCCGCCCGGCTTGAGCAGGCGGATCAGTTCCCGCAGCAGCTCCCGCCAGTTCTCCCGCAGGTAGAGCACTTCGTTGCAAAGGACCGCGTCGAAAGATCCGGCCGGCTGCTTCGGCAGCCATCCCC
>CAYJTM010000182.1:0-2307 GCA_964373055.1 uncultured Planctomycetia bacterium
CCCGCCCGCTCCTCGGTCAGCCGCATGATGGCCTCCAGCACCTGGGACGGAAGCGCCTCGTTCACGCCGGCCTGCGCTTTCAAGATCTTCACCTGCTCTTCCCGGAACGCGATCTTCTGCTGCGCGTACTCCAGCTGCAGCCGCGCCTTCTCATAGCTGATGTGCGCCTCCTGGACCTCCTGGATCGCGCCGTCCTTGGCCTCCTCCAGGTCGCGCCGGGCCTTGTTCAGGTTCACCTGCGCCTGCTTGATCTCCGAGAGGGGGGCCAGCTGGTCAATGAGGCCCATCTCGGCCGAGTAGACGGTGGACTCGGTCCGGGTCGTCTGCCCGAGGCGGGGGGAGGTTTTCGTCTTGGTCGCGGAGGCGGTGGTGCTGTTGGGGCCCCAGTTGCGGGTGGCCTTCAAGCCGACGAAATAGTCCTCGCCGGAATCCAGCGGCTCGGTGTCAAACGCCGCCGCCGAGGAGCCGATGAAGCCGGAGAGGTCCACCTTGAACTTGGTCTTCGCGATGGCGATCCGCTCCTCGTACTCATGGAACTTGACCAGCAGGCTGTTGACCAGGATGTCGGGCTTGGTTTTAAGCGCGAGCTGGACGGCCTGCTCCAGATCCACCGGCTCAAGCGAAGGATCCTCGAAGGTCTCGGGGACATCCACCGAGCGGGTCTGCGCCTCCAGCCCCAGCTTCTGGATGAACTTGATCCGGGCCAGCTCCACGTCGTTGTCGGCGTTCGCCCGCTGGAACTTCGCCTGGTTGACCTGCGACTCGATGTTGAGCACCTCCAGCCGGGTCAAGAGCCCCTTGTCGAAGCGGATCCGCCCTTTTTGCAGGAAATCCTCCGCCTCCACCAGCAGTCCTCCCTGCTTGGCCCGGCTTGCCTTGGCGCCGACATACTGGTAGTACTCCTGCGCCAGCTCCTGGGCATATTCCGACTTCACCTTGGCCTGGCGCTTCTCCGCCACCTGGAGGTTGACCAAGGATTGCCGGTAGGCCTGCATCAGCCGGCCGGAATAATAGAGCGGCTGCTCGATCTGAAGACCGGTCGTGTATTCCCGGAAATCCACGTTGGAAGCCACGCCGTCCGTCCAACTGTACTTGAGCGTCGCCACCGGGTAGAGGGCGCGGCGGGCTTCCCTCACCTTCATCTGGGCCAGCTCCGCCTCTTGGCGGGCGATGCGCACCGGACGATGATGGGCCAAACCGAATGAGAGGGCATCCTTTGAAGTCCAGACCTGAGAACCGGAGGAGGAGGGCCCAGGGAGTGCCCCGCCGGCCGGCGCCGGTTCCCCGGCCGTGGCCGGCAAAAACATCGGCTGCTCCCTTGGGCGGATCCTTAAGACCAGTTTACCGGCAGTCTCCTCCACGAGATGCTCCGCCGGCTCGGAAAGCCGGATCTCCAGGTAATCCACTTGGGGCCCCGAACCGCTTCCCGCGGGCCGAAGCACCCGCCACCCCTGGACCACTTGGCCCGCAAGACGGCCGGAGGCATCCAGAGAAGCCACCACATTGCTCTCCACCGGATCAATGATAAGCCGGTCGGGCTGGGTCAGCGTGTAGGTGATGAAAGCGAAGGGCCGGTCGGAACGGACCTGAAGGATATCCCCCTCGAGATCCGGATCAATCTGAAGAGATTGAAGGGTGATTATTTCATCGGCTGCGAAAGCCGGGCAGAGTTGCGTAACGCAGGTGAGAAGGAACCCGCTGGTGATACAGAGCCAGTGAAAGGAGTACCGTCTCAAAACCATCTCTTGTCAAGCCCAAGGTTACACAACCAAACAGGAGAAGTCAAGACAATCCCTTGAGATTGTTGAGACAGTCTGAAATTAGTTTCGATTTATTCTTTGCGGGTCTGGGCTTCGATGCCGAGCAGCAACCGGATCACCTCGCCGAACGCGTACAGCAGGAGGAAGGCAAGGATACCGCTGAAGACCATATTCAGGATGATCGGGCCCGGGAAAGGAGCGGAGGTGTCACGGCTCATCACGATTCCTACCACGCCGGTCAGCATCAGCACCCCCATCAGGCAACCCAGCACCTTGAAGACCACCGAGAAGACTTTGAGTAGCCCGAACGGACCGGTCATGGCTCATTTCCTTTCGTGAGGGAATCCGTCGGCTTCTGCCGCTCGCGCAGGGCCGCGCGGTAGCGCCGCATGTATTCGCGCATGTAGATCCGGTACTGGTCCATCGTGGCGGCGCGGTAGGCCTGGATCCGGTCCCGGTGGGCCGTCCTCCACCGTTTCGCCCGCTGGCGGGCCTTGCCCCTCCAGACCGGGTCCATCCGCTTGATCCGGTAGTAGAGCGGATTCCT
>CAYJTM010000183.1:0-2292 GCA_964373055.1 uncultured Planctomycetia bacterium
ATCGGATTTTATTACTCCTAACCGCTCGACGGGCGGGCTTTTTCCAGGCGGAGGAGGCGGCGCTTGGCGGCGAGGCCGCCGGGAGCGGAGTAGCCGCCGAGAGAGCCGTCGGAGGCGACGACCCGGTGGCAGGGGATCTCAGGCGCCCAGCGGTTGCGCTTCAAGGCCTGGCCGACGGCGCGGGCGGCGTTGGGCCGGCCGATCATCCGGGCCACCTGCGCGTAGGTGCGGACCTGCCCCTCCGGAATCTTAAGGAGCATTTCGTATACCTTCCGCTGAAACGGCGTAGACTCCTTTTCCCAATTCATGTCTTCAATCGGTCTTCAGACTCTATCGGCCTTAGGACAACCATGGGCCGATTGCTTTTAGTGATAACAACCGGTTTCCCCTGCTTTACGACTCCATCCAGAATAGAGTCCAAACGTTTCCGAGCAATGGTTGCCGATATTCTTCTCATTGCTATTCCTCCTTTTCGAAAAATGATGCCTCGTTTAACGCTTCAACTGGTGCAGGATTCGCTGCGCCAAAGCTTCAGAGATGCCCCGGATCTGGACAAGATCCTCCGCGTTGGCCTCGCGGATCGCCGCGACGGAGCCGAAGCGGACCAGCAGGTCCTGCTTCCGGCGCGGGCCGATGCCGGGGATCCGGTCGAGCGCGGAGGTGAGGGCGTCCTTGCCGCGCAAGAGGCGGTGGTAGCCGATCGCGAAGCGATGGGCCTCGTCCCGCACCCGCTGCGCCAGCCGCCGGGCGCGCGACTCCGGCGGCAGGACAACCGGATCGGCGCGGCCGGGCAGGAAGAGGATTTCAAATTCCTTGGCGATGCCGGCGGCCGGGATGTCCAGCTTGAGCTCCTTCAGCACCCCCAATGCCGCGTTCAAGTGCCCGCGGCCGCCGTCGATCAGGATGAAGTCGGGTAGAGGTTCCCCTTTTCCAGGGACAGTCCCCGGAGCCTGCCCTGAGCCTGTCGAACGGGGGGACAGTCCCTTGCACCGCTCCAAATGCCGGCGGACAATCTCCCGCATCATCGCGAAGTCGTCAATGCCGGCCACCGTCTTGATCTTGAAGCGCCGGTAGCCGTCCTTGAACGGCTTGCCGTCCAGGAAGGTCACCATGGAGCCGACCGGCTCCTTGCCGAAGATGTTGGAGACGTCGAACCCGACGATCCGCCGCGGCAGACGGGGAAGCTGAAGGATCCCCTGCAGGTCCGAGAGGGCCCGCTCCGGCACGAATGGGCTCGGCCGGACCGCCAGCTCCAGCAGGCCGGCGATCTGGTCCCGGTAGATGGCCGCCTCCTCGTACCGCCGCCCCTCGGAGGCCTCCTTCATCTTCCCGCGGATCTCCTCGATCACCTGCTCCTTCTTCCCCTCCATCAGCCGGAAGACTTTGGAGAGGTTTTCTTGATACTCCGACTGGCTGATCTTCCCCTCGCAGGGGGCCTGGCAGAGCCCGAGGTGGTAATCCAGGCAGGCCCGCTTGGGCATCACGCGGCAGGTGCGGAAGGGGATCACAGCGCGCACCGCCTTGAAGGCCTGGTGCAGCAGGCCGGCATGGGCGAACGGGCCGATCGTCTTGATGCCGGTCTCGCCGGTTCCTCGCCTGACCGAGGCGGCACCCTCCTTGCTGCCGAGGAAATGCCGCGGCGCGGGGGCGACGCGGCCGATGAAGAGGCGCGGGAACGGCTCTTCGGCGGTGATCTTCAGGGCGGGGTAGGACTTGTCGTCCCGGAAGAGGACGTTGTACTTGGGCTGCTTTTCCCGGATGAGGCCGGCCTCATAGAGGAGGGCCTCCGCCTCGGAGCCGGCCAGGATCCAGTCCAGGTCGGCCACCTGCCCGACCAGCTGCATGAGCTTGGCTGTCAGCGGCCGGGCCGGCTGGAAGTAGGAAGAGACCCGCTTCTTGAGCGAAACCGCCTTGCCGACGTAGAGGATTTTCCCCTGAGCATCCTTGAAGAGGTAGACCCCCGGCCGGTCCGGCAGTTGCCTGAGTTTAGCGGAAACGTCCACGGACGAAAGAGGTGATCCGGCGGGTTTCTTCGATGCGCAACAGGACCCCGAACCCCAAGAAGCTGATCATGCCGGAGGCGATGGCGGACGCGAGAACCGCCGCCAGCGCGGCCGGATGGGAAATCCCGGCGGCTTCAGCGCCGCCCACCCACACGCCCCAGGCGATCAACCCCATGCCGATGGAGGCAGCCGTCACCCGCGCCACCCAGCCGGCCAGCCCCTCATCGAAGGGGCCGATCCGCCGGCGGACCGCCAGGTACAGGTGGAGCCCGTTGGCGGTGGAGCTGAT
>CAYJTM010000184.1:0-2280 GCA_964373055.1 uncultured Planctomycetia bacterium
GTCGGCGAAAGCGCCCCAGAGGGTCACCCGGTGGCCCTGGGCGGACAGCAAAACCGCCAAACAGGTCCCCCAGCCCCCGTCTCCGAGGACGGTAACCCGCCTTGACTTGGGCATAGAAGCGCCAGTTTACCACGCAGGAGGAGATATTACAGGGGGTTACGAGAGGGTCTGCGCGGAATTGGCCGCCGCGCCGACCGCGGCGATACTGTCAAACGTGTAGGAGATGATCCCCATCAGCGTGAAGACGGCCGCCCCTACGATGAGGCCGGTCATCACCACGGCGAAGCTGTGCAGCTTGACCGCCACCTGTTCCGCCTGGGCCTCCAGGTCGAGGCCGGCCTCGCTCGCCACCACGCCGAGCATGCCGGGCAGCTTTCCGCTGGCCTCCCCCGACGCCAGCAGGGCCAGCCCGTTGGGCGGCATCATCGAAAGGTCTCCCAGCGCCTGCCAGCCCGGCACGCCGCCGCGGATTTTCCGGCAAGTCTTCGCGAGCTCCCGGCGCAGGGCCGGCGCCGGCAAACTCCGGCTGAGCGTGTACAGGGCCGTCTCCAACGGGACGCCCGCCTCCATCTGAAGCTGCAATTCCGAAGCGATCACAATCAGCCGGAGCTTGGAAACCAGCGAGCCGACCAGCGGCGTCCGGACCGGCGTCCAGGCCGCGAGGGGCCCCATCAGCCCGTTCGCGCGGTTGCCGCGGAAGACCGTCAAAGCCAGGACACAGGCACCGAACAGGAACAGCGCCGCGGCGGGCAGAGAGACCGCTGAAAGGTGTCCCATCGCGTTCAGCACAGGGTTCGAAACGCTGGTCAGGTCCATCAGACACTCGCTGACGGCCGGAGCGACCCAAGTGACGTACACCCACAGCGCGACGAAGACCAAGCCGATCAGGATGGAGGGCATCAGCAGCGAGGAAACCATCTTTTCGCCCATCTGGCGGATCTGCTCGCCGCGGCGCTGCAGCGCCCTTAAGGGGCCGATGAAGTCCCCCCTTTCCTGGCCCGCTTCCAGAACGGCCGCCCAGGAAAGGGGCAGCAGGCCGCTGGCGGCGACCGCGTCGGAAAAGGGCATCCCGTCCCGCATCAGCGCCTGCGCCTCCGCCAGCGCCCGGCGGACCGATGGACGGGTCACCGAGGCCTGCAGGTGGAAGAGGACGCTGTCCATCGAAAGGCCGGAATCGAGCAGCAGGGCCCAGGACTCCAAGAGGAGGACCCGCTCGTGGGAGGGAAGAACCACCCCGTCCATCCTGCCCAATAATGATCCCCCGATGGGAGTCGGCTCCATCTGGGTCACGTAGACGCTGGCTTCCTGCAGCGCGCCCAGCGCCTCTTCGACGCCGAGGGCGATGATCTGGCCGGAGAGCTTCTTCCCTGAACCGTCCCGGGCGATGTAATTGAAGGTGTTTATCATTGGATTGTGCCCATCTGAAAGAGTTTACCTAACAGGAGAGGGAAAAACAGAAGCTCTGTAAAAATAAGTAACTTATGCGTAATGATTAACGGATGGGGTATTTTATCGTCGGGGAGAGCCGATCCGGTGCTCTTCCCGTTGTAAAAGTCGCAAAATGTTCGGGCGGTGCCTCCAGAGAATCGCCATGCTGACTCCAATAGAGCCGAAGACCCACAGGGTCGGCGCTCCAAATAGGAGGATCAGAAAGGGAGCGGCCAGCGCGGCGGCAATCGAGGCGACTGAAACGTAACGGCTCCAAAAAGCCGCCGCCGACCAGACCGCGGACGTCGCCAGCGCCACCCTCCAGTCCAAGCCGATCAGGACGCCGGTCGCGGTGGCCACCCCTTTCCCACCCTGGAATTGGAGGAAGGGGTTCCAGATGTGCCCCGCCACGGCGGCGACGCCCAGCAGGATCCGCAGGGAATCCAGGGGAAGAGCCGATCCGAAGGCCACCGCCTTGGGGGCGATCAGCGCGACCGGGACCCAGCCCTTCGCGGCGTCCACCAGCAGCACGATCAGGCCGGGCAGTTTCCCGACCACGCGGGCGACGTTGGTGGCCCCGAGGTTGCCGCTGCCGTGCTGGCGGACATCCACCCCCTTGAGCCGGCCGGCGATCAGGCCCGTGGGGATGCCGCCCATGAGGTAGGAAACGCAGAGCGCGCTGAGCGCGATCATCCAACTCACCCCACCACCTCCGGCCGTTCCGCCTTTGGCGGAACGAGCCATCGAAGATGGCTGTGAAACATTTTCATTGCCGGAGGTGGTAGGGTCATCGTCTTTTCACCAGGAATTTCACCCGCACCGGGGTCCCCTCGAACCCCCCCTGCTCCCTCA
>CAYJTM010000185.1:0-2209 GCA_964373055.1 uncultured Planctomycetia bacterium
GTAAGGCAACGGTCTGCAAAACCGTTATTCGTCGGTTCGATTCCGACCCGCACCTCAATCAATGCCGGGGTGCTGGAACTGGCGAGACAGAGGGGCCTTAAAAGCCCCCGGCCGAAAGGCCATGCGGGTTCGAGTCCCGCCCCCGGCACCCTTAAAGCAGTCGTGGGTCGTGAGGGATGGGTCGTGGGTAAAAACTTAAAACTCACGACGCACGACCCAAGACCCATAACAGACTCTCGGGCGGTTGGCGCAGCGGTTAGCGCACTACGTTGACATCGTAGGGGCCACTGGTTCGAATCCAGTACCGCCCATGTTTTTGTCCAACAGAGGAGGGGTAGCATGAAAAATTGGATTATCGGATCCCTGGCAGTGCACCTGTTGGCCTTCGGGGCGTGGGCGGAAACGATCGAGCTGGTGACGTACTACCCGGCCACCACGACGACCGGGGACCTGCACGCCACAAGCCTGACGGTGGGACCCGGCTACAATGGCGTGACGCCGAACGACGGGGAGGCCTTCATCGAGAATCTCCTCTCGGTCGGCTCGACCGATCCGGTGGATATCGCAGGCGGATGGGGAGCGCCGCAGCGGACGAGGATCTGGCTGCAGGACAACACCGCCGGAACCTTCCCCGCCCTCGTCATCGCGGGGACCCCGGGGGGGGGAGGCGCCGGCGGCGGCGCGGTCGAGTTCGTGGACGCGACGACGAACAGGCCGGTCGGAGATTTCGGGGTCTCGGGTGTGGGGCCAGCATCCCCCGCCTCCGAAGTGGGGATCGCAGCCCGGCAGACCACCACGGCGATCTCCTTCTACACCACGCCGGCGGTGGTCCCCCCGCAACCACAGTTGCCAGTCCTGCGGATGGTGATCCTGCCCAACGGCCGTATCGGAGTTGGGACTCCGAACCCGGAGAGCCCCCTCCACCTCGCAACCAACTCCGCGGACGGCAGCCCCTGGATCGGCCAGCTGCTCATTGCACCCACCGCAAATGACCAGGACGCCACACTTTCCTTAAGGACCACGTACGGGACGGACCGGGTCTGGTCCCTCATCGCCGGGGCGGGAGGGGGATCCACGAACTTCCGCATCTTCGATTCCACGGCCGGGTTGGACCGGCTGAACATCTCCGCCGCCGGGAACGTGGGGATCGGGCCGCCACCAGCGCCGACGGCGAATCCCTCTCCTGCCAATGGATTGGCCACAGGCAACGTCGATGCCAACGACGTCTGGCTGCGCAGCGTGAACCGCTGGGCCAGCCAGACCAGCAACGCTCCCGATTACGATTCCGGCTGGGTGGCGGACAACCACACGCCGGACCATTACACGACGTTCAACCACAATTTCGGAGATTTCCCGTCCAAAACGGAGATCTGGTTCGCCACCTCCAACAACCCAACGGTGGTCTATCCGGTCAGCTGGCCGTGGAGCTGGAATTATTCCGGCAATCCCGTCACTATCTCGATGACGACCACGCAGGTGCGCCTCGCGATCTCTGCCGTCTCTTGTCTTCACGGCGTGTGGGAACCCGGTGCGGTGCAATGGACTTACTATTACAGCGGCTACTGGCGGGTGAAGTGCTGGAGGTGACCTCGAAAACCGCGCAGGATCTGCATCGCCTAAGACACAGCGCGGCGCACGTGACGGCGCAGGCGGTCAAGCGGCTCTGGCCGAAGACGAAGCTCGCGATCGGGCCGCCGATCGAGGAGGGCTTCTACTACGACTTGGAGCCCGAAACGCCGCTGACCGAGGAGGATCTGCCGAAGATCGAGCAAGAGATCGAGAAGATCATCAAGGAGGACTTCCCTTTCAAGCAGTCCTCGATGACGAAGCCGGAAGCGGAAAAATACTTTAAGGAGCAGGGGGAGCGGTTCAAACTGGAAATCATCCAGGAGATCCCGGGTCCCAAGGTCTCGATCTACACCGACGGAGATTTCGTGGATCTGTGCGAGGGGCCCCACTTGGGCTCCACCGGGGAGCTGAAAGCGGTGAAACTCCTCTCATTGGCCGGCGCCTACTGGCGCGGCAAAGAGACCAACCCGATGCTCACCCGGATCTACGGCACCGCCTTCTTTGACAAAAAAACGCTGGAGGAATTTCTCAAGACCCGCGAGGAGGCGAAGAAGAGGGACCACCGGAAGTTGGGGGTGAGTTTGAAACTCTTCTCGATCTTCGAGGAGGCGGGGGCCGGGTTCGTTTTCTACCAGCCGCG
>CAYJTM010000186.1:0-2191 GCA_964373055.1 uncultured Planctomycetia bacterium
TGGACGCCCACCCCGATCCGCTGGCGGGAAAAAAAGGCGTCCACGTAGGAATTCTGGTGCGTGAAAACCACCGCGTAAACGGGGAAACCCAGCAGCGCCAGCACGGCGGCAGCCAACTCGAAGTTGCCCAGGTGGGCGCTGAGGCCGATCGCCCCTTTACCCGCTTTCAGCGCCTCTTCCATGTGCTCCACCCCTTCAATCCGGATCCAGCGGCGGACCTTCTTCAGGGTCAGATGGGAAAAACGGAAGAAATCCACCAGGTACATCCCGAAGTGGCGGAAAACTTCCGCGACTTCACGGGGAGACGGCTCCCGCCCCAGCACCGCCGTGAGGTTGCGGCGCACATGCTCGCGGTCCACCGGCGCCCGGCCGCTGTAGAGGTCGGCAAACCGGCGGGCAACCCAATAGCAGAACCCGCGCGGCAGCAGGACGCAGGCCCAGTAGCCCGCCACATACAGTCCGTAAAACAACATGGGACTTAGGCGCCCACCACGAGCCGGGCGGCGTTCAGCGCGGCTTGGGGCTTTCCCAATCTCCTGGCGTTCGCGGCCATGGCGGCCATCTCCTCCGGATGGTCCAGCAGCTGCTGGACCGCGTGGGCCAGCTGCTCGAAATCCTTCACGAGACGGGCCGCCTTCTCCTTCACGAGAAAGGACGCGTTCTTCGCCTCCTGCCCCGGGATCGGTTCGAGCGCCAGGATCGGCAGCCCTTTCGCGAGCGCTTCCGACGTGGTCAGCCCGCCCGTCTTGGTGATGATGAAGGAGGCGACGCTCATCAGGTCCGCCACGAAATCCACGTGCCCGAACACCTGCATCGGGTGCTTGAGCGCGGGCGCCCGCGTGATCAGTTTGTGGTACAGCGATTCGTTGGTCCCGGCAATCACCAGCAGCTGGAAATCCTGGTGGATCCGGTCCATCTGCTCCACCACTTCGATGATCGGGCCCAACCCCTGTCCCCCTCCCATCAGTAGAATCACTGGAACACCGGACGTGAGCTGCAGGCGACGCCGGATCGCCTGGGCATCCGGGGATTCGGCGAAGACCGGGTCAATCGGGATGCCGGAAGCCAAGACGCGGCCCGGCTCCACGCGGCGGTCCAGCAGCCACTGGCGGCTCTCCTCGGCGGGAACGACGTAGCCGTTGACCTGGGTATGCACCCAATAGGCGTGCGGCGAGAAATCGGTCAGGATGCCGTAGAGCGGCGTGGAGACCTCCTGCTCCTGCTTGTAGTCGGCCACCAGGCCGCAGGGAAACGCCTGCGTGCAGGCGATAGCGTCCGGCCGGAAATCCTGCAGCAGGCCGTGCAGGCGAGGAGAGTCGTAGCGGTGCAGGAGCTTCCGGAAGCTGTCGGAGCGGTGGACCACCTTGGGATTATCGTAAAGGTAGTCCCAGATCTCCGGGGCGTTCTGGATCACCGAGAGGTACATCCGGTCCACGATTCGGGCCAGGACCGGGTTCAGATACTGGAAGGCGTCGATCGTAAGCGTCTCGGCGCGCGGGTTCACGCGCCGGACGCCCTGCTCGAGGGCCCGCGCCGCCTGGTAATGGCCGGACCGGGCCGTGATGTACATCGCCAACACCCGCTGGCGCATGATGGACTAGCCCTCGAGGGCCAGGACCTTCTTGAGCCTCTCCAGGGCGGTTTTCAGGCGCTCCTCCGGTTCCACCAGCGCGAACCGGACGAACCCCTCGCCGTACTCGCCGAACCCGGTGCCGGGCGCCGTGACGATCCCGGCTTCATTGACCAACAGCTTGGAGAAATCGAGCGAGGTCAAACCGCTGAACTTCTGCGGGATGTGGGCCCAGATATAGAAGGTGGCCTTCGGCAGGGGGACGTTCCAGCCCAGCGCGTGAAGCCCCGGCACGAACAGGTCCCGCCGGCGCTTGTAGGTCTGCACTAGGGTTTGAACGTAATCCTGCGGGCCGATCAGCGCCTCGATCGCCGCCTCCTGCACCGCCGGGAAGATCCCGAAGTCAATGTACGATTTCGCCTTCGCGAGTGACCGCAGGATCTCCGGGTGCCCCACGGCCCATCCGATCCGCCAGCCGGCCATGTTGTAGCTCTTGGAGCAGGTGTGGAACTCCACGCAGTAGGCGTCCCGGTCGCGCGCCCCTTTCGCCTGCAGCAGGCTGGGCGCCTTGTAGCCGTCGTAGACGATGTCGGAATAGGCCAGGTCCGAGCAGAGGATGGT
>CAYJTM010000187.1:0-2191 GCA_964373055.1 uncultured Planctomycetia bacterium
GCGCCGGAATATTTCGACGTCACGGTCGGGACGATCCGCGACTTCGGCAATGACACAAAGGACTTCGAGCTCCTGTTCGAGCCGGGCAAAAGGATGCCGTTCCTGCCCGGGCAGTTCGTCAGCGTGGTGTTGCCTAAGGAGGGCAAGGTGATCCGCCGCGCCTACTCGGTCGCCTCGCCGCCTGAAGCCAGGGACCGCCTCAACCTGATCATCAAGCTCGTGCAGGGCGGGGTGGTGACGACCTGGTTCTGGACCTTAAAGACGGGAGATCGCTTCAAGATCCACGGCCCGTTCGGCAAGTTCACGCTTCCGGAGAAGATTGACTTCGAGCCGCTGTTCGTCGCCACCGGCACCGGTATCGCCCCGTTCCGCAGCATGGTCCATTCTTTGTTGGCCGGCGGGTTCAAAGGAAAAATGTCGCTGCTATTCGGCGCCCGCTACGATACGATGATCCCCTACCATGAGGAGTTCCTGGACTTAGCCCGGCGGCACCCCAACTTCACCTACCTGCCGACGGTGAGCCGGCCAAACTCCGGCTGGACCGGGGCCTCCGGCTACGTGCAGGCCCAGGTGGGAAAGCTGCTCTCCAACCCCTCCGCCGTCCGGGTCTACATCTGCGGTTTGAATGAGATGATCCAGCCGGTGCAGGAGGTTTGCCTCAAGGCGGGCATCCCTAAGGCCCACGTCTCTTACGAGAAATACGACTAGGGGCCCCATGGACCAGGACACCCACCAGGTCAAGGCGGCGGACGGCACCGACATCGTCTTCGACCGCTTCCGGGGCCCCATCCATGACGCGGCGGTGATCCTCTGTCCCAGTTTCTTCCAGAGCCGCCGCACCCCCACGCTGCGCCGGCTGGCCGGCGTGCTGGCCCAGTACTGCAGCGTCCTGAGCATGGATTTCCGCGGGCACGGCGATTCCGGAGGCACCTACACCTTCAGCGCCTCCGAAGGCCAGGACCTGGAAGCGGTCTACCGCTGGGCGCAGCAGCGCTACGAGAAGGTCGGCCTGCTCGGCTTCTCGCTGGGGGCGGCCACGGCGATCAACATGGCGGCCAAGGCCAGCGATGTCCGGACGCTGGTGTCGGTCAGCGCGCCCAGCTCATTCGATGAGATCGAGTTCAAATTCTGGACCGTCGAAGGGCTGCAGACCGGGCTGGGCAGCCTGGAGCCGGGCTCCGGCTGCCGGACGGGCAACCCGGGGCTTGAGAAAGAGAAGCCGATCGACAGCGTCCGCTCCTTCTCCAAGGTCCCGCTCTTCCTGGTCCACGGCACCCGGGACACCACCATCCTCCCGGCGCACGCGGAGCGGCTGTTCGCGGCCGCCGGCGAACCGAAACGGCTGTTGCTGATCGAGGGCGGCGGCCACGCGGAGGAGCTGTTCCGGCGTTTCCCGGAGGAGTTCCTGCCGCCGGTCCAGGACTGGCTGCGGACCACGCTGATGGGGGAGACGATCACGGCCGGCAAGGTGAGGCATGTCGAGGGCTACCTGCGGACGCCGGGCGGGATCTCCTTCTACCAGCAGCAGTGGGCCGAGATGCGCGCCCAGACCCCTCTGCTGTTCATCCACGACATGGGGGACCATTCCGGCCGGTCGGTGGACAGCGCCTACTGGCTGGCCCACAACGGCTGCGCGGTCTACGCGCTGGACCTGCCGGGGCACGGGCGCACGCCCGGCCCCCGCGGGCATGTCAAAAGATTCAGCGACCTGACCGACTGCGTGGTCCGGATGCTCCGCTATATCCGGGAGAAGGAGCAGGGCCGCAAGCCGGTGCTGATGGGGCAGGGGCTCGGGGGCTTGATCGCCACAATCTGCGCCGCCGAAAACCCGGAAAGCGTGGAAGCCCTAGTGCTCTGCTCGCCGCTCTGGACGATTTCGAAGCCGCCGCCGGTCTGGCGCCAGCTGCTGTCTCACACGTGCTCGATGCTGCTGCCGACGCTGCCCTCCCCGCCTCTGCCGATCCGGCCCGACCGGATCTCGCATGACCCGCAGGCGATCTTCCGCTACAAGACCGACCCGATGGTCCACTCCTCAATGAGCGTCCGTTTCGCCACGGAGCTGGACATCCAGCTGGAAAAGCTGCCCATGCTCCTGGGCCGGCTGGACCTTCCGGTGCTGGCTCTCCAGCCCACCGACGATTCGCTGGTCCCCTGGAGGGAGGTGCGGGACCTGTTCGGGAGGATCGGGACC
>CAYJTM010000188.1:0-2182 GCA_964373055.1 uncultured Planctomycetia bacterium
CCAGCTCCGAGCCGATCAATCCCGTGGAACCGGAGAGCAGAATCTTCACCCCGTTATTGTAGAATGAAGCCATGGTGACTGAAGAACAAATCGTTGAAGCGTTGAAAAAGGTGATCTCGCCGGACTTGCTCAAGGAGGTGAAGATCGCCGGTGGGACTGTGAACCTGACGGTCGATCCGGCGGCTCCGGCCGGCCCGATCCGGGCCGCCCTCTCCAAAGTCCCCGGCGTCATGCTGGTGAACCTGAACATCGGCGAGCGGTCCGGTTCCGCCGGTCCGCAGGGGGCTCCGCGCCATGTGGTGGCGGTGGCCAGCGGCAAGGGAGGGGTGGGCAAGACCACCACCAGCGTGAATGTGGCGGTAGCCCTCGCCCGGGACGGCGCCCGCGTCGGCCTGCTCGACGCCGACATCTACGGCCCGAATGTTCCGCTGATGATGGGGGTGGATCAGCTGCCTCCCTTGAAGGACGGCAAGCTCGTCCCGGCCGAGAACTTCGGCGTCAAGGTGATGTCGATGGGGTTCCTTGTCAAGCCGGGGGAAGCCGTGATCTGGCGCGGGCCGATGCTCCATGGCGCGGTGAACAAGTTTTTGAAGGAAGTCCTTTGGGGAGAGCTGGATTACCTGATTGTGGACCTTCCGCCCGGCACCGGGGATGTTCAGCTCTCTCTGGCCCAGGTGATTTCGCTCAGCGGGGCGCTGATCGTCACCACGCCGCAGGATGTGGCCCTGCAGGATGTGGAGCGGGCGGTGGCGATGTTCGAGAAGGTGAAGGTCCCCGTGCTGGGGGTCGTGGAGAACATGTCCGGGTTCGCCTGCGCCCACTGCGGCAAGGTCACCGACATCTTCGACAAGGGGGGCGGGGTTCGGGCGGCGGAGGTCTTCAAGGTGCCGTTCCTAGGGGAGGTCCCGCTGGTGCCGGAGGTGCGGGCCGGCTCCGATTCCGGCCATCCCCTTGTGCTGACCCACCCGGATTCTCCGGCCGCCCAGGCCTTTACGCAGATTGCTCGCAAACTGGCGGCGCAGTTGAGCATCCTGGCCGCAGGGCAAAAGGACAACGAAAACGTTTGGTCATTGCGAGGAACGAAGTGACGAAGCAATCTCCTCAAGGACACCAGGAGATTGCTTCGCTCTCCGCCAAAGATCGTTGGCGGATCGCTCGCAATGACATTGTTCCCGATCGGATTTTGGATTGCTACGGGCTCCTTTGCCCGATGCCGGTCCGCAAGACGGCCGAGATGCTGGAGGAGATGCCGCCCGGCCAGGTGCTGCAGGTGATCGCCACCGACGATTGGTTCGGCCCGGACCTGGAGGCCTGGCTCAGAGGCCGTCCGCACAACCTCCTGTCGCTGCGCAATTCCCAGCAGGAGATCCACGCTTACATCCGCAAGTGAACCCCGCGGTTGAGGTCTCTCGTCTCGTCAAAAAATTCAACGGCGTCACCGCCGTCAACGACCTTTCTTTCACGGTCCAGCCGGGAGAGCTGTTTGGTTTCCTGGGCCCCAACGGGGCGGGGAAAACCACCACCATCAACATTCTTTGCACGCTCCTTTCCCCCACCTCCGGCACGGCTTCGGTGGCCGGGTTCGACTGCCTGCGGGATCCGGTGGAGGTTCGGCGCAGCATCGGCATCATCTTCCAGGACCCCTCACTGGACGAGCGCCTGACCGCCTGGGAGAACCTGGAGTTCCACGGCATGATCTACCACATGCCCAAGCCATTGCGCCGGCAGCGGATGGAGGAGGTGCTCCGTTTCGTGGAGCTGTGGGACCGCCGGCACTCCGTGGCCCGCACCTTTTCGGGCGGGATGAAGCGGCGGCTGGAGGTGGCCCGCGGGCTCATGCACCAGCCGAAAGTGCTCTTCCTGGACGAGCCGACGATCGGGCTGGACCCGCAGACCCGGCACAAGATCTGGACGCTGATGGGTGAGCTTCGGGCGGAGCAAAAAACCACCTTCTTCATGACCACCCATTCGATGGAGGAGGCGGAGCGGTGCGACCGGGTGGCGATCCTGGACCGCGGAAAACTGCTGGCGCTGGGCCGTCCGGCCGACTTGGTGCGGGAACACCACGCGAGGAACTTGGAGCAGGTCTTCCTCGGCGTGACCGGCCACGGTCTGCGGGATGACGATGCCTCCGACCAGGAGATCAGCCGGGGCAGGGTGCGCAAAATGCGGGCCTGGGCAT
>CAYJTM010000189.1:0-2181 GCA_964373055.1 uncultured Planctomycetia bacterium
GCGACGCCCTCTTCGTGGAGGTGCACGAGAACCCGGCCAAGGCCCTCTGCGACGGCCCGAGCTCCCTGCCGCTCAAAAAACTGCCGCAGATACTCCAACAACTCACAGCTATTCGGGAGGCCCTCGCGTGAAAATGAAAACCGCTTTTCTTTTGCTGGGCAGTTTGCTGATTTCATCTCCGGTTTTTGCTGAAACCATCGAACTGGTGACCTACTACCCCGCGCCGGGAGCGGGCAACGACCAGAACGTGAGGAGTCTGACGGTGGGGACCGGTTACGCCGGGGTGACGCCCGCCGACGGGACCGCCCTCATTCGGGACCGGCTGGGGATTGGGGATGTCTTCACAGCGGCGAACCCGCCACTCGGGTCCCTCCACGTGGTGGGGCCGGACGGTGAGAACGACCGGGTTTTGTTCATGCCGGGCGCGGGCGGCAGCATGACGGTTGCAATCGGCAACGGGGGTCTGGGGGTTCCGACGGCGGAAGGGACCGCCTCGGCGGGGGACAAGTTGGTGGTGTGGAACGACGCCGCCACCCTGAAACACAAGGCCGCCATCGGGCTCAACGCCGCCAGCGAGCTGTGGCTGCAGTCCAGCGGGAACAACGCTACCAATAAGATCGCCTTCTACACCTCGAATACCAGCGCCACCCCGGCGCAGCGGATGGTGATTGATTCCGCCGGCAGCGTGGGGATTGGGACCGCCGCTCCGGAGAGAAGACTGCACGTGCATGAGCCCTCCGGCAACAGCGTCTATTTGAAGTTGTCCAACGCGGATACCGGGGTGACGGCCACGGATGGCCTGTATGTGGGCTACGTCGCGGATGAAACGGCTATTCTCTCCAACGCCGAGAACACGGCGCTGCGGTTCGACACGAACAACGTGGAGAGGATGCGGATCGCCGCCAACGGCAATGTGGGGATCGGGACCGGTGCCCCGAACTACAAGCTGGAAGTGGCCAGCAGCGGCGATTATAACCAGAGCATCTACTCCCGGGCGACGGACGGCGGCCTTACGCGGTTCGGGCTTCAGAACACGGCTCGGCATTGGTCCATCAGCGGTTACGGCCCCACTCAGGCTCCTTACTCCGGATGGTTTGCCATCGCGGATGAGACAGCCGGCGTCCTGCGGTTATGGATCTCTCCCGATGGCAACGTGGGGATCGGGACGCATCCGTCTCCGACAATCCTCTGGGGGCCGCGCAGTTTGACGCAATGGCTCCCACGCAGCTCTCACCGGCTGACGTTTACCGGTTTCTATAACTCGGGGGGGCCGTCCCAGCCGTATCTGGAGTACGGCATCAACGACAGCGCGCTTTTCGGCATACCCTCCTTCCTCTCTTCCAGGGAAAACAAAACGGACATTTCAAAGATCGAAGCGGATACCGGCAAGATTTACGACCTGGTCCCGGTCAGTTTTTATTACAAGACCCCTGGTATCAAAGGAAAAGAACGAGCGAAAATCGAACCCGGAACACCCAAGGCGTTCGGCCTGATCGCGGAGGATGTGGAGGAGATCTTTCCGCAGCTCATCATGCGTCCGGAAAAGGGCGGAAAGATCGCCGGTCTGGATTACTCGCGGCTCTCCGTCCTGATGCTGCCGGAGATGAAGAAATTAAGGGATGCGGTGGAGGAGCTCCAAGCCCAGAACAAGGCGCAGCAGCGCCGGATCGAAGAACTGGAAGGGCGTCTGCCGAAATAGAATGTTAGACATAATGTCTTACATATGTTATACTTTGTGCCGGAGGGATTCGGCATGAAAGCCGTGAATATCCGTGAGAGGCGTCCTGAATAGTACCGCCCAGCTGATCTGGGCTGGCACATTCGGAACGCCTCCCCCAGTTGCTGGCCCGCGCGGCGGTGGCGGCCGGCTGCGACGCCCTCTTCGTGGAGGTGCACGAGAACCCGGCCAAGGCCCTCTGCGACGGGCCGAGCTCCTTGCCGCTCAAAAAGTTGCCACAGATGCTCGACCAACTTGCAGCCATCCGGGAGGCCCTCCTATGAAAATGAAGAAGAACAAACGGTACCTGGTACGTACCAGGTACCGATGTTTGGTTGCTCTCGGTCTGGCTGTGCTTTCAGCCGCTCCGGTTTTTGCCGAGACGATCGAGCTGGTGACCTACTACCCTGCTCCCGGAGGGGGGAACACGGATACGGGCCGCCTGCACGCGAGCCGGGGGACGA
>CAYJTM010000190.1:0-2167 GCA_964373055.1 uncultured Planctomycetia bacterium
CGTCGAAGCGGGCGCCGATGTTCACCAGCAGGTCGCAGTACTGCACCGCGTAGTTCGTGGAGGCCGCGCCGTGCATGCCGAGCATGCGCAAAGAGTTCGGTTTATCCTCGGGGTAGATCCCCAGCGCCATGCAGGTCGTCGTGACCGGCGCCCCCACTAAGTCCACCAGCTCCCGGATCTCATCCGCCGCCTGGGACATCACCGCGCCGCCGCCCACGTAGATCACCGGCTTCTTGGCCTCCAGCAGCATGTGGGCTGCCTTGTCGATCTGGCCCTTGTGCCCTTCCATGAAGCGCTGCGGCTTGTAGCCCCGGATCTCGATTTTCTCCGGCCAGACAAACTCGGTCTCGGCCTGGGAGACATCCACCGGGATATCCACCAGCACCGGCCCGGGCTTGCCGGTTCCGGCGATGTAGAAGGCCTCCCGGACCACGCGGGCCAGGTCGTTCACGTTCTTGACCAGCGTGTTGTGCTTGGTGATCGGCCGCGTGATGCCGCAGACGTCCGCCTCCTGGAAGGCGTCGTTTCCGATCAAGTAGCTGCGGACCTGCCCCGTGATCACCACCATCGGGATCGAGTCCATGAAGGCCGTGGCGATGCCGGTCACCAGGTTCGTGGCGCCTGGGCCGGAGGTGGCGAGGCAAACCCCCACCTTGCCGGTCGCGCGGGCATACCCGTCGGCCATGTGGGCGGCTCCCTGCTCATGCCGCACCAGGATGTGCTTCAAGCCGGAATCGTACAGCGCGTCGTAAATCGGCAGGTTCGCCCCGCCCGGGTAGCCGAACAGCACGTCCACCCCTTCACGCTTCAAACACTCCACCAAAATCTCCGCGCCCTTCATCTTCGCCATCGCTTTGTCTCCTTATATTGGTCTGCCAACCGTCCAGGACGCAAACATAGGTCCTGTGGCTGTTCAAACCCGCGTCATTTCGAGGCCGCAGGCCGAGAAATCTCGCCTTTAAACCGAGATCTCTCGCCCCTTCGGGGCTCGAGATGACGCTCTAGTTAAGCACCGCTCCCTCGCTGGCTGAGCCAACGAGTTTCGCGTAACGCGCCATAACGCCGGTCTTGTATCTCGGCGCGGGCGCCTTCCACTTGCTTAAACGGCGCTTCAACTCCGCCGCCGGAATCTCCACACGAAGCTCTCTCTTCTTCACGTCAAAGGTGATTGTGTCGCCGTTCTTCACCGCGGCGATCGGGCCGCCGTTCGCCGCTTCGGGGGCGACATGCCCCGCCATCATCCCGTGCGTGGCGCCGGAGAACCGCCCGTCGGTCAGCAGGGCCACCGAAGCCCCAAGCCCCTCACCAACCAGGGCGCCGGTGACCGCCAGCATCTCCCGCATGCCGGGGCCTCCCTTGGGCCCCTCGTAGCGGATCACCACCACGTCGCCCGGCTTGATCCGGCGGGCTTTCACCGCCGCGAAGGCGGCTTCCTCGCTGTCGAAGACGCGGGCCGGCCCGGAGAATTTCACGGTGTCCTGCCCCGCCACCTTCAGCACGCACCCTTCCGGCGCCAGGTTGCCGCGCAGCACCAACAGCCCGCCGATCGGCTTCACCGGTTTCTCCAAGGGCTTGACCACCTGCTGGCCGGGTGTTTCCCGCGCCAGCTTGGCCTCTTCGCCGATCGTCAACCCGGTCACGGTCTTCGCCTTGGGCCTAAGGATTCCGGCATCCAGCAGCCGCTTGGCCACCAGCCGGATCCCGCCCGCCCTGTGCATGTCCGGCGCGGTGAACCGCCCCCACGGCTTCATGTCGGCCCAGATCGGGGTCTTTTTGCTCACCCGGTCGAAATCGTCGATCTTAAGCGCGACACCGGCCTCGCGGGCCAGCGCCAAAAGGTGCAGAACGCCGTTGGTCGAGCCGCCGGTCGCCACGATGCCAGCGATCCCGTTCTCGAAGGCCTCTTTGGTCAGGATCTGCCGAGGCGTGACCCCCTGCTTCACGAGATCCACGGCCCGGACCCCGGCCTCGAAAGCCGCCTTGTCCTTTTCCGGGTCCATCGCCGGGATCGAGTTGGTCCCCATCGGGGAGATCCCCAACAGCTCCATCGCGGTGCTCATCGTGTTGGCGGTGAACTGCCCGCCGCAGGCCCCCGGCCCCGGGCAGGCCTGTTTCTCCAGCTCGGTGAGCTCCTCCGGCGTCATCCGCCCGGCGGAGCAGGCCCCCA
>CAYJTM010000191.1:0-2141 GCA_964373055.1 uncultured Planctomycetia bacterium
GTCACAGTCAGCCGCTCTACCGACTGAGCTACCGGGGAAACGAACGAGTAGGGAAACAGTCTACCTGGAATCCCAGCGACTGTAAACGGCCGGGAGTATAATCAGGTCCTATGCCGGTTGAGGATGAATACACGTTCGCGTGCCCCTACTGCTCCGCGGAGGTCTCGATCGCGGTGGATGTCACCGCCGGCCGGCGGCAATCCTTCGCCACGGACTGCGAGGTCTGTTGCCGGCCGATCGCCGTCCGGCTTGCGGTGGGGCCCGATGGGGTGACCGCTTTTAACGCCGAAAGGGAATCCTGACGCGATGGAAAACAACGAACAGCGGACTGCCTGGCTGATTTACGGGGCGATCCTCTCCGCGTTGGTTATTTACGGTGCTCTGGGATTCTTCCTCCCCCGCTTGATCTCTTCCGGGTCGAATACGCTGCTGCCGATCCTTACCCCGGTCTTCCTGGCGGTCGCGATGATGGAAACGATCCTGCTGCTGGCCTGGGCGCCCCGGCTGGCCGGGAAGATGTCCTACATGAGTTACTGCATCATCCGCTGGGCTATGGCGGAAGCCATCGGGATCTGCGGATTGGTGCTCTCTTTTTTTGGGGTGGGGCAGGGGCTGTTCCTGGCCTTCCTGGGGTGGGCGCTGGTCCTGATGTTGCTCTGCGCGCCGACCGAGGCGGACCGGGAGAAATTTGAGCTTCTGAAGAGAGGGAAGCCTTAGAGCGGACCTTATCTTCGGTGCCGGCGGGGATAGCCGAAGTGCCGGGTGCCGAACGGACGGCGCTGTTGCTGGCCCCCGCCGCGACGCTGCTGCTGCGAAACATGGCCCTGGGACGATGAGGAGAAGCGCTCCGCCGGCAGGGCAGGGTGTTGGGCCAGCGGGATGGAGGTCCGGATGATCTTCTCAATGCTCTGCACGTCCTTCCCCTGATCGGGCGTGGCGAAGGTGATCGCGTGGCCTTCGCGGCCGGCCCGGCCGGTGCGCCCGATCCGGTGGACGTAGTTCTCCGGGTCGTCGGGCAAATCGAAGTTGACCACCAGCTCGATGCCGGTCACGTCAATCCCGCGCGCCGCGATGTCGGTGGCCACCAGGATTCTATATTTCCCCGATTTGAAGCCGGCCAGCGCCTCCTTCCTCTGGCTCAAGCTCCGGTTGGCGTGGATCTCGCCCGCGGAGTGGCCCGTCGTCCGCAGGTGGCGCGTCACTTTTTGCGCCCCTCTCTTCGTCCGAACGAACAGCAGCACCGAGGCGGTGTACCGCTTCAGCAGCTCGTTAAGGAGCTGCGTCTTCTTCTCTTTGCCGACCACAAACAGCTCCTGCGACACCCCCTCGGCCATGGTCCCGGTGGGCGCGATCTCGGTGCGGACCGGCAGCCGCATGTGGGCGGCCGCGATCTTCACGATGCTGGCCGGTATGGTCGCCGAGAAGAGCATGGTCTGCCGGTCCTTCGGGATGAGCCGGAGGATCTGATCGATCTGCGGCGCGAAGCCCATGTCCAGCATCCGGTCGGCCTCGTCCAGCACCAGGATCGCGACGTCGTCCAGGCGCGTGTTGCGCTGCTCGAGGTGGTCCAGCAGGCGGCCGGGGGTGGCGATCAGGATGCGGGGGGTGTTCCTCAACGCCTGGACCTGGCGGTGCATGGACTCCCCGCCGATGATCACCGCGCTCCTCATCCGGAAGGTGGCGACGAGTTTCGCGAGGGCCTCATTGATCTGCAGCGCCAGCTCCCGGGTAGGGGCCAGCACGAGCCCCTTGCCTTTCTTCTGGGCGAGCTGCTGGATCATCGGGATTCCGAACGCCAGCGTCTTGCCGGTGCCGGTCTGCGCGATGCCGATGATGTCCTTGCCCTCGATCGCGATCGGGATCGCTTTGTGCTGGATCGGGGTGGGGACGGTGAACTTCAGCGCGTCAATTGCCTGGAGAAGCCCGGGCGCGATCCCAAGCCCGTAGAAGCTGGTCTGTGTATTTGTCATTGTCCCATCATACCAGTAATATGAGAGCATGACGCGCGAAGAGGGCTGGTTTGAGGCGGTGGAGGGGGGCTCGCTTTACCGGCAACAATGGAGCGGCCCCGGTCCGCGCGTCCCGGTGGTGATCGTCCACGGGGGAGGGGAACATTCCGGCCGGTACGAGGAGACCGCCGC
>CAYJTM010000192.1:0-2141 GCA_964373055.1 uncultured Planctomycetia bacterium
ACAAGGAGGGCTTCCTGCGCTCGGCCACCACCCTCATCCAGGTGACCGGCCGGGCGGCTCGGCATCTGAACGGCCGGGTGCTCCTCTACGCGGACCAGATCACCGATTCAATGCGGCAGGCGATGGCCGAGACGGACCGCCGGCGGAAGATCCAGATCGAGTATAATAGGGAACACCGCATCACCCCGCGCTCCGTTGAGAAAGCGATCCGCGCCGGCATCGAGGAGGCGGCGAAGGAGGAGGCCGAAGAGGTCGTTCGGGAGGTAGCCGGCTTCGATTCGGAACAATTCGACATCGAACAAGTGGTGGGGGAGTTAGAGGAGGAGATGGAGCTGAGCGCCCGAAACCTGCAGTTTGAGCGAGCGGCAGCCTTGCGCAATCAGATTGCCGAGCTTCGCCAAAAAGGGGTGGCGGGATTGGCCACGGTGGAACCCAAGGCCGAACGCTCTCGCCGAGCCAGAAGATGGAAGAGGCGGTTCTGAATCTCACTTTCCTTGAGCAGATTCTGCTGCTTGCCTGGACGTGGGTAATTTGGCCTTTTATGTTTTATGTCGGGCCCATCGCTTTACTCTTGTGTCTATTTCTTAGAAGGCTTGCATTACGAGTCCTTCTTGGTATTTGGCTTCTTGCATATGTCTTCTTGTCTGCAATACAGGCGTGGGGATGCCAAGCGACGTTCGCGGGCTTTGGGGGTTCACCTGAGCAAAATCACCAGAGGATCCCTCCTGGCCTGTTAGGCGATGTTGTGGGACTTGCAATAATGGTGGGAACTTATGTTCCTTTCTTTGCACCGCCGGTTCTTCTAGTGAGTGCAATTGGACTGTTTATGCACAAGCGTTTTGCGGAGCGACTCTGTGTTTTTGTATCCGCTGCTTTATTCGTATCGTTTCTGGTGGTCTCGTTGGGTTTTTGGATGTGGGGATATTTGTCCGCACGGATTGTTGCCCTCCGGGACGTAGCGTATCTTCTCATTCCCCCAGCTGCCACATGGCTTGCTGTGAGGAAACTGGCTCGCGCCACGGGTTGACGTATGGAAGAAGCTATATTAAATGCGCTGCGCACACAAATAGGAACGTACGTCTCCGGGGAGGAGCTGAGCCGCCTGGCGGGGGTCACGCGCACGGCCATCTGGAAGGAGGTTCAGAAGCTGAGGGAGCAGGGGTACCGGATCCTGGGCCAGCCCCACGCCGGCTATCAGCTGCTCTCGATTCCCGATCGGATGATCCCGGAGGAGCTGACCTGGAACCTCCGCACTCAGAGGATTGCGCGCCGGGTGGTCGCCTATGAGAGCACCGACTCGACCATGGACATCGCGCACCGCCTGGCCGCGGGCGGCGAACCGGAGGGGTCCGTGGTCGTGGCGGAGGGACAAGCCCAGGGGCGCGGCCGCCTCGGGCGGAAATGGGTTTCCCCGAAGGGCAAGGGGATCTATCTTTCGGTGATCCTCCGCCCCCCGATCCCCCTCTCTTCCGTGGCGCACGTCACCCTGACGGCGGCGGTGGCGGCCGCCCGGGCGATTATCTCCACGGTGGAGAGGCGCCCGCAGATCAAGTGGCCCAATGACATCCTGGTCAACGGGAAGAAAGTCGGAGGGATCCTCACGGAGCTCTCAGCGGAGCTCAACCGCGTCCGCTATGTGATCGTCGGGATTGGGCTCAATGTCCATGCCTTCGCCCACCTTCCCGCCTACGGGACCTCTCTCGCTCATGAGACGGGCGGGCGGGTGAACCGGCTGCAGCTTGCCCGCGCGCTGCTGGTTGAGTTGGACCGCGTTTACGAGATCTTCCTCACCCAGGGAGTTGCGCCGGTCCTGGAGGCGTGGCGGGGATTCGCTGAATTCCTCGGCCATCGGATCCGCGTCGCGCTTCAGAACAGGACCGTTGACGGGCAGGCGATGGATGTGGATTCAAACGGGGCCTTGCTGGTCCGGACCGACACCGGGATCGTGGAGCCGGTCTCCGCCGGCGATGTGTTGATCGTAAGATGAGAAGCACTGCGTTGGCTCGCGATTGTGGACCTAGCCGGCAGGGGTGCGCGAGGGGGCCCGCCCCTCGCCTTCCCTGGAGGAGGGTGGAACCAGAGGGAACCCTCGGTTCCCTCTGGGGAGTCCCGAACGGAGTGAGGGACGACGCCGGCGGGGT
>CAYJTM010000193.1:0-2130 GCA_964373055.1 uncultured Planctomycetia bacterium
GTCCACTCCAGCGTGGTGGCCTCCCAAGGATTATCGCCCGCCTTCTTGCCCCGGAATAAGCTCCAGAAGAAGTTGAAGGCGAACAGGAGCTGCGAGGCGACCAAGAGGAAGGCGGCCACGCTCATCATCCGGTTGAGCGAGGCGTATTGCACCAGCCCCGCGTATTGCGTGTAATCGTAGATCCGGCGCGGCATGCCGCCTAAGCCCAGCACGAACATCGGGAACATCACGGCGTTGAACAGGAAGAAGGTCAGCCAGAAGTGGACCTTGCCGAGGCGCTCGCTCATCATCCGGCCGAACATCTTGGGGAACCAGAAGGTGATGCCGGCGAAGGCCCCGAAGAGGGACCCGCCGAACAGGACGTAGTGCAGGTGGCCCACCACGAAGTAGGTGTCGTGCACGTGCATATCCACCGGCGTGGAGCCCAGGAAGATGCCGGTCAAGCCCCCGATGATGAACATCGAGATGAAGCCCAGCGCGTGCAGCATCGGCGTGGTCAGCCGGATCGAGCCGCGCCAGAGGGTGCCCAGCCAGCTGAAGACCTTGACGCCGGTCGGCACCGCCACCGCCATCGTGGAGATCATAAAGGTGGTGCCGAGCATCGGGTTCATGCCGGCCTGGAACATGTGGTGCGCCCAGACCATGAAGCCGACCGCGCCGATGGCCACCCCCGCGTAGGCGATCGCCTTGTAGCCGAAGATCGGCTTGCGGGAGAAGGTCGGCAGGATGTCGGAGACGAACCCCATCGAGGGCAGGATCATGATGTAGACGGCCGGGTGGGAATAGAACCAGAACAGGTGCTGCCAGAGCAGCGGCTGGCCGCCCGCGTGGGAGAGCGTCTCCCCGTTGACGATCAGCCCCGCCGGCAGGAAGAAGCTGGTGCCCAGCGTCCGGTCCATCACCAGCAGCGCCATCACCGCGGCCAGCACCGGCGTGGCCAGCAGCGTCAGGACCGCGGTGGTGAACAACATCCAGATGGAGATCGGCATCCGGTGGAACGTCATGCCGGGCGCCCGCAGGTTCAGGATCGTGGCGAGGTAGTTGACGGCGCCGAAGATAGAGGAGAAACCCAGAACGATCACGCCGGCCGCCCAGAGCGTCTGGCCCATCGACATGGTTTCCTTCAAGGCCGACAGCGGCGGGTAAGCGGTCCAGCCGGAGGCGGCCGCGCCCCCCTCCACGTAGAAACCCGACAGCACGGTGATCGCCGCCACCGGGAAGAGCCAGAACGAGAGCATGTTGAGCCGCGGGAAGGCCATGTCAGGCGCCCCGATCTTGATCGGGATCAGGTAATTGCCGAAGGCGCCCACCAAGAGCGGGATGATCCCAAAGAAGATCATCACCGAGCCGTGCATTGTGAAGAGCACGTTGAAGTACTCCGGCACCATCACGCCGCCTGGCATCCCCTCCGGCGCGATTTTCTCCATGAACGGCAGCGCCTGGCCCGGCCAGCCGAGCTGCCAGCGGATCAGCGCCGCGAGCAGCCCGCCGAAGAACATGAACAGCAGCGAGCAGATCAGGAACTGGATGCCGATCACCTTGTGGTCGGTCGAGAAGATATACTTGCGGATGAAAGGGACTGTCCCCGAAGGGGACTGTCCCTGATGTTTTTCACTCATTGGCCTTAGTCTCCACCAGCCAGGTTTGGAAGTCGACGAGCGGTTCGGTGGTCACAGCACCCCTCATTCTGTAATGGCCCAGCCCGCACAGCTCCGCGCAGCGGATTTCGTACTGGCCCGCCTTGCTGGCCTCCACCCAGACCTGCTGGGGCAGCCCCGGCACCGCGTCTTGCTTGAGCCGGAACTCCGGCACGAAGAAGCTGTGCAGCACATCCTTCGCCCTCAGATGGATTTTGACCGGCGCGCCGACCGGAAGATGGAGCTCGTTGATAGTGGTGATGTCGTCGGGGGTCTCAAACTGCCCGTCCGGGCCGGGGTAGCGGACGTTCCAAGCAAACTGCTCCGCCAGGATCTCCACCTCCAGAGAGGTGGCGGGCGCCAAGGCGGGGTACCGGATCTCCGCCCAGACCTTCTGGCTGGCGATCGTGAGCCAGACCAGGATCAGGGCCGGGATCACCGTCCAGACCACCTCCACGACCGTGTTGCCGTGGATGTAGGCCGCTTTCTGCCC
>CAYJTM010000194.1:0-2127 GCA_964373055.1 uncultured Planctomycetia bacterium
GGGCGGCCAGACGGGTCCCCTTCTCGGTCCGCATCAGCTCCTTGATCACGTCGGCGGCGGCGCGGGTGGTCATGACGGCAAAGCCTCCCAGCCCTTGAACGCCTCGGCCGTCACCACCAGCTTGGTCGCCGAGAGGACGTCGTAGCAGTTTAGATCAGACGCCGGCTTCACGGCCGTTACCCCTTTCAGGTTCCGGGAGATCCGGACCAGCTCCGGCGAGGGCTTCTCCACCACCAGAAGCGCCTTCTGGTCTGCGCTGCGGCGCGTGGCGGCGCTTCCACTAGCGCCGGCCGCGGCCTGCAGTTTTCGAAGCAGCTGCGCCAGCGCCTTCGTCTTGGGCGCGATCCCTTCAAAGCTCTTCACCACCGCCATCGCCTGGCTGCTGACCTTGTCCCGCAGGCTGTTGACCAGCGCGACCTTTCGCACGCTTGCCGGCAGCTCGTACCGGAAATCATGCGGATGGGGCCCAAACACGATGCCGCCCTTGCGCCAGATCGGCGAACGGATCGACCCCGCCCGCGCCCGGCCGGTGTGCTTCTGCTTCCAGGGCTTCTTGCCGCCTCCGCGGACCTGGCCGCGGGTCTTGGTCTCGGCGTTCCCTTCCCGCCGGTTGGCCAGATACATCCGAACCGCCTGCCAGAGGACCGCCTCATTGACGGGCCCTTCCAGGGCCACCGGCACCTGAACCGAGCCGACTACGTTCCCTTCCAGATCGAAGATTTGGATTTCAGACATGATTCGACTCCCACGTCATTCCGAGGCCCCTTTCCCCACCGTCATTGCGAGGCGCGAAGCGCCGAAGCAATCTCCTGGAGCTCCCAAGGAGATGGCTTCGGCGGCCTGTCGGCCTTCTCGCCATGACATTCGCCCGGCAAACTTACATCCCGCCACGGCTTCGCCTCGCGGTCCGTAAGTTTGGGGCTCATGTCACTTCTTACCGCCCGCGGCCGGCTTCGCGGCGGCCGGCTTTGCGGCGGCCGGCTTCGCGCCAGCCGCCTTCGCGCCAGCCGCCTTCGCCCCGCCGGACGGCTGAGCGGCCGACTTCTTCTTCGTCACCGGCACATGAACAATCTTCGGGCCCTTCCAGGACCTGCGGATCAGCACGATCTTCTCATCGCTGCCGGGGACCGATCCCTTGATCAGCAGCAGGTTCTGCGCCACATCCACCCGGATCACTTCCATCGCCGTCGTCGTGACCGTCCGGTCTCCCATATGCCCCGGCATGTGGTGCCCCTTGAAGACTCGGGAGGGGTCGGTGCTGGAGCCGATCGAACCGGGCCGGCGGTGCGTCATCGAACCGTGCGTCTGCTTTCCGCCCTTCCAGTGCCAGCGCTTCACCCCGCCCTGGAACCCCTTGCCGATCGAGCGGCCGGTCACATCCACCCGGTCCCCCGGCTTGAAGATCTCCACCGTCACCACGGAGCCCAGCGCCGCCCCTTGCTCTTCCTTGGGCAGGCGGAACTCCCGCAGCACCTGTTGCAGTCCCACCTTGGCCTTCGTGAATTGTCCGGTGAGGGCCTTGTCCATCCTTTTAGGATTGGCCGCGCCGAACCCGACCTGAACGGCCCGATAGCCGTCCTTCTCAACGGTCCGCTCAGCCACCACCAGGCAGGGTCCCGCCTCCAGGACGGTCACCGCCACCGGGCGGCCGTCCTCGCGGAAGAGCTGCGTCATTCCCAGCTTCTTTCCAATAAGTCCGATACCAGGCTTCATATCGTCATTGCGAGGCCGAAGGCCGAAGCAATCTCCCTAGCTCGCCACAGAGATCCCTCGGCACTTCGTGCCTCGGGATGACATTCGCCCGGCAAACTTACATCCCGCCACGGCTTCGCCTCGCGGTCCGTAAGTTTGGGGCTCATGTCACTTGATCTCCACGTCCACCCCGGCCGGCAGGTCCAGTTTCCGCAGCGCGTCCACGGTCTTGGAGGTCGGGTTCACGATGTCCAACAGCCTCTTATGGGTCTTCATCTGGAACTGCTCGCGCGACTTCTTGTCGACGTGCGGCGAGCGCAGCACGGTGTAGACCGTCCGCTGCGTGGGCAGCGGAATCGGCCCGGACACCTCAGCCCCCGTCCGCCGGGCGGACTCCACGATCTCCGCCGCGGATTTGTCCAGGATGCGGTGGTC
>CAYJTM010000195.1:0-2110 GCA_964373055.1 uncultured Planctomycetia bacterium
TGCTGGCCCGCGGCCCGTACCACGTGGGGGGCCGGGTGTCGGTGGTCAACCTGCCGGCGCATCCGGACTTTCTGCCATACCGGCTGACGCCGGCGCAAGCGCGCCAGGAGTTCCGCCGGCGGGGCTGGAGCCAGGTGGTTGGGTTCCAGACCCGCAACCCGATCCATCGCGCGCACGAGTATCTGCTGCGCTGTGCGCTGGAGATGGCGGACGGGCTGATGGTGCAGCCGCTGGTCGGGCCCGGCAGCGCCGACGGTGAGCTGCCGGCGCGGATCCGGGTGCGCTGTTGCGAAGCGCTGGTCGGCGCCTACCTGCCGCGGGAGAGGACCGTGCTGGCGGTCAACCCTGCCGGCACACGGCACGCGGGCCCCCGGGAAGAGGTGTTCCACGCGATTATCCGGCAGAACTACGGCTGCAGCCATTTCATCATCGGGCGGGACGGGGTGGCTACCGGGAGATCGCGCGGGCCGGCCGACGCGCAGGGGATCTTCAGCCGGTTTTCGAAGGACCGGCTGGAGGTGACGCCGCTCTGCTTCGACATCGCTTTTTACTGCCGCTCCTGCGAGGGGATGGCGACCGCCAAGACTTGTGCGCACCCGATCCGGGAAAGGGTGAATCTAAGCTCGCCGGCCGTGCAGCAGATGCTCTCCGACGGGAAAGCCCCCCCGCCGGAATTCACCCGGCCGGAGATCGCGGAGATCCTCAAGGAGGCCATGCTTGCTAGTCCAACTTGAGAACGTTTCCAAAAGCTTCACACAGAACGGAAGCGAGATCAGGGTTTTGCAGGAGATCAACCTCGAAATCGCCGAAGGGGAGTTCGTCTGCATGGTGGGCCCCTCCGGCTGCGGAAAAAGCACGCTGCTGTACATGATCGCCGGCCTGGAAAAGCCCAGCTCCGGTCGGGTGCGGGTGGAGGGCGTCCCGGTCACCGGTCCGGGCACCGACCGGGTGGTGGTCTTCCAGGAGGCGGCGCTGTTTCCCTGGCTCAATGTGCGGCAGAACGTGGAGTTCGGGCTCAAGGTTGCCGGCATGGCGCCTGTGGAGACACAGCGACGGGTGGAAAAGTACTTGAAGATGGTGCACCTAGGCCGTTTTGCCGAAGCGCATCCGCACCAGCTCTCCGGCGGCATGAAACAACGCGTGGCGATCGCGCGGGCGCTGGCGATGGACCCGAAAATTCTTTTGATGGACGAGCCCTTTGCGGCGCTCGACGCGCAGACCCGCCGGTTGCTGCAGGATGAGCTGGTGGACATCTGGAAACAGACCCACAAGACGATCCTCTTCGTGACGCACAACGTGCGGGAGGCGACCGCGCTGGGAGACAAGGTGCTGGAAATGTCCGCCCGCCCCGGACGGATCAAAAAAGGATACGCGATCCACCTGCCCAAACCGCGCAGGGAAGCGGACCCGCACCTGATCGTGATCCAGCAAAGGATCCTCCTGAGCCTTCAGGAGGAAATCGCAAAGGTCGCGAAAGAGGAGGACCTGGATTACTTGATCGAGCGGGAGGCCAGTCCGCACTTCGATGGGCCGGCGGTAGGGGGGTCCCTGTGAAGACGGTTCGATGGGTAAGGGAGCATCTTCTGCCCTGGGGCCTGTTTCTGGCGGGCTGGGAGATTCTGTCGCGCTTGTTCCCCATCCCGTCCAGCTTCCGAATCTTAGGGTTAGTGTGGGCCAATATGACCGATCCCGCTTTTGTTTCGGCGCTGGCCAGCTCTTTGGGGCGCATGGCGGTCGGTTTCACGGCCGTGATTTTTCTGGGGATCGGCCTGGGTATGCTGCTGGGCCAATATCGGGCCATCGACAACATCTTTGGAACTTTGGCCTCCGCCCTGAACGCGATGCCGGGCGCGGCTTGGGTGCCGCTGGCGATCATCCTGTTCGGGCTTAACCAGAAAGCGGTGATTTTCACCATTGTTCTGGGGGCTACCGGCATTGTGATGCTCAACACCAGCTTCGGCATCAAGGACGTGCCTCCGCTGCTTATCCGCGCGGCCCGGACCATGGGGGCGCACGGGCCGAAGCTTTTCTGGTACGTGATCATTCCGGCGGCGACGCCCCGAATCATCGACGGCTTGCGGCTGGCGTGGGCTTTCGGGTGGCGCGCCCT
>CAYJTM010000196.1:0-2109 GCA_964373055.1 uncultured Planctomycetia bacterium
CTGGTCCGGGAAGGGGACTGGGGCCCGCAGAAACTGGTGGCGCCGCTGTTCGTGACCGCGAAGAAGGGCAAGCAGCCGATCTCTTCGATGCCGGGATTGCACCGGTTCGGGATCGCCGAGGCGGCGGCGGAAGCGAAAAGACTTGAGGGGTTGGGGATCGGCGCTGTTTTGCTGTTCGGCATACCGGCCTCTAAGGATGCTCAGGGGAGCCAGGCCTCCGCGGCCGGCGGCGTGGTGCAGCAGGCGGTACAGGCGATCAAGAAGGGGGCGCCGGGTCTGGCGGTGATCACGGACGTCTGTTTGTGCGAGTACACGAGCCACGGCCACTGCGGGGTTTTGCGGGGACGCAGCGTGGACAACGACGCCACGCTGCCGGTGCTTTCGGAGATCGCCGTCTCGCACGTGCGCTCCGGCGCGGATATGGTGGCCCCGTCGGCGATGATGGACGGGCAGGTGGCCGCGATCCGCAACGGGCTGGATGAAGCCGGTTTCACGCAGGCGCCGGTGATGAGCTATTCGGTAAAATTCGCCTCGGCGCTGTACGGGCCGTTCCGGGAGGCGGCCGGCTCCGCGCCGCAGTTCGGCGACCGGCGCGGGTACCAGATGGACCCGCCCAACGCCGAGGAGGCGCTTCGGGAGACGGCGTTGGACATCCAGGAAGGAGCCGACATCGTGATGGTCAAGCCGGCCCTCACCTGCCTGGACCTCTTGAAGACGATCAAGCGGCGGTTCCATTGGCCGACCGCCGCGTACCAGGTGAGCGGCGAGTACGCGATGGTCAAGGCGGCGGCCGCGAAGGGCTGGGTGGATGAAAAACAGCTGGCGCTGGAGCTCGCGGCGGCAATCCGCCGTGCGGGCGCGGATATCTTGATCACTTATCACGCGAAGGAATTGGCCGGTTGGATGAAAGGGAAGGAGTGACACCCATGGCAAGCAGCGGAGAGAAGAAGGACTGGGTGGTGAGCGGGATCATCAACCCCGAGGCGCAGAAATCAGAGATCTCCCGCTTCGAGCAGGAGATCCGCAACCTGGAAGAGAAGAAGCTGGACCCGGACGATTTCAAGAAGTTCCGGCTGGAGAACGGCGTCTACGGGATCCGCGGCACGATGGACGAGCACATGATCCGGATCAAGGTCCGGTTCGGGGCGCTCACCGCCGACCAGCTGGATGCGGTCGCCGACATCGTGGAGAAGTACGCCACCCCGAAAGTGGCGCACGTCACCACGCGGCAGGCGATCCAGTTGCACAAGGTCAAACGCGGCAACGTCCCCGAGGCGCTCAAGGCGATCGTGAAAACGGGGCTGACCACGCGGGAGGCCTGCGGCAACACGGTGCGCAACGTCTCCGCCTGCCCGATCTCCGGCATCTCGGCGGAGGAGCTGTTCGACGTGACCCCGTACGCCGACGCGGTAAGCCGCTATTTCCTGCGGCACCCGGTCTGCCAGAACCTGCCGCGCAAGTTCAAGATCGCCTTCGAGGGCTGCCCCACCGACCACGCCCGGGTGCCGATCCACGACTTCGGCGCGGTGGCCAAGATCAAGACGGTGGACGGCAAGCCGGTGCGCGGGTTCGCCACCACCGTTGGCGGGGGCTTAGGGGCGGTGCCGTTCCAGCCGCACCTGCTGGAGGAGTTCACGCCCGAGGACCTGCTCATCCCGACGATCGAGACGGTGATGCGCCTGTTCGACCGATACGGCGAGCGGAAGAACCGCGCCCAGGCCCGGATCAAGTTCCTCATCAAGAAATGGGGCATCGAGGAATTCCGCAGGCAGTTCATCGAGGAGCGCAAGGTTACGCTGATGACCAGCCCCGGCCTGACCGACTGGAAGATCAAGCTCTACGACCAGGAGGCGCCGCCGCCTCCGCTGGCGCGAGATGCGCTCACGGTGGCGCAGGAGACGCCGGAATACCGCCGTTGGGTGAAGACCAACCTGGTTCCCCAGAAGCAGGCGGGGTTCGTCGCGGTGCAGATCCGCTGCCCGCTGGGGGACATCGGGGTGCCGCAGATGCGCGGTGTGGCGGAGATGGCCCGGAAGTTCAACGGCGGGCGGCTGCGGACGGTGATCTCGCAGAACCTGCTGCTGCCCTGGGTGCGGCAGGAATCGGTGC
>CAYJTM010000197.1:0-2108 GCA_964373055.1 uncultured Planctomycetia bacterium
ATCAACCTGCACTTCACCGGCGACATCCACGCCGTCGGGACCGCGCACAACCTGCTGGCCGCCATGGTGGAGAACCACGTGATCCACGGCAACGAGCTGGGAATCGACCGGATCACCTGGCGGCGGGTCAGCGAGATCCCGGACCGGAACCTGCGGCACGTGGAGGTGGGGCTCGGCGGCATCGGGTACCTGAAACGGGAGACCGGCTTCGACATCACGGTGGCCAGCGAGATCATGGCGATCCTGGCGCTGGCCACCGGTATGGCGGACCTCAAAGAGCGGCTGAGCCGCGTCGTGGTCGGCTTCACGAAGGAGGGCAAGCCGGTGACCGCGCGGGAGGTGAAGGCGGTGGGTGCGATGGCCCTGCTGCTGCGGGAGGCGGTCCAGCCGAACCTTGTCCAGACGCTCGAGGGGCAGCCGGTTTTCATCCACACCGGGCCGTTCGCGAACCTGGCCGCCGGGACCAACTCGGTGCTGGCCAGCGAGATGGCGTTGCGGCTGGCCGATTACTGCGTCACCGAGTGCGGGTTCGGCTCCGACTTGGGGTTGGAAAAATACTGCGACATCGTGGCCCGCTCCGCCGGGTTCAAGCCGGAGGTGGCGGTCCTGGTGGTGACGGTCCGGGCCCTCAAGGTGCACGGCGGTCTTTCGCTCCAGGAGGCCTCGGAGAGAGAGGATACCCGGGCTGTTCAGCGGGGTTTCGAGAACTTGGAACGGCATCTGGCCATCGTCAAGCGGTTGGGGCTGATTCCGGTGGTGACGATCAACCGGTTCCAGAACGACACCGAGACGGAGCTCAAGTTAGTCCAGGAGCACTGCATCGGCCTCAAGGTTCGTTGCTCCATCTCCACCGTTTCGGAGGAGGGGGGCGAGGGGGGGATCCAGGTCGCCCAGGAGGTGATGGCGGCGCTGCAGGAGAAATCCTCCAAATACGAACCGCTCTACCCGCTGGACCTTCCGGTGAAGGAGAAGATCGAGCGGATCGCGCGGGAGATCTACGGCGCCGACGGCGTCGAGTTCATCGAGTCGGCCCCGAAGGACTTGGAAGAGATCGAGCGCAACGGCTTCTCCGGCTTGCCGATCAACATGGCAAAGACCCAGCTCTCCTTGAGCGACGATCCCAAGAAGAAGGGGGCCCCCACCGGTTGGAAGCTGCAGGTGCGGGAGATCCGGGTGGCGGCGGGGGCCGGGTTCCTGGTGGCCCTCACCGGAAAGATCCTCACGATGCCCGGCCTGCCGAAGAGGCCGCTGGCCGAGCAGCTGGACGTGGATGAGAATGGCCGTGCCTCCGGTCTCTTTTAATGAACGTCATTGCGAGGAGCGAATGCGGTTGCGAGGCGAAGCCGAAGCAAACTCGGAGACCCCTCGCTTTGCTCGGGGCAGGCTCCGCAATCTCGAATCGAGATCGCTTCGGTCCCTTCGGGACCTCGCGATGACGCGGGTATCTGTGCAAAATTTTCTCAATCGTCTGGCTTCGGCCGATCCGGCGCCGGGCGGCGGCTCGGCGGCGGCGCTGGCCGGCGCTTTGGGCTGCGGGCTGGGCAGTATGGTTAGCCGGATCCTGCTTTCCCGCGCCGGAATTCGCGGCGATGAGAAAACAAAACTTCGCCGGGGTTTGCGGGAATTGGAAAAGAGGCGGGAGCGCCTGGCCGCCTTGATCCGCGAGGACGCGGCGGTCTACGAGAAGCTGGTTGCCGCGCAGCGCCGCGGCGGGGCCGCGCTGCGACGGGCCCGGCTCACGGCGATTCGCTGCCCGCTGGAGATTTGCCGGCAGACCGCCGGCGCGATGAAACTCTTGCGGGGATTGCTGAAAAAAACAGGTCCTTACCTGGGGGCTGACGTGCGGGCGGGGCAGGCACTGCTGCGCGGGGCGTTCCGCTCCGCGGTCGAAATGGCCGCCGTCAACCTGCGCGGAGGCGGTTTGGGCCGGATGGGAGATCAACTGCAGGCCGAGCTGGAGCGTTTGAAGCGCCATGAGTAAAGTGCTTGGGCAGGTTTTAGACGGCCGCGCGATCGCCGCGAAGATCCACGAGGAGACCCGCAATGAAGTGAAACGGCTCATCGGCTCCGCCGGGCGGGTCCCGTTCCTGCTCAGCGTGCAGGTGGGC
>CAYJTM010000198.1:0-2090 GCA_964373055.1 uncultured Planctomycetia bacterium
CGGGGCGGGCCTTGTACTTGAAGACGAACAGCAGCAGGCATCCCTGGACCACGAAGAAGAAGAAGCCCGTGATTGCCAGGATGATCCAGAAGATCTGGTCTACGCGCGGGGCGTAGGTCGAAGCGCTTTCAGGTAATAACATCAGGTCATCGCGAGGCCGTTGCGAGGCGAAGCCGAAGCAAACTCGGAGCCCCCTCGCTTCGCTCGGGGCAGGCTCCGGGGCCGTGGCGATCTCGTTTTGAGAGATTGCTTCGTCGCTGCGCTCCTCGCAATGACGGTTTCGCCGTCACTTGGCCGCGAACGTGAAAGAGAGATTCTTGCTTTCCCCGTCGGCGACGGTCACCTTTTGCGTCTGGACGCCCAGCTTCTCATGCCAGGCCTCCACCGTGTAGGTGCCGGCCGGGAGGCCTTTGATCGAGAAGGAGCCATTGGCGCCGCTCACCGCGAAGAAGGGGTGGCTGAAAGCCCCCCCGTAAGCGGCCATCCAGGGATGGACGTTGCACTTGAAGGAGATCGGCGCCTCCGGCTGGTCGAACGTCTTGACGCTCTTCATCCCCTTGGTCGGCTGCGCGATGTTGAACTTCTTGTTCAGCTTGGGTTGGCAGTTCACGTTGTGCAGCGTCGAGTCGCTGTTGAGGATCTCCAGTTTCTGGCCGACCTGGATCCCGAAGACGTGCGGCTCGTACATGCAGCCGCTCTGGTTGAGCACCACCGGCTCGGCCGGAGCGGGGAAGCTGCCGGTGACCCCTTCCTTTACGTAGACCAACGCGTACTGCAGCTTGCCGCTGTTGGCCACGATCTCCCGGCTCATCACGGCGTCCGGGTGCTGCTGCGCGCAGGCCGGGTCGGCGGCCATCTTGATCTTCGTCGGGGCGGGGACATTCCCGGTCACAGAGATGCTGCCGGACAGGGTGGCCCCGCCGGCCGGAGCGGCCTCCGCCGGCTTCACCGCGGCCGCTTCCTGCGGCTTGTTCCCCGCGGCCAGCAACGCCAAAACCATCAGCCCCAACGATCCGAACTTCAGCGCGCGCTTCATCGTGTCTCCTCCAGTATCAGCTCCACCCAATTCGAATTCGACCGGTGGCGGCCCTGCTCCGCGTTGCCGCCATCCCACACCATGACCCCAAATCCGGATTTCTTTTCCGGCGGCAGCGGCCGCTTTAAGAGAGCCGTCCACTCGCCGTCTTCATAGGAAACCAAGCCGGCCGGCTCCTGCTCTCCCGTCCAACCCCGGAGGGACCCCGCCCGCCAGCGCATCTTCGAATCCTGCAGGATAACGACGGCAGCGGCGTCGGCCGGTTGCTCCCGATTTTCGGTGCGGTCATGCCAGGTGAGGCGGAAGAGGATTTCCTTTTCATTATACATCGCCTGCACGGAGACCGCGTGAACGGAGGAAGGGACAATCTCCCCGCTCCGGTAGAAGGTGCTGCTCAGGCGCAGGTCCGTCCGGGGCGCCTTTTCCCAGCCCAGCTCCTCTTTGACTGCCTCCACTTTCCGGTTCCAGCGGGGTTCCTCCTGCAGCGAATGGACGTAGTAGGCCAGGTCCCAGACCTCTTCCGGCTTTACCGCCTCGGCGTAGGAGGGCATCGGGGTGCCGTCCAAGCCGGTCATCAGCCGGACCAGCACGTCCCTCGGCGAGGAGCCGCCGCGGTAGTTCCAGCCCTGCGTGAGGTCGGCGGCGTCAATATGCTCCCCCCACTGGTCCGCCAGGGTCGCCGCAGAGGGGCCGTTGCCCCGGCCGGCGGGACCATGGCAGGCGTTGCAGCCCAATTGCGCGTAAAGCTCCTTGCCCTTCACTAAATTAGCCCCTTTGGAGCTGGGGTCCTTGCCAAAGGCCAACGGCTCCGGCTTGTCCTGGAAGGCGGGAGAGAGCGTCTTCACATGGTAGACCAACTGCCACCGGACATCCTCCGGCAGGCGCTGGAAGTCCGGCATCCGGCTGCCCGGCAGCCCGTTGGAGATCGTCTCGAAGAGGTCCTCATCGGTGGGCGGGGTGCCGCTGGCGGTGGTCCGGAACTTGAAGACCCCCTCCGACAGCTTCCGGGGCCGGGGGTACATCCGCTTGGAATCCCGCCCGTCGCCGGCGCCGG
>CAYJTM010000199.1:0-2081 GCA_964373055.1 uncultured Planctomycetia bacterium
GGTCGAACTTGTTGGGGTAGGTCATCAGCTCGTTGTGGTTGATCTTCAGGATGAACGGGATCTTGGCCGCGTACTTTCGGGAGACTGCCCCCAGCACCCCCAGCGTGGAGGCCACCGCATTGCAGCCCCCCTCGATCGCCAGCTTGACGATGTTCTCCGGGTCGAAATAGTCCGGGTTCTTGGCGAACGAGGCGCCGGCGGAGTGCTCAATCCCCTGGTCCACCGGCAGGATGGAGAGGTACCCGGAGCCGGAGAGCCGTCCGTGGCCGAACAGCGTCTCCAGGTTCTTGAGGACCGGACGGGGCCGGTCGCTCGGCCCGAAGATCCGGTCCACGAAATCGGGGCCGGGCAGGTGGAGCCTCTCCTTGGGGAACTTCGGGGTCGAGAAGCTCAGCAGCCCCTCGCTGTCCCCGCCCAGCTGCTCGACAATGCGATCAACCGGCTTCACGAAATAGGCGCTTCGCTCTGCTCGACGATTTGGCCCCGGGTGGAGGCGGCGATGGTCATCAGCTCGTCCAGCTCCTGCTGGGGCACGTTGAAAGAGACCAGCGAGGCCTGCAAATCGGCCGCCAGCGCGTTGAACTCCGCGTCGCTGATCTGCATGCCGGCGTGCACGGTGATCATGTCCCGCCCCTCGTAGACCTGCGGGCCGCCGGTGACCGAGCAGAGGAACTGGGTCAGGTGCTTCTTGAGGGTGGCCACGTTCTCGGGGCTCGCATCCCATTGCTTCGGAGTGCCCTCGCGGACAAAATTGACCGCCGGGTCGGAAGCGGCGCGGCCGACGAAATCCTCCACGACGGCGGTGATGGCGGCCTCGCCGCCCAGCCGCTCGTAAAGGGGTTGGGTCTCGACACCTGCGCCATCTTCCGCGAAAACGGGAGCGGACAATAAGGACACCAGCGCGAGAGACAAAACAATCTTCCGGATTTTCATTTGAGTTTGATCCTCCCCTGTGGGTTGAAGTTCCACTATATACTGAGGGATTATGGAGCGCAAGATCAAGGAATCGCTGAGCATCTCCTGGAAGGAAGGGATCCCGGCCTCGATGATGCTGGGGGTGATGGACTACTACCTGATCCCGTTCGGCCTCTACCTGGGGGCCGGCACCCGGGTGGTCGCCGTGCTGTCAGCCCTTCCTCATTTGGCCGCTTCCACGGCGCAGGTCTGGGCGGTGCATGCGGTCCGCCGGGCGGGGAGCCGGCTGCGGGTCGCGGTGGCCACGGCAGGGGCCCAAGCGGTCATGCTGCTGCCGATGGCGGCGCTGGCGCTGGCCGATTTCCCGGGGCGGTTGGCGGCGCTGGTGGCGTTAGCGGTGGTGTTCCGGGTGCTGAATAACCTGTGCGGCACCGCCTGGAGCAGTTTAGTAAGCGAGTACCTGCCGCCTCAGCGGCGCGGCGGCTACTTCGGCTGGCGCGCCCGCATCGCGGGGTTGGCGACGCTGGCCGGTACGGCACTGGGCGGCCTGCTGCTGGCCGGCATGAAGCCGGTGTCGCTGGCCTGGGGTTTTGTGGCCCTCTTCGCGGCCGCCGCGGCGATGCGGTTCCTCTCCGCCGGCATGCTTTCCCGGATGACGGAGTTGCCGCTCTCTTCTGGGCCGGGTTCGGACTTCACCTTCCTCATGTTCCTGCGGCGGTTCCGGGAGAGCAACTTCGTGAAGTTCGTGCTGTTTGTGGCCAGCATCCTGTTCACGACCCACCTGGCGGCGCCGTACTTCAGCGTCTACATGCTGAGGGACCTCCAGCTCGGTTACTTCACCTATATGCTGGTCCACCTGGCGGCGGCGGTGGGAAGCTTGGCCGCCTTCCCGGTGTGGGGCCGCAACGCCGATGTGGTCGGCAACGCCCGGATCCTCAAAACCACCGGCCGGCTCGTGCCGGTGATCCCTCTGCTGTGGCTGGTCTCGAGGGACCCGGCCTACCTGGCGCTGGTGGAGTTTTTCGCCGGTTTCGTTTGGGGCGGGTTCAACCTGTGCGCGGCCAACTTCATCTACGATGCCGTGACGCCCGAGAAGCGGGTCCGCTGCCTGGGCTACTTCAACCTGATCAGCGGGGTGGCGATCTTCTCCGGCGCCATGATCGGCG
>CAYJTM010000200.1:0-2067 GCA_964373055.1 uncultured Planctomycetia bacterium
GCCGGGATCCTCAACCGGGGGAACATCTTCCCCGCCGAGCTGCTGCAGGAAGTTTAATGTTCCAGTTCTATCCCACGCACCGCAAATGCCCCGCCTGCCGGAACCCCTTGCTGACAGCCACCCGCGTAACAGCGGCGGTGGTGAGCGGACCTCTGCAGCGGATGGGGGTGACCTGCTACTGCGTCAGCTGCAACCGCCGCTACCGCGCCATCGGCCGCCTGCCCTACGCCGCCGTCGGCTGGCTGGGCCCGCTCGGCCGTTTGCTCTGGTGGCTCACGACTTCGCTCGAGCTCACCCTGCGCCCCGAAGAAATTGGCTGATGGCGGCGGGAGTGGGCTGGATGAGGCCGGATTCGGTGATGAAGGCGGTGATGAGTGAAGCGGGGGTCACGTCGAAGGCGGGGTTGCGGGCGGTGACACCGGGTGGCGCCACGCGGACCGAGGCCTGCTCCCCGCTGTGCAAACTCCCTTCCGCCCGCAGGAGCTCATCCTCGTGCCGCTCCTCGATGGGAATCTCTTTTCCCGAGGGGCAGGCCGCGTCGAACGTCGGCGAGGGGGCCGCCACGTAGAAGGGGATTTTGTGGTGCTTGGCCAGCACCGCCAGGGTGTAGGTGCCGATCTTGTTCGCGGTGTCCCCGTTGGCGGCGATCCGGTCGGCGCCGACGATCACCATGCCGATCTCCCCGCGGCTCATGAAATGCCCGGCCGCCGTGTCGGCGATCAGAGCGTGGGGGACGCCCGCCTGGGTCAGCTCCCAGACGGTCAGCTTCGCCCCTTGCCCGCGCGGCCGGGTCTCGGTGGCGATCACAAAGACCGGCTTGCCTTGCCGGTGGGCCGCGAAGATGGGGGCCAGCGCGGTGCCCAAACCGGTGCAGGCGAGCCAGCCGGCGTTGCAATGGGTGAGGACCGCCTTCCCCTGCGGGAGCAGCGAGAGGCCGGCTTGGCCGATCTTCTCGGACATCTCCACATTCTCGTCGTAAAAGGCCTGCGCTTCCGAGACTGCTCGCCGGCGGGCTTCGGCCGTTCCCTTTTCTTTTTTCATCGCGGAGAAAACCCGCTCGACCGCGTAGGAAAGGTTCTTCGCGGTGGGTCGGGCGGCGCTGATCTCCTCCGCGGCCCGCTCCGCCGTTTCCCAGAAACCGCCCTCCGGCGCCGCCAAGGCCGCCTGCGCCATCGCGAAACCACCGGCCACGCCGATCGTGCCAGCCCCGCGAACCGCCATCTCCTGGATGGCCCGGATTGTCTCCGGGTAGGAACCCAGGCGCAGCGTCTCGATCCGGTGGGGCAGCAGCCGCTGATCGATCATGAAGACGGCCGGCCCCTCCATCCAAACCGCTTCCCGGCGGCTTACGCGCTCCTGGCTACTCCGACTCACCGTATTTCTCCTTGAGCGATTGCACCACGGAAATGTCGGCCAGCGTGGTGGTGTCCCCCAGCGTTTTGCCTTCGGCGATGTCCCGCAGCAGGCGCCGCATGATCTTGCCGGAGCGGGTCTTCGGCAGCTCCGCCGTGAAGATAATCTCGTCCGGCCGGGCGATGGAGCCGATCTTCTTGACCACGTGCGCTTTCAGCTCGTCCGGCAGCCCGGCCGCGGCTTGAACGTTTCCCTTGAGCGTGACGAAAGCAACGATCGAGTTCTCCTTGATGTCATGGGGTTTCCCGATCACGGCCGATTCCGCCACCGACGGGTGGTCCACCAGCGCCGATTCGATCTCCATTGTCGAGAGCCGGTGGCCGCTCACCTTCAGCACATCGTCCACCCGCCCGAGCAGCCAGAAATACCCGCGGGCATCCCGCCGGCACCCGTCCCCGGCGAAATAGAGCCCGGGGAACCGTTCCCAGTATTGCGCCTTGTACCGCTGAGGGTCGCCATAGATCCCCCGCATCATGCCCGGCCAGGGGGAGCGGATCACCAGGTAGCCGGATTCCGCGCTCTTGCCCTGGTCATCCACCACGTCCGCCTCGATGCCGGGGAAGGCCCTAGTCGCCGAGCCGGGCATCAAGTCCGTGAGACCCGGCAGAGGGGAGATCAGGATGTGCCCCGTCTCCGTCTGCCACCAGGTGTCCA
>CAYJTM010000201.1:0-2059 GCA_964373055.1 uncultured Planctomycetia bacterium
TGCAGGATGAGGTAAACCTCCACGGCGCCGGCCAGCCAGCCGAGGAAATGGAAACCCAGCGACCAGAGAACGGAGCCGGGGGATTGCCGGTAAAAGGAGACGATCTCCCGGTCCCATTCATGCACACGCTCCGCGGCCTTGCGGAGCCGTTCCGGCATCCAGCGGGAGACCGCCTGGACAAAGCGGCGGAACGGCTGGAGAAACTGCACGAGGACGAACAGGACCGCGAGCCCGCTCAAACCCGGCAGCATCACCCAGACCCAAGCCATGAGCTTGGAGGAAGAGGGCTGGGTGGCCAACGCGACCGCCAAGCCGATCGCCACGAACAGCAGCATGCTGAAGGTGAAGGTGGTCTTTGCGATCACCACCGAGGCCATCCCCTCCTGCATCGGGACGCCGTGCCGGCGGGAGAGGATCCAGGCCTTCACCGGTTCGCCGCCGATCGAGGCGGTCGGCGTGACGTAGTTGACCGCCTCCCCGGCCAGCCGCGCCCGAAACAGCCTGCTCCAGGAGATCCGGGACTGCACCTGCGGGCGCAGCGCGAATTTCCAGCCGAGCGTGTCGAGCCCGAAAATCACGATGTAAAAGAGGAAGACCATGCCGAACCGCCACTGGAACCGGCTGAGCAGGCCCCAGACCCCTTTCAGGTCGGAGCCGGCGAGGACCGCCGCGAACAGCGCGGCGCCCAGCCCCAGCCCGAGCCATTTCCACTTCATTGTTCCGGCTCCGTCCGGCGCAGCCGGGCCGCCGCCAGGAAATCGGCCGGGATCCAGAACAGGAACGCCCCTAACAAGCCGCCCCACAGGAGCCATCGCAGCGCCCCCGTCACGGTCGCCGCCAGCACCACCAAAGAGAAATCGGTCCTCAGCACCCCCTTGAGCCATTCCATCCGGTCCGGGCGGGCCGGACGCGGAGGATCGGGGTGCCGCCATCCGCTTTTCCCCCGGAAAACCCCCTGCCCCACGACGTAGGCCACTGTCGCGGTCACCACGCTTAAACCCGCCAGCAGCCCGAGGACCCACCAGATCTTCTCCGAGCTCTGGCGGCTCAGGCCGAACCCTAAGCTGGCGAAGAAGATCGCGTGCACAGCGCAGCCCGCGAGCGTGTCGAGCCAGCTGCCGAACCCGCTGCTCGTGCCGGTCGCGCGGGCCACGCTGCCGTCGCATTCGTCCAGCAGGTTGGCCGCAAAAAATCCAAGCGCCCCCCAGATCATGCCGGCGCGCGTCCCCTCCAGGAACGCCAGCGCGCCGGCCATCCCCGCCAGCAAGGAGAGCAGGGTGATCTGGTTCGCGCTGATCCCCCGTTTCACGAACCACGGGATCAGCAGCTTCGCCAATGTCGCATTCAACGGGAACAGGTTTGACATTACTTCGTGCACACCTCTTTCAGGACGCGCAGGAACTCCTTCAAGTCCGACTGCAGCAGCTGGCCCATGTGGGCGACCCGCAGGATCTTGCCCTTGAGCTCGCTCTGCCCCGCGTAGATGATGAACCCGGCCTTCTTCAAGGAGTTGTGGATCGGGTCGTAGGCCTTGGGGCTGGGCAGCCAGAGGGCCGTCAGCGTGTTGGACAGCAGCTTCTCATCGAGCAGGAACTTCAGGCCGATCTTCTTGAAGCCCTGCCGCAGCATGATCGCCCGCTCCTGGTACCGGACGATCCGGGACCGCAGCCCCTCCCGGGCCAGGTCGTCCAGCGCGGCGCCGAACGCCGCGACCAGCGGAACCGCCGGCGTGAACGGCGGAACGCCCGCTTCCTGGGCCTTCAGGTGCAGTCCCAGATCGAGGTACAGCGATTTTGGCTTCATCTTCGACACGCGGGCCGCCTCCTCCTGCGACAGCAGGACGAAGGACAAGCCGGGGGCGCCGTGCAGGCACTTGGCCGAAGAGCCCACGCAGAGGCCCACGTTCAGCTTCTGCAGCTCCAGCTTCTCTCCGCCGACGCTGCTGATGGCGTCCACCAACAGCCGGCGGCGAAACTTCTTCGCCAGGGCGGCCACCTCTTCAATCGGGTTCAGCATGCCGGTGGAGGTCTCGTGGTGCACCACCGCCACGGTCCCGATG
>CAYJTM010000202.1:0-2031 GCA_964373055.1 uncultured Planctomycetia bacterium
GGAGGCCTCCCGGCAGGTCCTGCCCGGGCATGAGGTGAACCAGGTCCGGGTGGACTTGAAGGAAAACCCGGCTAACATGATCTGGCTCTGGGGCCAGGGGACGAAGGCAACGCTCCCCACCTACCAGGAGCGTTGGGGCGTGACCGGCTGCGTGATCTCGGCGGTGGACCTGGTGAAAGGGGCCGGCAAGCTGGCCGGCTTGGAGGTGGTGAACGTGCCGGGCGCCACCGGCTATTACGACACCGACTACGAAGGCAAGGCGAAGGCCGCCCTGAAGAGCTTGAAGAAAAAAGAGGTGGCCTATCTCCACGTGGAGGCGGCCGACGAGGCCGGCCACAACGGGGAGTTGCGCCAGAAGATCGCCGCGATCGAGAACTTCGACCGCCTGGTGGTGGGAACCATCCTGGAGCACGCCCACACGCTGGGGGATGTCCGGATCCTGGTGATGCCGGACCACCCGACGCCGGTGGAGAAGCGCTCCCACACCGCCGACCCGGTGCCGTTCGTGGTTTGGGGCCGGGGGATCCCGGCGAGCGGCGCCGCCGGTTACGGCGAGTCAATCGCCAAGAGCTCCGGCTGGTTCGTGGAGGAGGCGCACGGGCTCCTGCCGAGATTGCTGACTGAAGAAAAGTGGCTTTAATCGTCCAGAAATACGGCGGCTCCTCGGTTGCCAGCTCGGAGCGGATCAAGAAGGTGGCGGAGAGGATCTGCCGCGCCCGCAAGAGCGGCAACCAGGTAGTCGTGGTGGTCTCCGCGATGGGGGACAACACCGACGACCTGCTCTCGCTGGCGGCCCAGGTCTCCAAGCACCCGCCCGAACGGGAGATGGACATGCTGCTGGCCACCGGCGAGCAGGTGTCGGCGGCGCTGCTGGCGATGGCCGCGCAGGCGATGGGGGTCAAGGCGGTCTCGATGACCGGCGCGCAGGTGGGCATCGTCACCGACCGGGCTCACCGCAACGCCCGCATCATGGACATCAGCGCCCAGCGGATCAAGGAGGCGCTGGCCAAGGGGTACGTGGTGATCGTGACCGGCTTCCAGGGGATCACGCCGGACCACGAGATCACGACGCTCGGCCGGGGCGGCTCGGACCTGACGGCCGTGGCCCTCTCCTCGGCCCTCAAGGCGAAGGTCTGCGAGATCTACACCGACGTCGAGGGGATCTACACGGCCGACCCGCGCGTGGTGTCCAACGCGCGCAAGCTGCCCTCGATCAGCTACGACGAAATGCTGGAGCTGGCCTCGCTGGGGGCGCAGGTGATGCAGGCCCGCTCCATGGAAATGGCGAAGAAGTACAACGTGCCGCTGCATGTGCGATCCAGCTTCTCCCGGCGGACCGGGACGATCATTTCGAAGGAGGTCAAGGCGATGGAACAGGTGGTGGTCAGCGGCGTCTCGCTGCAGAAGGACGAGGCCAAAGTGACGATCTGCGACGTGCCGGACCGGCCGGGCATCGCGGCGACAATCTTCACCAGCATCTCCGACGCCAACGTGAACGTGGACATGATTGTGCAGAACGTGGGCCGCACGGGCCTCACCGACGTCTCCTTCACGGTCCCCCGCGCGGATCTTAAAAAAGTGCTGCGGGTGGCCCGCCGCGTGGCCGGCAAGGTGAAGGCCGGCCGGGTGATCCACGACGACGACATCGCCAAGATCTCGGTGGTGGGGCTGGGGATGCGCTCCCACTCCGGCATCGCGGCCAAGATGTTCCAGGCGCTGGCCAAGGAGTCCGTCAACATCGGCATGATCTCCACCTCGGAGATCAAGATCTCCTGCATCATTGCCAAGGCCCAGGCGGCCAAGGCGATCAAGACGCTCCACGACGCGTTCGGGCTGGGCAAGCAGCGGTGAAGAAGATCTTCCTCTACGACACCACCATGCGCGACGGCGCGCAGACCGAGGGGATCTCCCTGTCCTCCGAGGACAAGCTGCAGATCCTGCCGAAGCTGGATGAGCTGGGCATCCCCTACGTGGAGGGGGGCTGGCCGATGTCCAACCCGAAGGAGATGGAGTTCTTCCATCGCGCCAAAA
>CAYJTM010000203.1:0-2025 GCA_964373055.1 uncultured Planctomycetia bacterium
GCCCGCGTGGCGCTGACCCGCCACGTGCGGCGCGGCGGCAAGGTTTATCTCCGGGTTTTCCCGGACAAGTCGGTCACCCAGAAGCCGGCGGAGACCCGCCAGGGCAAAGGCAAAGGTGAGCCGGCGTTCTGGGTGGCGGTGGTCAAGCGCGGGAAGATCATCGTGGAGATGGAAGGGATCCCGCAGGAGCTGGCCCGGACGGCGCTCCGGCTGGCGGCGGCGAAGCTTCCGCTCAAGACCCGTTTCGTGACGCGGGAGGCGGCGTGATGGCCACGGCGACGAAGAAGAAGGAAGAACTCAAAGAGCTCAACGCGGAAGATTTGGCGCAGAAGCTGCATAGTCTGAAGCTGGAGCTGTTTGACCTGAGGATGCAGCGGGCGGAAGGGAAGCTCGCGCGGCCGCACCGGATCAAGCAGGTTCGCCGGGACGTGGCGCGGGCATTGACGCTGCTCAGGGAGAAGAAAAAGTGAGCCAGGTCGCGGGACGCAAACGGGTGGTGGGCAAGGTTCTCTCCAACAAGATGTCGAAGACGCTGGTGGTCCAGGTGACGCGGCTTGTGCGGCACCCGATGTACCGGAAGGTCATGAAGCGCGTGAAGAAATTCAAGGTGCACGTGGCCGGCGAAAAGCCCCAGATCGGCGATGAGGTCCGCATCGAAGAGACACGGCCGGTCTCCAAGGACAAGCGCTGGCGGTTGGTGGAAGTGGTGCGCAAGAGCGCTGAGGTGGCCTAATGCTCCGGATGCGATCGATCCTGGAGATTGCCGACAACACCGGGGCCAAGAAGGCCTCCATGATCGGCGTGATCGGGCAGCACGGAAAACTTTGGGCGCAGATCGGCGACGTCATCACCGCCAACGTGCGGGAAGTGACGCCCGACTCCGCCGTCAAAAAAGGGGAAGTGGTCAAGGCGGTGGTGGTGCGCCAGCGCTTCCCGCTTCGCCGGCCGGACGGCTCCTCGATCCGGTTCGACTCGAACGCGGTGGTCTTGCTGGACGAGCAACAGAACCCGCGCGGGACCCGCATCTTCGGCCCGGTGGCCCGGGAGCTGCGGGACAGAAAGTTCACAAAGATCATTTCCCTCGCTCCGGAGGCGCTGTAAATGTTTCGGGTGAAGAAGGACGACCAGGTGGTGGTGATCTCCGGCAAGGACCGCGGAAAGAAGGGAAAGGTGCGCCGCGTTTTTCCCGCCGATGAGCGGGTCGTGGTGGAGGGGCTCAATCTGGTGAAGAAGAGCACCCGCCGGTCGGAGGCGAACCCACAGGGGGCGATCGTCAGCAAGGAGAGCCGCCTCCCGCTGGACCGGGTGATGCCGGTTTGCCCCAAGTGCAACCGGGGCGTCCGCGTCGGTTTCAAGCAGGCCCAGGACGGGTCGAAGAGCCGGATCTGCCGCGCTTGCGGGGAGAGCTTCTGATGGGGGCCGCCGCTTCCGCCGAGAAAACCAAAGTGGAGGTTCCGCGGCTCCTGGAGCGGTACCGCAAGACGATCGCTCCGGAGCTGGCGAAGAAATTCGGCCATTCCAACGCGATGCAGGCCCCCCGCCTGACGAAGGTGGTGCTCAACATGGGGGTGGGCCAGGGAGCGGCCGACGTGAAGATCGTGGAGCAGGCGGCGGCCGAGATGGCGCTGATTGCCGGACAGAAGCCGATCATCACGCGCTCCAAGAAAGCGATCTCCAACTTCAAGATCAGGGAAGGGCTGCCGATCGGCGTCAAGGTGACGCTGCGCCGGTACCGGATGTACGAGTTCCTGGACCGGCTGATCAGCGTGGTGATGCCCCGCATCCGGGATTTCCGGGGCGTGGACCCGCGCGGGTTCGACCAGGGCGGCAACTACGCGATGGGGCTGACCGAGCAGCTGATCTTCCCAGAGATCGAATTCGACAAGGTCACCCGCACTCAGGGGATGGACGTGATCATCTGCACGACGGCGAAAAGCCGAGACGAAGCATTCGAGCTGCTCAAAGCGCTCGGGATGCCTTTCAAGGAGTAAAAGGACTTATGGCGAAAAAAGGCCAGCTGGAGAG
>CAYJTM010000204.1:0-2020 GCA_964373055.1 uncultured Planctomycetia bacterium
GGATGGCCGCTGCGCACCCGCGCAGCGGCACTTCCTCGGCAGCGAGGAAGGTGCCGCCTCGGTCGCAGGACCGAAAGGGGATGCGGATGGAAGGTGATCGCCACGGCGGCGCCTCGGCGTTTCCGGGCGAGAGCAACCGCTTTCCGCAGGATGGCCCGGTGGCCGCGGTGGACGCCGTCGAAGATGCCCAGCGCTGCCGCCGGGCCGCCAAGCTTCAGCGGGAAACGGGGAAGGCGCCGGAGAACGACCATGCGAGCTTATCGACCGGCAGAACGTGTTCCGGCCCCGCCTGGTCGAGCTTCACCGATTGCTCCAGCGCGAAGGGGCCGACTCGCGTCCGACAGAGCCGCCTTAAGTGCCCGCCGCAGCCCAACGCGGCCCCCATGTCTGCGCAGAGGGTGCGGACGTAGGTGCCGCTGGAGCAGGTCACCTCCAGGTCCACCTCCGGCAGCCGGATCTCCAGCACCGAGAGATTGTGTACCCGCACCTTCCGGACCCTCCGGGGGACCGCCTGCCCCGCCCGGGCCAGATCGTAGAACCGTTTCCCCTGCACCCGCACCGCGGAATAGGCCGGCACCTCCTGCTCGATCTCCCCCCGGAACCGGACGCAAACCGCCTCGATCTGCTCCGGGGTCAGCGGGCCGACCGGTCGGGTTTCCAGCGGCTTCCCTTCCGAGTCCTGGGTGTCGGTGGTAAGCCCAAGCAGCAGCGTGGAGAGGTAGGTCTTGTCGGCGTTCAAGAGGTGGCGCGCGTAGCGGGTGGCCGGGCCCAGCAGAAGGATCAGCAGTCCGGTGGCCGCGGGGTCCAGCGTGCCGCCGTGGCCGACCCGCCGCATCCCGAACCGGCGGCGTACGCAATCCACCACGTCATGCGACGTCATCCCGGCCGGCTTGTCGATCAGAAGCAGGCCGCTGGCGTTAGCGCCGCCCATTCCTCACTGCCTGGCGGGCCGCTTTCAAAACTTTCTGGCGGACCTGCGCGAGCGTGCCGTCGATTGTGCAGCCGCTGGCGGCCCTGTGGCCGCCGCCGCCGAACGACCGGGCGATCTTGTTCACGTCCACCCGCCCCTTTGAGCGGAAGCTGACCCGGATCTTGCCGTCGCGCGACTGATCCCGCAGCACGAAGGAGACCTCCGCGGTGCGGACCGAACGGGGATAGTTGACCAGCTCGTCCACGATCTCCGGACCGGGCCGGCAGCTCTTGAGCAGCGGGTGGGACACTTCGACCCACGTGATCTTGCCGTCGGGCGTGGCCTTCAGCGAGTTGAGCACCTTGCCCAGGAACCTCAAGTCCGACGGGGAATGGCACTCGTAGATGTCCTGACCCACCTTCAAGGGGCTGACGCCGCGGGAAATCAGGCGCGACGCGATCCGGTGCACCTCCGGCGTGGTGCTCATGTAGCGGAAGGAGCCGGTGTCGGTGACGATCGAGACGTACATGCAGAGGGCCTCGTCCCGCGTGGGCTTCAGGCCGAAGGCCTCATAGAGGCGGTAGATCATTTCACCGACGGCGGCCGCCTTGGGGTCCACCCAGTTCACGTCCCCGAACATCTGGTTGCTGACGTGGTGATCGATGTTCACCGAGATGCCGGCTTTTTCAAACAATCCGCGCATGGAGCCCAGCCGGGCGAGCACCGGCACATCCACAGTCATCGCGACTTCCGGCAGCCGGGTCTGGGAAGGGCGCCCGACAACCGGCGCCACGCGCGGGAAAAAGGCGAACGCCTTCGGGATCCCTCCGTTGGTGGCCACCACCGCCTGCTTGCCGAGCCTTTTCAGCAGAGAGGCCAGCGCCAAGGCGCTGCCCAACGCGTCCCCTTCGGGGTTCACGTGGGAGCTCACCGTGAACCGGCGGTTCCGCCGGATCACCTGCATGACTTGCTTGACCTGCTTGGCCTGCGTGCCGCTCATTGCCCTATTTCCTCCGTGGATCTCTTCGCGTCCCCCAGCAGTTTAGAGATCCGGGCCATCTCCGCGAGCGAGGGGTCGGCCCGGAAGGTCACCTCCGGCGTCACCCGGAT
>CAYJTM010000205.1:0-2006 GCA_964373055.1 uncultured Planctomycetia bacterium
CCCTCTTTGGGTCTCCGCCACGCGCTGGTTCTCTCCTCACCGAAAGATGGCCGGATCTTCTTCTGCATCCCTTGGAAAGGGCAGACCCTGATCGGCACCACCGACAGCGACTACGAAGGAGACCCCGGCCGCGCCGAAGCGACGCCGGCAGAGATAGACTACCTGATCGAAGGGACCCACCGCTGCCTGCCTTCCTTAGGCATCCGGCGGGAGCGGGTGATTTCCACCTTCGCCGGGGTGCGGCCCCTGGTGGCTATGGAGGGGAAGGACCCATGGGCGATCAGCCGGAGGCACCTGATCCATGAAGACCCCAACGGGCTGATCAGCGTCGTCGGCGGGAAATTCACCACCTTCCGGAAGATGGCCGAGGAGGCGGTCGACCTCCTCGCGAAACGGTTCCCGGACCGCCGCTTGAAACCCTGCGTTACCGCTGACCGGCCGCTTTAACGCCCCGCTTGGGGCAGAGGGGGTTGACCGGGCAGGCGGGGCAGGCGGGCCGGATTGCCCCGCAGATCCGGCGGCCGTGGAAGATCATGACGTGCGAGAACCGGGTCCAGTCCTTTTTCGGCAACAGTTTCATGAGGTCTTGCTCGATCTTGTCTGGGTCGGTGTGGCGGGTCAGCCCCATCCGGTAGGCCAGCCGGCGGACGTGGGTGTCCACCACGATCCCCGGCACTCCGCAACAGTTTCCTAGAATCACGTTCGCCGTTTTTCTCCAGACTCCCGGCAGCGTCACCAACTCCTCCAGCGTCCCGGGAACTTGTCCCTTGAAGCGCTTCACTAATTCCCACGCCGTCCGTTGGATGGATTTTGCCTTCTGCCGGTAGAACCCGGTGCTCCGGACCATTCCCTCCAGCCGCGGCAACGGCGCTTTCGCGAGGGCAGCGGCGGTCGTGTATCTCTTGAAGAGGGTGGGGGTCACCTTGTTCACCCGGACATCCGTGCACTGGGCGGAAAGGATAGTGGCGACCAGCAGCTGCAGCGGGTTGCGGTGATGAAGCGCGCATTGGGCGTCCGGGTGGGTCTTTTTGAGAAGGGCGGCGATCTTAAGAGCCCTTTGGGCGAGAGGAGATTGCTTCGTCACTTCGTTCCTCGCAATGACGTTAGGAAAGCAGCTCGCGCAGCGCCGGCTCCAGCTCCGGGTGGCGAAACCGGTAGCCGGTGGATTTGAGCCGCTTGGGCTCGACCCGTGTCGAGGCCAGCAGCGCCGCGTCGGCCATCTCGCCGAAGAGCAGCCGGACCGCGAAGGCCGGCACCGGCATGACCGCTGGGCGGTGCAGTGCCCGTCCCAGCGCCAGCGTGAACTCCTGGTTCGTGACCGGGTTGGGGGAGACGATGTTGACGGGCCCTTTCAGCGTCTCGTTGCCCAGCGTGTGCGCGATGGCTCCCGCGGCATCCGGCAGGGAGATCCAACTCATCCATTGCTTCCCGGATCCGAGCCGGCCGCCGAGCCCGAACCGGAACGGCGGCAGCATCTTTTTCAGCGCTCCCCCCTTGCGGCTCATCACGATCCCGAACCGGAGGTTCACCACCCGGGCGCCGGCCCGCGCCATGGGCTGGCACGATTCCTCCCATTGTTGGCCGACTTCCGGAAGGAACCCTTTTCCTGGCCCGCTCTCCTCGGTCAGGGTCTCGTCGCCCCGGTCTCCGTAGAAACCGACCGCCGAAGCGCAGAGGAAGGCCTTCGGCGTCCGGGACAAGCGAGCCAACGCCTCCGCCAGGAAGCGAGTCCCCCGCACCCGGCTGTCCCGGATCCGGGCCTTCTTCTCCGGCGTCCAGCGTCCCTCGGCGATCGGATCGCCGCCGAGGTGCACGACGGCGTCAAACCCTTCCAGCCCTTTGGAATCGATGATCCGGGCGACGGGGTTCCAGAGGACCTGCGGCCCCGGGGCGGAGGACTTGGCCCGGACCAGCCGGCCCACGGAGTCCCCTTTCTTGGAGAGGTGGGAAGCCAGCTCCGAGCCGATCAATCCCGTGGAACCGGAGAGCAGAATCTTCACCCCGTT
>CAYJTM010000206.1:0-1983 GCA_964373055.1 uncultured Planctomycetia bacterium
CCTTCAAAAAAAACAGGGCGGCAGCCCGTTGGGGACCGCCGCCCTGTCCAAAACCGTTCGCCCCCAGAAAAACGCCCTGTTAATCCAAAGGCACGGTATTGGCCAGCGTCGCTGGGGTAACGCCCGCAGCGTTCACGCGGAGGACACCACTCTGATCCGTGAAGAACGTTCGGGTTCCGGTGACCCCCGCAGCGACAGGGGCTGCCGACAGCGTATACGTGTTGGCGGTCTGGAAGGTATACGTGAAGTTATACCCCTGGCGCGTACCGGTCGACAACACGGCGTCAATGTACGGCGGGTTAGCGGCAGACAGTGCAGCCAGACCCTGAGCCGCGGTGGGATACGACACCGGGGCCTGATTGGATCTCCACGACTCCAACGCGGTCACCAGCGTATGCATGTTGCCAATCGCCGCCCCCTCATTCGCGTTGTGCCGCGCCCGCAGGAGGTTCGGGATCCCGATGGCCGCGATCAAAGCGATGATCGCCACCACGATCATGATCTCCACGAGCGTGAAACCCTTTGCTCCCCTTCTGTATGTAAACATGTCTGCGATTCTCCTTGATCTGTTCACTTTGTGCATTTTTTAATTTACACAACTTGTTACGCATTATGGACTTATATGAATAACCTTCTAACCTCAAGTATAACGTTACACACCTAAAAAACAAGGCCTAATGATGGCCTCCCACCACGGTGGCCATCTTGAAGATCGGTAAAAAGATCGCGAAGACAATGCCTCCTACGACGACCCCCAGCACGCAGATGATGATCGGCTCCAGGGCGCTGGTCAGCCCCGCCACCGCCGCGTCCACCTGCTCCTCGTAGAAGTCGGCCACCTTGGCCAGCATCTCATCCAGGCGGCCGGTCTGCTCCCCGACGGCAATCATCCGGACCACCATCGGAGGGAAGGCCTTGCTGGCCGCCAGGGGGGCCGCGATGTTCTCCCCCTCCCGGATCGAGTTCTTGATCTCAATCAGCGCGTCGCCGATCACCCGGTTGCCGGCCGTTTCGGAAACGATCTCCAGCGCCTGCAGGATCTGGACGCCGCTCCTTACCAGCGTGGCCAGCGTTCGGGCGAACTTGGCGATGGCCACCTTCCGGATCAGCGGCCCGACGACCGGCAGCCTCAGCATCAGCCGGTCGAACCAGAGCCGGCCCTTCTTGGTCCGCAGCACCTGCTTCCGGAAAAGGAACACCCCCGCGATCAGCAGCCCCAATCCCGGCAGGAACATCCGCCGCGCGAAGTCGCTGACCCAGAGCAGGATCTGGGTCGGAAGCGGCAGCTCGGCCCCCATGGAGCTGAAGATCTCCTTGAAGGCGGGGATCACCGTCAACACCAGGATGCTGGTGATGACCACCGCCATGAGGATGACGATAGCCGGATAAACGCAGGCCGACTTGATCTTGCGCTGCAGCGAGGCGCTCTTCTCGAGATAAACGGCCAGCCGCTGCAGCACCTCCGCCAGGTGGCCTGAGGTCTCCCCGGCCCGGACCAAACTGACAAACAGGGGGGAGAAGACCTTGTTCTGCCGGGCGATGGCGGTCGTCAGGTTCATCCCCCCCTCCACCGCGTCTTTAACATCAAGGATGACCTTCTTGAGGGTCGGGTTTTCGATCTGTTCGGCCACCGCATCCAGCCCCCCGACGATCGGGATGCCGGCATCCACCAGCGTCGCCATCTGCCGGGAGAAGACCGCCAAGTCGTCCGCCTTGACGCCGGCGCTGAAAAGAGATCTCCTTTGCGGGGCGAGGGGCTTGACTTCCAAAACGACGAACCCCTTCTGATGGAGCGCCTCCGCCACCCCCTGGTGAGAGGTGGCCTCCATGGAACCGGTGACCTTCCGGCCGTCTCCCAGTTTCGCAATGTAAGAAAAAGCAGGCATCCTCTCTAATCCTCCGCGGTGACCCGCAAGACCTCTTCCAGTGAGGTGCGCCCCGCCAGCGCGTGCTCCAGCCCCTCCTGCCGGAGGGATTTCATCC
>CAYJTM010000207.1:0-1959 GCA_964373055.1 uncultured Planctomycetia bacterium
GCGCTCCCGCAGCTTTGCCCGCTTTTCCTGCATGACCTGCTGGAACTTTTCCGGGTTCTCCTCTTTAAGCCGGTGCAGCCGCTCCACCCGCTCTCCGCGGGAATATTCGGGCTGCGTCCCCTCCTCGGCCCGGGCCAGGCCGGGCAGGGTGGTCAGTGTCAAAAGCACCATTGCAAAAGCAAGTCGCCACATTGTCAGGTCCCTCCTTTGTCGCTGAATTAGACGCAGGATGCCTCCTTCAGGTTTACACGATTTAGGGAAGAGGAGTGCGGGGGGTGCGGCGGAGTTCGCGGGAGAAGGCGAAATCGCGGACGACGCGGCGGGTCTCGTCATCCATCTCGGTGATCAGGAGCCCCATCCGGCAGAGATCGCCTTGGGGGCGGGCGTACATGACTTTCGCGGTGATCCGGATGATCTCCGGCGGGTGGGCCGCTTTCGGCACGGTCAGCGCGGAGCCGGGAAATTCCAGGTCCACGACGGTCCCTTTGGGAAGGAAGGTTTTGCTGAGCAGGCCCACGCCGTGGACGCTCAAGTCCACCAACGCCACCTCCACGGCCTCCTTCTCGAGCTGGACGGAGTCCTGCATGGAGGGGTTGATCTGGATCCAGACGGTGCCGCTGACCTGCAGGCGCTGCGACTTCCGTGTCTCCCAGTCCATGCGACTAGTATAATGGACAAAACGGAGTTTCGTATGGACATCCTTCTGAAAGAAGACAGGGTTTTTCCCCCTCCAAAAACGTTCCGGGAACAGGCGAACGCGCGCGATCCGGGCATTTACGAACAGGCCGCCCGCGACCGGCTCGGATTCTGGGAATCGTTCGCCAAGGAGCTCCATTGGTTCCGTCCGTGGAACCAGGTGCTGGAATGGCGGCTGCCGGACGCCCGCTGGTTCGTCGGAGGGCAGACCAACCTAAGCACCAACTGCCTCGACCGGCACCTCGCCGGCCCCCAGCGGGCCAAAACAGCTATCCTCTGGGAAGGGGAGCCGGGAGATAAGCGGACCCTCACCTACGCTCAGCTCCATCGGGAGGTCTGCCGATTCGCCAACGGCCTCAAAGAGATCGGCGTCGACAAGGGGGACCGCGTCACTCTCTACATGCCGATGGTGCCGGAGCTGGCCATCGCCATGCTCTCCTGCGCCCGGATCGGGGCCGCGCACAGCGTGGTCTTCGGCGGTTTCAGCGCCGAGGCGCTCAAGGACCGGCTCAATGATTCCAGGTCCAAGGTGCTGGTCACCGCCGATGGGGGCTGGCGGCGCGGGGCCGTGGTGCCTCTCAAAAAGAGCGCCGATGAGGCCCTGGAAGGCGCCCCGACGGTCGAAAAGATGGTGGTTTTCCGTCGCTCAGGACAGGCTGTTCCGATGAAGGCGGGCCGCGACCTCTGGTGGCACGAGCTGGTCGCCCGCCAATCCGACCGGTGCGAGGCGGAGCCGCTGGACTCCGAAACGATGCTCTACCTCCTCTACACCAGCGGAACGACCGGGAAACCGAAGGGGATCGTCCACACCACCGGCGGCTACATGACCGGCTGCTACGCCACCACGAAATGGATCTTCGATATCAAGGAAGAAGACATTTTTTGGTGCACGGCCGACATCGGCTGGGTGACCGGCCACTCCTACGTCGTTTACGGCCCCCTCTTGAACGGCGCCACGACCCTCATGTACGAGGGGGCGCCGGACCACCCGGGCAAGGACCGCTTCTGGGAGATCATCGAAAAATACCGCGTGAACATCTTCTACACGGCTCCCACGGCGATCCGGACCTTCATGAAATGGGGAGAGGATCTCCCGAAGAGGCACAACCTCTCCAGCTTGAGACTGCTGGGCTCGGTCGGAGAGCCGATCAACCCGGAGGCCTGGGTCTGGTATCACAGGATGATCGGCGGCGGCCGCTGCCCCGTCGTGGACACCTGGTGGCAGACGGAGACGGGGCACATCCTGATCTCCCCTCTGCCGGG
>CAYJTM010000208.1:0-1956 GCA_964373055.1 uncultured Planctomycetia bacterium
GGGAAGGGTTTCTGTCAATACCATATATTAGATTTTATTACTACTTACGCTCCCTGCCGGCCTTGCATTCGCGTGGGTTCTCCGATAGACTAAGCCCGATGCGAAAGTTTCGGCAAGTGATCTGTTTCGCGCTGGCGGCCGTTCTTCTGACCGGCTTCCAATCGCTGGCAGCGCCCCCTGACGGCGGCGGGGAAAGCGGGAATCCCGGCGTAAAATTGGCCCGGGGCGTCACCAACCTGGCCACCGGCTGGTTGGAAATACCCGTTCAGATGGCGGAGCAGAAGAAGACGGACCCGACCGCCGTTTTGTGGGTGATCCACGGGTTCCTCCGGGGATTGGCGGAGGGAGCATCGCGCACCCTGTACGGCGCCTGGGACATCGCAACCTTCCCGGTGGCCCCCTACGACGCTCCCGTGATGGATCCCGACACGTTGATCAAGCCGAAGACCAAGCCCCGCGCTTTAGAGCCCCTTCCCCCAGCCGCCAAATAGCGGCCGGCGAATCAGAGTTCGCCGAGGTCGAGAAGCATGCACTTCACGGCGCCGCCCCCTTTGCCCAGAAATTCCGAGACATCCACCGGCAGCGGGATCACCCCCCTGGCCCGCACCTGCTCGTAAAGCCCCTGGGTCAGGCCGTCCGGCATCAGCAGCAGCGGCGCCTTCCGGCCGTAATAATCGGTTTCGATCTGGAAGCTGTTGGCCGCGAAACCGGCCCCATCCTCCCGGCTCAATGGAAGCAGCCGCTCCCCAAACCGGGCCTTGAGGGCCCGGCCCGCTTCCGGCGCCAGCCCCTCCAGGTAAACCATCAAGTGCTCGTTGCGGGGCCCGAACGCGCAGAGGACCGTGTCGCCGTGGTAATGGCGCTCATCGGTCAACTCCAGCAACAAGACCTCTTTCGGATGGACGATCGCCCGAAGGGCCGGCAGCAGCCGGTAGTCGGAGCGGAAACCGTAGACCCGCCGGTACGGAGGAAATCCCCCCGGCCGGAACTTCCAGTGGGGCTGCTCCAGCTGCCCGTAGGTGAAAAGGAACAAGCCGCCGGCCGGGATGAAGTCGGCCTCCCCTTCGAACGGGTGCGGAGACGGCAGCTTCCGCGCCTCCAGCCCCAGCGCGGAGAGCTTGCGCTGGTAATGGGCCGTCTCGCCGGCGCGGGCCGGGTTGAGGTTGCTCAAGTAAAAACGCCGGCCGAAACGGAACCCGGCGTTGGCTGGGAAGACCATGCCGGGCAGCTCCGGGTCGGGAGGGAGGACCTCCACTCGCAGGTCGTAGCCCTCCAGCACCGATTTCAGGCGGCTCCACTGCGCCATCGCCCGGCCCGGATCCACTTTTTTTCGGCGGCCGAACCGGCCCCGCGTGTGCGGGTTGGATCCGGATTTAACCCTGAAGTAGGTGGGGTCGCCCAGCAGGACCGTCCGGGGCATCGGGCTCAGAACGGAAGGCGGCGGGCGGCCAGCGGCCGGCTGTCCTGCAGGACGGCCACCGGGTAGGCGCAATAATAAGGAGAGAAGAGCCCCGCCGGACGGAAGGAGCCGCTCGCCTTGGTCCCCCCGAACGGGAGCTTGCCCGATGAGAAGATCGTCCCCCGGTTCAAGTTCACCATCCCGGTATCGATCTTCGGGAACAACCGGCGGAACCGGGCGGGATTGCGGGTGAACACGCTCGTGATCAGCCCGTAGGGGACCTCGTTGTTAATGGCGATCGCCTGCTCCTCGTCCTTGACCAGGTAAACCGCCACGTTGGGCCCGAAAATCTCCTCTTTCCGGTAATGGGCCGAGTGGTTCTTCTCCGGCCGATCGCAGAGATGCACCGACGGAGTGGCGTAATAGCCGCGGCGCTTGCCCCAGAGGCCGGTGGCTTTCCCCTGCCGGAGCGTTTCGAACCCTTCCTCCTCGGCCAGCTTCACGTATTTCTGGAGTTTCGCCACCGCGTCGTGGCTGATCAGCGGCCCCATCAGCAC
>CAYJTM010000209.1:0-1936 GCA_964373055.1 uncultured Planctomycetia bacterium
GTCGTGGACGCCGGTCATGCTGTCCACCAGGTCGAGCATGTAGGTGGCGTAGGCGGTCCGGGCGAGGTCCCGGCGGACCGGCTCGAAACCGTCAATGAGGTCGCAGGCGCTCACCAGCACCCAGGGAGAGCGGCGGCGCTCGTAGAGGACCACCGACTGCAGCGTGAGCGGCTCCAAGTACCAGGGGACCGCCGCCCGGCTTCCCCGCACTCCTTTGACCAGCCCCTGGAATTTCCCAAGCTGCCGGCTGTAGGCGGTGAGCATCAAGCTGGTTTCCCGGACTTCCTGGCGGCGGAGGACGATCGCCTCCGTCTTTTGGATCGCCACTAGCGGCAGAAGCCCCGGAGGAAATCCACCAGCGGCGGCCCGAACAGCAGCAGCCCGATCACCACCGAAGCGGCGACGGCGAACATGACCCCGCCGGCCGCGACATCCTTCGCCGTCTTGACCACGGGGTGATGGCGGGCCTCCAGCAGGTTCAGCACGTACTCTACCGCCGTGTTGAGCAGCTCCGCCACGATGACGAGGGCCACGGTCAGGAGAGCCAGGATCATTTCCAGGCGGCTCAGCCGGAGCCAGACCGCCGCCAGCAGGACCAGCGCCGCGGCGGCGAGATGAATGCGGAAGTTCCGCTGGGAGCGGAAGGCGAAGCCGATCCCCCGGACAGCATGGCCGCAGCTGGTCCAGAAACCGAACAGCCCTTCCAAGCTCCTTTCGATCTTCTTCTTCACCCCACCCCCTCTGCCTGTCCAACCTTTGGTTGGACAAGTTTTCGAAGAAAACCAATGAAACGAAGTTTCATGGGCAGAGGGGGTGGGGTCATGCCGCGCGCGCTTTTGATTGGAGCAGGCGGGCCTTCCGCTCCATCCGGAGGCGCTCGGCTTTGCCGCGGTGGTCGTGGCCTGTCAGGTGCAGGAGGCCGTGCACCAGGCAGCGCAGCACCTCGCCGTGCGGGTCCTTCGGGCGGCGCCGCGCGGCCGTCTCTGCGGAGATCACAATGTCCCCCAACACATTCGAGTGAGCGAATAAGCGAGTGAGTGAATGAGCGGCTTTCCCCCCTCGCTGACTCGCTGACTCGCTCACTCGCTCACTCGCTGGAAATGCCATGACATCCGTCGGCCCCTCCTCCCCCATCCAACGCTCATGCAGCGGCGCCATCCGCCGGTCGTCCGTCAGCAAAATACTCAGCGTCGAATCCGCCCGGCCCACGGCGGCCAGCAGGGATTCGGCCTGGCGCTTAAGCCGCCGGGCGTCCAGCCGGACGCGGAGCTGCTCGTCGCGCAATTCCACCGGCACTACGCGGTTTTTCCGGCGGCTTTATCGTACGCCTTGATGATCTTCTGAACCAGCTCATGGCGGACGACGTCGCTCTCGTTGAAATCGACGAAGCCGATCCCTTCCACTCCCTTGAGGACATCCCTCGCCTGCGCGAGGCCCGAGATCTTCCCCGCCGGCAGGTCCGATTGCGTGACGTCCCCGGTGATCACGGTCTTGGAGTCGAACCCCAGCCGGGTCAGGAACATCTTCATCTGCTCCGGCGTGCAGTTCTGCGCCTCGTCCAGGATCACGAAGGAATCATTAAGCGTTCTACCGCGCATAAACGCCAGCGGCGCCACCTCCAGGATCCCCTTCTCCAGACTGCGGGCGATCCGGTCCATGTCCATCATCTCGTACAGCGCGTCGTAGAGGGGCCTCAAGTAGGGGTTCACCTTTTCCTCGAACGTGCCGGGCAGGAAACCGAGCGACTCCCCCGCCTCGACGGCCGGCCGGGTCAGGATGATCCGGGAGACCTCCTGCCTTTTCAGCGCGTTGACCGCCATCGCCACCGCCAAATAGGACTTACCCGTTCCGGCCACGCCGATCGCGAAGACGATGTCGTGCCGGCGGATCGCGTCCACGTAGGCCTTCTGCCCGGCGGTCTTGGGCGTGATGAACT
>CAYJTM010000210.1:0-1920 GCA_964373055.1 uncultured Planctomycetia bacterium
TGCTTGTACAGGGGGTGGATCTTGTCCCCTTTGACGCTGATCTTGGAGAACATCGCAGGAGAAAAACCGAAGTATACCGCATCCTACTTTACGCTTCCTCTCGCGAACCGTACGCAGCTTTCCACTCGAAGCGGAACAAAACGGGCGATACGGTCAAAATCCGAATCTGCGTGTAAAAGGGTGAGCCGGTGCCTCAAGGCCTTGTAGGCAATCAAGAAATCCATCGTTTTCGCCTTGAGCCCTCTGCCCCGCAGCCTCTGAGCCCATTGGGCGGCTTTCAGCCAGTCAGCTTCAGTCAATGGGAATTGGTGCAGACTGGACAAATAGTGGCACCACCGGCCGAAGTCCTCTCCTGAAGGCACGCCATGCAGAAGCTCAAAGAGAATGGGGGAGGTCACAGCGGCCCGGTTACTCCCGACGAGTTCCGTCACCCTGTTCCGGATATGAGGAACCGCTCTCGGCTGGAAATTGAACAGCCAGGCCGAGGTATCGATCAGGACAAGCGACACCTATGCGCGGAGCTGGGCCAGGTCTTCCGGCGAGATCCGGAGGCGGAGATGGTCGAACTCTCTGACAAAGGTGTTGCGTTGGATTTCCGCCAGCAGGCTGCGCAGCCCGTTCTCCAGGACCTCGCGCTTTGTTTTAGCTCTCGATGCCTTGAAAGCCCGTTTCAGAAGCCGCTCGTCAATGTAGGTGGTGATTTTCATCGGATCTCCTTATGTATGGCAGCTGATGCCATACATAAAGAATAGCACGGGTTCCGGATGTTCTCAAGAGATTAGGTCAGGCGGGAGCCGGGGGGGAGGGGGTGGCCGCGGAGGAATTCGGCGGCGGACATGGGGTTGCCGCCGGAGGGCTGGAGGCGCTCGATCCGGAGGACCCCCTTCCCCGTTTGGACGAAGAGGCCTTGATGGGGGTCGGCCAGGAGGAGGGTGCCGGGGGCGGGCCGGTCACGCTTCGACAAGCTCAGCGTGACCGGGGGTTGGCTCAGCGTGACCGGATCAAATGGTTCTGGATCTGCGGTAGCGGAAAGGATCTTGAGGGCTTTGTCCCCCGTTCCGGTGGCGGCGCCCGGCCAGGGCTGCATGCCGCGGATCCGGTTCCGGATCTCGGCGGCCGGCAGCTCCCAGCGGATGAGGCCGTCCTCTTTGGTCAGCAGGGGGGCCTGGGTTGCTTGGGCCTCCTCCTGCGGCACCGGCGAGGTCATGCCGGTATCAATGAGGTCCAGCGCTTCGATCAAGGCCGTCGCGCCGATCTCCGAGAGACGGGCGGCGAGGGCCGCGGCGTCCTCGTCCGGCTTGATCGGGGTCTTCTGCTGGAGGATCACCGGGCCGTGGTCCATCTGCTCATCCAGCTCGAAGACGGTCACGCCGGTCTCCTGCTCTCCCCGGATGAGGGCCCATTGGATCGGGGCGGCGCCGCGGTATTTGGGCAGGAGGGAGGCGTGCAGGTTGACCGCGCCGTGGCGGAAAATGCTCAGGAATTCCTTCGGCAGGATCCGGCCGTAGGCGACGACCGCCGCGCAGTCGGCCCCCAGTTTCTTGATCTCGGCGAGGAAGGCCGGGTCGGAAGGCCGCTCCGGCTGGAAGACCGGAAGGGATTTGGAGAGGGCCAGCTCCTTGACCGCCGGCGGCTGGGGGGTGCGGCACCTGCCCCGGGGGCGGTCCGGCTGGGTGACGGCGCCCACCACCTTGTGGCCGCTCTTCAAGAGTTTCTCGAGCGCGGGCACCGCGAAAGCCGGCGTGCCCAAGAAGAGGACCTTCATCTAAACCGCCGCTTCCCGGTACTTCTTCAGTAGCCGTTTCTTCTTCCAGAAGGAGAGCCGTTCCACGTAGAGGTGGCCCTGAAGATGGTCGGTCTCGTGTTGGAGGATCTGGGCCATCAGACCCTCGGCCTCCACGACGACCGGCTCCATGGTGG
>CAYJTM010000211.1:0-1912 GCA_964373055.1 uncultured Planctomycetia bacterium
AGCGCTCTTTGAAGGTGCTCGACGGCGCGGTCGTGATCTTCGACGCGGTGAGCGGTGTGGAAAGCCAATCGGAGACGGTCTGGCGGCAGGCGGACCGGTACGGTGTTCCCCGCATGTGCTACATCAACAAGATGGACCGGACAGGGGCCGATTTCTACGGCACGTTCAAGCAGATCGAGGAACGCCTCGGCCACCGGCCGGTGGCGCTGCAGCTGCCGATCGGATCGGAAACCAACTTCGTCGGTGTGGTGGACCTGCTGAGAGAGAAAGCCCTGATCTGGGACAAGGACCAGGGTGTGAACATCGAGGAGCTGCCGATCCCCGCGGAGTTGGTGGAGAAGGTCAGGGAGTGGCGGCACCTGCTGGTGGAGAAGGTCGGAGAGGTCGACGACAAGATCATGGAGAAGTACATCCACGAGCAGCCGGTCTCCAGGGAAGAGCTGCACGAGGCGATCCACCGGGCCACCGTCGCCGGAAAGATCGTCCCGGTCTTCACGGGCGCCTCGGCGAGGAACAAGGGGGTCCAGCCGCTGCTGGACGCCGTCTGCGAGTATCTGCCCAGCCCGCTGGAAGTCCCTCCGATCAAAGGGACGAACCCGAACACCCAGAAGGAAGAGGAGCGCCACACCAAGCACGATGAGCCGATGTCGGCCCTTGCGTTCAAGATCATGAGCGACCCGTTTGTGGGCAAGCTGACCTTCTTGAGGGTTTACTCCGGCATCCTGAAGTCAGGCGCCTACTACTTGAACGCCAACCGCGATGAGCAGGAGCGGATCGGCAAGCTGGTCCGGATGCACGCGAACAAGCAGGAGATCGTGAAGGAAGTCGGCGCCGGCGACATCGCGGCGGCGGTCGGTCTCAAGGAAACGAAGACCGGCGACACGATCTGCGACAAGGAGCATCCGATCCTGCTGGAAGGGATGAGCTTCCCGGAGCCGGTGGTTTCGCTGGCCATCGAGGCGGAGACCAAGCTGGACCAGGATAAGCTGGGCAACGCGCTGGCCCGCCTTCAGGAGGAGGACCCCACCTTCCGGGTCCGCTACAACCCCGAGACCGCGCAGACGATCATCGCCGGCATGGGGGAGCTGCACCTGGAGGTGCTGCTGGACCGGATGAAGCGGGAATTCAAGGTGAACACCAAGGTGGGCCCGCCGCAGGTGGCCTACAAGGAGACGATCACCAAGAAGGCCGAGGAGGTGCCGGGCAAGTTCATCCAGCAGAGCGGCGGCCGCGGGCAGTACGGGCACGTGGTGATCGACATCGAGCCGGGCGAGCGGGGCTCCGGGGTGGTCTTCGAGAGCAAGATCACAGGCGGTTCCATCCCGAAGGAGTTCATCGCGCCGGCCAAGCAGGGGATCATTGAATCGGCCGCCAGCGGCGTGCTGGCCAGCTATCCGGTCATCGACATCGCGGTCACGCTGGTGGACGGTTCTTACCACGACGTGGACTCCTCCGAAATGGCCTTCAAGATCGCCGGCTCCATGGCGCTGCGCGAGGCGGTGAAAAAAGCCGGCCCGATCTTCCTGGAACCGATCATGAAATTGGAAGTGGTGGTGCCCGAGGAGTTCCTGGGCGAGGTGGTCGGCGACCTGAACAGCCGCCGCTGCCGGATTCTCGAGATGGGCCAGCGGGCCAACGTGAAGGTGATCCGGGGCGAAGTTCCGCTGGGAGAGATGTTCGGCTACGCGACCAAGGTGCGCAGTCTCACGCAAGGACGCGGCTCGTACGCGATGGAGCCGTTCGCCTACCAGGAGGTCCCGGCCTCGCAGAAGGAGAAGATCATGCAGGGACGGGAAGGGAGCAGGCGCTAAAAAAATGGCCGAGCAGAGGACGATCCGGATCAAGCTGAGGGGGTACGACCACCGCATCCTGGACAAATCCGCGGCGGAGATCGTGGAGTCCGCCCGGCGGA
>CAYJTM010000212.1:0-1911 GCA_964373055.1 uncultured Planctomycetia bacterium
CAGCGCCCGCGGGAGAGGTCGTGCACCACCGCGTGGGTGTACTCGTGCCAGAGGATCGCCTGGAGCCGGCCGCCGCTTAAACTTCCGGGTTTGAGCGGCAAGCGGATCTTGCCGTCGTAGAGGCCACCCACCTGGTGGCTCAAACTCTTGACCTTCTGGAAATCGGCGTCGGGGTACAGCAGCACCGGGATCGCGTGGTCGGGGAAATAGTTGAACTGCTGGCCGATCTTCCGGTAGGCATCCCGCAGGATCTCCCGGAGGGAAGAGGTGTCCACGGGAACCTGGCCCTCGGCGAAGCGGAGCACGAACGGGTGGGTGTCGCCGCGGACCAGGGTTTTCTCGATGCCGGCCTCCTTTTCCAGCCGGGCGAGCGCCTCCAGGACATCCTTCCGGCCGGGGGCCAGCTTGAGGGCCCGCTCCCAGCTCTCTTTGGCCTTCTTCATCTCCTGGCGCAGGTAGTAAAGCTGGCCGAGCAGGATGTGGGCCTCGACGTGACCCGGCCTCTCCGACACGGCATCCTTGGCGTAGCGGAACGAGGCGTCCAGACTCCGCTCATTGTAGGCGGCCACCGCCCGTGAGTAGGAGGAGACCTGCTGCTCCGCCGCGAAGACCGGCGAGAAAATACTCGTCATTGCGAGGGCGCAGAGCGCCCGAAGCAATCTCGACCTAAAAACCAGATTGCTTCGTCGCATTCGCTCCTCGCAATGACACCTTTTTACGCCGCCTCCAGCGGCTGCACCTTCACGGTCTCCGGGTGCAGCGTGGGATCCGCCTTGACCACCACCTTCCCCTTGTGCTGGTTCTCGATCGCCACCAGCGAGGCGCGGTCCTCGTTGAACAGCCGGGCGGCCAGCTCCGGATGGACGGTCACCTCCACCACCGGCTTCTTGGAGCTGTGGAAGGCGCTCCGGATCTGCCGAAGGGCCAGGATGGAAACGGTCACCACGGAGCGGATGGAGCCCCTGCCCTGGCACATCGGGCAGTCCTGGAAGGAGACCGACTCCAGCGAGCGCCGGACCCTCTGCCGGGTCATCTCGACCAGGCCGAACTCCGAGAGGAAGCTTAAGTTCGTCTTGGCCTTGTCCTTGCGGATCGCGTTCTGCAGCGTGTTGAAGACCTTCTGCTTGTGGGAGTTCGACAGCATGTCGATGAAGTCGATGATCACGATGCCGCCGAGGTCCCGCAGGCGGATCTGGCGCGGGATCTCCTGGGCCGCCTCCATGTTCGTCGCGAAAGCGGTCTCCTCCAGGTTGCGCCGGCCGGTGAACCGGCCGCTGTTGACATCGATCGCCACGAGGCTTTCGGTCTGCTCGAAAACGACGGTGCCGCCGCTGGGCAGGTCGATCTTGCGCCGGTAGAGCTTCTCCAGCTCCTTCTCGAGCCCCTTCTTCTCGAACATCGAGACGTCCTGCTGGTACAGCTCCACGCGGGAACGCATCTGCGGCTCGGTCTGGGCGAGGAACCGCATCAGCGTGTGGAACTCCGCCTTGGAATCGATGACGATCTTCTTCACGTCGTCGCTCAGGTTGTCCCGCACGATCCGAAGCGGCAGGTTGTACTCCTCGTGGAGCAGCGACGGGGCGGGCGCCTGCACGGAGCGGGCCTTGATCCGCTTCCAGAGGTTCAGCAGGAACCGGATGTCCCGCGACAGCTGCCGGTGGGTCGCTCCCTCCGCCGCCGTCCGGATGATAAGCCCCACGTCGGTCGGAGGCTTGAGCTCCTTGATCAACCCGCGCAGCCGGTCCCGCTCTTTCGGGTCGTCGATCCGCTTCGAGAGGCCGAACGTGGCGTCCATCGGCATCAGCACCATGAAGTGCCCCGGCAGCGTCAGGTGCGTGGTCAGCCGCGGCCCCTTGGTGCCGATCGGCTCCTTGATCACCTGAATCAGGATCTCCTGCCCCACCCGCACCA
>CAYJTM010000213.1:0-1906 GCA_964373055.1 uncultured Planctomycetia bacterium
CTAGATAACATCAAAATGAACGAGCCGGCAAACCTGCGTTGAGTTTCTGATATCGTGGGTTACTCCCCAGCACGGGGCTGGGGAGCCTATCCACAAACGGAGGTGCCGGCTCATGGAGCAGGATATCACGGTGGTCGGTTTGGACGTATCGAAAAAGACGTTGGCGATGGCGGTGTTGCCCCCTGGGATGGATCGGGCGAGCGAAAACAAGGTCATCGAGAACCATCCGAAGGCGATGGAGCGGGAAGTCCAACGGCTGGCCTCTCGCGGACCTGTGGTGTTTGTCTACGAAGCCGGACCCTGTGGGTACCAGATCCATCGGCAGATTACGCAGATGGGCTACCGGTGTGTGGTGATCGCTCCGGGACTGATTCCAGTGCGTCCGACGGATCGGGTCAAGACCGACCGGCGGGACGCCGAGAAGCTGGCCCGGCTCTACCGGGCGGGGGAATTGACGGAGATTCGGATCCCGACGCGAGAGGAAGAGGCAGCTCGAGACTTGGTCAGAGTCCGCGAAGACGCCCTGACCGATCAACTCCGAGCCCGCCATCGGCTCTCGAAGTTCCTCTTGCGGTACGGCCGGACGTTTGAACAGAAGAAGGCGCTGGGAGTTCAGTACCGCCTCTGGCTGAAAGCGCAACGGTTTGAATGGCCAGTCCTGCAGCAATCTTTTGAGGCATTCGCCCGGGCGCTGGAGGAAACGACGGACCGCGTGGGGAGTTTGGATCAACAGGTGGAAGAGCTGGCTCAAGCGGAACCCTACCAGACTCCGGTGCGGTTCCTCCGATGCCTCAAGGGCGTCGATACCCTCAGCGCTCTGACGCTGCTGGTCGAAGCCCAAGACTTCCGGCGCTTTGAGAAGGCAGCGGCTTTCATGGGATTCACCGGTTTGGTCCCTTCGGAACACAGTTCCGGGGAGTCGATCCGACGAGGTAGCATTACCAAAGCGGGTAATGCTCATCTCCGGCGCGTGCTGGTAGAGGCGGCCTGGTGCAATCGGTATCCCCCCATCACCAGTCGAGAACTGGCTATTCGTCGCAAGGGTTGTCCTGCCGGGGTACTTCAGATCGCTCGAAGGGCTCAGGACCGGTTGCATCGCAAGTACTGGCGGCTGGTGAATCGTGGTAAATCGCATTCGGTCGCTGTAGCGGCGGTGGCCAGGGAACTGGCGGGCTTTGTCTGGGCGATCGGGCAGCAGAAGCCCGCAGTCTCGGTGGCGTAAGCGAGCATGCTCGTGTTCCGGAGAGGGCTTTGGCCCTGGGAGAGAGGCAGCGGCAAGGAGAACCCTCGTCAGGTCTATGTGGCTCAAAGGCGCAAGCCGGCGATGACCCACGACTCTAGATGGAGGCAGCTCCCGACGAATCGTCATCATGCGTCCCTGTCCCCTTGTGGGATAACACGCGAATATCAGATTGATTCACCGTCGATAATCCGCCTCCCCCCAGGACCCAAGCTCTCCCGGGACAGACCGAAGAGAAAAGGTGCGTCAAGGCGAAAAGAAAACGGTTGACCGGCTCGTTCATATCAGACCTGACCCCATTTGTGGTGACCCCATTTGTGGGCAGAAAACAGACATCGAAGGCGAACGGGATAAGGACCAATGGTCAGACGAATCCAATCCAGCCATGTTTTAATACCACGGCCTCCTTCGATGCCCAGCGATCGTCCAGAGGGAACTTTAGCAAGATCTATCCCGAGTAAATCTGCCATATGGTGAGGCAACATGGTGAAGTCGGCTCCGGTGTCCAGGATAAACTTCAAATTTAATGGGCCGAGCTTCGTGTGGAGTGTGGCAGAGATTAAGGCGTCCGGAATGGAACCGAAAGCGGTAACTTTTTCAAGCAGAGGAAACTCAATAGATGCAGACGGCACGCTGAGGAGCTATGTACTGGATGAGCAATGAGGC
>CAYJTM010000214.1:0-1902 GCA_964373055.1 uncultured Planctomycetia bacterium
TCAATTTCGTCCCGGCGGTGCACGTCGCCGTAGGTGTGGTCCTTGTTCCACTGCAGCGCGTAGAGATCCATCTTCCCCTGCAGGAACATCGCGATCCGTTCCAGGCCGTAGGTGATCTCCGCGGAGATCGGGTTCATGTCGATGCCGCCCACCTGCTGGAAATAGGTGAACTGCGTCACCTCCAGCCCGTCCAGCCAGACCTCCCAGCCCAGCCCCCAGGCCCCCAGCGTGGGGGATTCCCAGTCATCCTGCACAAACCGGACGTCGTGGGCGTCCAAGTCAATCCCCATCGCTTCGAGACTCTTGAGGTAGAGTTGCTGCACGTCGTCCGGCGAGGGTTTCAGGATCACCTGGTACTGGTAGTAGCGCTGAGCGCGCAGAGGGTTCTCTGCATAACGGCCGTCGGTCGGCCGTCGAGAGGGCTGCACGAAGGCCACCTTCCAGGGATCGGGCCCGAGGGCCTTGAAGAAGGTGAGCGGATGGAAGGTCCCCGCCCCCATCTCCATGTCGTACGGCTGGGCGATCAGGCAGCCGTAGTCGGCCCAGAACCGCTCCAGCCGGAGGATCAGCTCCTGGAACGTGTCAGCTTTAGTTTTCATCAAACTTTTTTCAACCGTTTTGTGATCGACTGATGAGCTTTCCGGGCCAGAGATACCGCCTGTTCCGCCTCGGCCCGATCCGGATCGTCCGAGATCGCATCCGCATAGCGGACATCAACCGCGTACTGTGTCATTCTCTGGATTCCCCGCAACTCCTCCATCAAGCCGGCATCTTCCCTGCACAGATAGAAGAGCTGACCCAAGTCGTGCGTCTTCTCAAACGGGATCTCTCGGGACGTCAGATAGCCCTTGAGCGATTTCTCGGCGCATTGCTGGGCGTGGAAACAGACCGTGTCCAAAGGGCATTCAGGATCCGGCAACAGCAACACTTGTTCCGCCGCCTTCAGGTCGTGGGCCGCCTTGACCAACCAGGCCTGAGCGGTCGCGGAAGGTTCAGGCGGCACGCTCGTACAGAACCTTGCCTTCACGGGCTGCCGGGCGGATGATCGTTCCGATCATGTCCCTGTATCGCTCGAAGTCCTCCGGCCTCACAACGATGATGTCTTTAGATACCCCGACATCCCAAAGGGCGTCGTACAGATCCGCCGCCAATTTCCGTTTAGATTCCCCATGCCGCGTGATCACCATGAGGTCCACGTCACTTCCGGGACGGGCGTGGCCGGTAGCGTGCGACCCAAAGAGGATGATCTTTTCCGGCTTGCACAGCTTGACGATCCGGCGGACCATCTCCTCCAGCACAGCCGAGAACGGAAGATCGGCTGCAGGCATCTTACTACCGGCATCTCCCTTCCCTTTATCCCAATAAGGAGAATGGCAATGCGGGCAGACACGTACCTCTATTTTTCTGGGAACCCAGCGGTGGGAACACCGCCGGCATTCGAGAGAACTCAAATCTACTTTCATCACTATAATAATATACTATACAATATTACTAAAATCAATATTTAAGAGCTACGCGACGCGGATCGTCCCATTCGGTAACCCTCCCTGTTCAAGACCGATGGCATGAAGAAAACCTCTGCTGCGCAGATCCCGTTCCAGCGCGCGGCGGACCAAGCCCTGCAGCAGGCGGCGGAGCGGAAGCTCGGTTGCCCGGTCCAAGCGCAGCGAGGCCGTCTGCGAGAAAGGGGTGTTCAGCAGTTTCCGGAAGGCCTCCGCTTTCGGAAGCAGGCCGCTGGCACGAAGCAGGTGGATTTCCAGGAAACGGGCCAGCGTGGGTGGGTCGGCATCCGGAGATTCCAACCCCTTGAGGACGGCGAGCAGCACGTCAAAGATCTCGGGGTGCGGGTCGTGGACGCCGGTCATGCTGTCCACCAGGTCGAGCATGTAGGTGGCGTAGGCG
>CAYJTM010000215.1:0-1871 GCA_964373055.1 uncultured Planctomycetia bacterium
CGGATCACGCCGAAGCGGGGCCGCGCCTCGTCCCGGAACTTGGTCTGGATCTGGAAGAGGGTCTTCGGCAGGTCCCGGTAGGAGCGCAGCTCGCCGGCGACCAGCTGGGTGATCACCTCTTCGTGCGTGGGGCCCAGCACCATCTCCTTGCCGTGCCGGTCCTTGAAGCGGGTCATCTCCGGCCCCATCTGGGCGTAGCGGCCGGATTTTTTCCAGAGCTCGGCCGGCTGCAGCGCCGGCAGCAGCACCTCCAACGCGCCCGCGCGGGTCATCTCCTCCCGGATGATCCGGATGACCTTCAACAGGACCCGCATCCCCGTCGGGAGGTAGGAATAGATGCCGGCGGACAGTTTGCGGATTAAGCCCGCCCGCAGCATCAGCCGGTGGCTGACGGTCTCCGCTTCAGCCGGGGTTTCTCGAAGGGTCGGAATATACGCCAGTGACCAACGCATGATCTTAGATCGGTACGACGTACCTAGGTACGTCGTACCGCTTTAAGGGTCTATCCATTTGCCGTGGGACTTGATCAGCGCGATCAGGCGCTCGTCGGCCTCCGCGCTGGGGACGGCCCGCTCCACCATCTCCTTGCCGATGTAGAGGTTCACCGTTCCGGGGGAACCGCCGACGTAGCCGAAGTCGGCGTCGGCCATCTCGCCGGGCCCGTTGACGATGCAGCCCATGATGGCGATCTTGACCCCTTTCAGGTGCGAGGTCTTGGACTTGATCCTCTGCGTGGTGGGTTCCAGGTCGAACAGCGTCCGCCCGCAGCCGGGACAGGCGATGTACTCCGCCTTCACCGAGCGCAGGCGGGCCGCCTGCAGCAGGTCGTACGAGAGGGTGAGGATCCTCTGCGCCGGGAAGCGGGAGCGGATCACGATGCCGTCGCCGATGCCGTCCACCAGCAGGCCGCCCACCTGAACGGCCGCTTCGATCAGGAAGGTCAGGTCGTCCTGATCAAACCGGCGGGCATCCCACACCAGGAGGAGCGGCCGGCGATCACCGGATTGTTCCAGACGGCGGGCGAGCAGCCGTCCCTCATTGAGCAGTTCCTCCGCCTGCAAGATGTTGAATTTGGAATCTGGGGACAGTCCCCCTTCGGGGACAGTCCCCAGAACGAATTCGCAGGGAGTATCTTTTCCGCCGGCTTGCCGGGGGTGCGCGTAATCCCCCTGGAACAGGCCCACCTTGACCGGCTCCGTGCCGCCGATGGGCTGCATCTCGAACAGGGCGGCCCTAGTCGGGTGGCGCTCCCATTGGAACGGGCGCACCGGCGGCGCCACTTGTTTACCCGCGGCCCAGCGGCCTTCCGCCCAGCGGGCTAAGCCCGAAGCTACCGGGACTTCCCGCACCGGGTCCTCGGTCAGCGAAACACGGATCGTGTCGCCGATCCCCTCCGCCAGCAGCACGCCGATCCCCATCGCCGATTTGATCCGGGCATCCTGCCCCTCGCCGGCCTCGGTCACCCCGAGATGCAGAGGGTAGGCGGCCCCGTGCTTGTCGAGCGCGTCAGCCAGCAGGCGGTTGGCCTGCAGCATCACCACCGGGTTGGAGGCCTTCATGGAGAAGACGATATTCCGGAACTCCAGCGACTCCGCGATCCGGAGGTACTCCATCGCCGACTCCACCATGCCGGCCGGCGTGTCGCCGTACTGGTTCATGATCCGGTCCGAGAGGGAGCCGTGGTTGGTGCCGATCCGGATCGCGCGGCCGAGAGTTTTGCACTTCTCCACCAGCGGCTTGAAGTTCTTGGCGATGCGGGAGAGCTCCTCCTGGTACTGCTCGGGGGTGTATTCCCGCTGGGCGAACTGCTTCGAGTCGGCGAAGTTGCCCGGGTTGATCCGGACCTTCTCCACATGCTCGGCCGCTTCGAG
>CAYJTM010000216.1:0-1870 GCA_964373055.1 uncultured Planctomycetia bacterium
GGAGTCCTTCTCGATGTAGGTGTCGGTCTGCGGGATGTAGGCCTCCGGCTGGTAGTAGTCGTAGTAGCTGACGAAATACTCGACGGCGTTCTCGGGGAAGAAACTTTTAAGCTCGCTGTAGAGCTGGGCGGCCAGCGTCTTGTTGTGGGAGATGACCAGCGTCGGCCGCTGGACCTTCTGGATCACATGTCCAACCGAAAAAGTTTTTCCCGTACCAGTTGCGCCCAAAAGCGTCTGGAACCGCTCCCCTTTCACCAAACCCTCGACCAACGCTTTAATGGCCTCCGGCTGGTCCCCCTTCGGGGACATCTCGCTGATCAGCTTGAAGCCGGGCATCAGAGGATCTCGAGGGAGATATTGAGGGAGGGGGCGGAGTGGGTGAGGGCGCCGACGGAGATCCGGTCCACGCCGGTCAGGGCGATCTGGCGCACGATCTCCAGCGTGACGCCGCCGGAGACTTCGAGCAAGGGTTTGGCGCCGCCCTTCGAACGAGCCACCGCGTTGCGCAGGCGGACCGCCTCCTGCATCTCCGGCAGTTTCATGTTGTCCAGCAGGATGAGGTCGGCCTTGGCCCCCAGGGCCTGGCGGAACTCCTGAAGACTGGTGACCTCCACCTCGATGGGAGTCTGTTTCTGGCCGGCGGCCCGCGCGAGGGCCACCGCTTGTTCTATCGAAGATTTAGGGACAGTCCCCTTCGGGGACAGTCCCTCCGCTACCAACCGGAGGTGGTTTTCCTTGATGAGGACCCCGTCGTAGAGACCCATCCGGTGGTTCACGCCGCCCCCCACCCGGACGGCGTACTTTTCCAGCAGGCGCAGGCCGGGCGTGGTCTTGCGGGTCTCGAGGATCTTGGCGGAAGTTCCCTTCACTTTATCCACGAAGGCGCGCGTAAGGGTGGCGATGCCGGAAAGATGCCCGAGGAAATTCAGGGCCACCCGTTCGCCGGCCAGGATGCCCCGGGCCGGCCCTTCCAGGAAGGCCGCCGCCTTGTCCGGGTAAACCCTCTGCCCGTCCTTCACCGTCGGTTGGAACTTGATTTTTGAATCGGTCAGCCCGAAGACCCACTCGGCAATCTGCAGGCCGGCGATCACCCCTTCCCGCCGGATCACGATCTCCGCTTTCGCGGGCTGGCCCTTTGGGATCAACGCGGAGGAGGTGATGTCGCGTGAGCCGATATCCTCCTTGAGGGCCGCCGTGAGAAGCGGAAGAACCGCCTCCTTGCTTATTGAAGCTGCTTGAGACTCTCGGCCCATTGGGCCAGCTCCCCTTCCAATTCTTTGAGGGACTCCTCTTCCTCCGCGACCACGTCGGCGGGGGCCTTGTCCCGGAAAGTGGGATCGTTCAAGCGGCCCTTCTTCGATTGCGCGCGGGTTTGGAGGGACTCCATTTCCTTTTGGATCCGCTGGCGCTCGACGGCCAAATCCACCAGGCCGGCCAGCGGAACGATCAGATCCCAGGCGTCCCAGCCGGCGCCGGCCGGCAAGTGGGAGACCACCGCCCCGGCGGGCCCGGCAGGATCTTGCCGGGCGGGCCGCTCCGCTTTCTCGGAAAGGATCATCTTCTCGACCCCGGCCAGCCGCTGGATGGCCGCTTCATGCTGCGAAAGGATCTCCAGTCCCTTCCCTCCCCGGACGGTGAGCGTCACCTTATCCTTCGGCGGGATCCGGAAGGTGGAGCGGATGTTCCGGACCTCGATGATCACCAACTGCAGCCGCCCGAAGGATTCCTCCGCTTTCGCGTCGAGGCGGGCGGGGTCCGGCTGCGGCCAAAGGGCCTTCATGATAGTTTCTGCTGCCTTCTGCCCATTGCCTTCTGCTTTCTGTATCTTTTTCCAAATCTCCTCGGTGATGAAGGGCATCACCGGGTGCAG
>CAYJTM010000217.1:0-1850 GCA_964373055.1 uncultured Planctomycetia bacterium
CGCCGTTTGATCTGATCGACGAGGCCAAGCGGCTGGTCCGCTTCAACACGGTCACTTGGGGCAGCAACGCCGACTGCGCCGTGCACGCGGGGGGGCTCATGCGCAGGATAGGGATGCAGCTCTTCTATCAGGAAGGCCGGCTCGGGGAAACCCTCTTCCTGAATGTGGCCGGGATGATCGGCCGGGGAAAGGACCCTTTGCTGCTGGCGACCCATCTGGACACCGTCTCCCCGGGCGATCCCGCCCTCTGGACCAAAACGGGCAAGGACCCGTTCCGCCTGACCGCGCGGGGCGGTTCTCTCTACGGGCTGGGGGCGGCCGACACGAAGCTGGACCTCCTCTGCAAGCTGCTGGCTCTCAGCAAAATTCCCGCCGCGAAACTGAAACGGCCGGTGATGGTCCTCGGCACGTTCGGCGAGGAGTCCGGCCTGCGGGGGGCGGCCCGGTTCTGCCAGGGGGATCTGCCCAAGCCGAAGATGGCGCTGGTGGGGGAGCCGTCGGAGTTGGCCCTCGTCTCCCGCCACAAGGGTCTGGCCGTGCTGGAGGTGACGCTCCGGTCCCGCGGCCTGTTCCGGCCGAGCTCCGGACAGTGGGCGTACGAAGCGGTTTTCACGGGGCAGTCGAGCCACTCCAGCACACCGCAATTGGGCGAGAACGCGCTGATGCTGGCCGCCGCTTTCCTGCGGGACCTGCGGAAGAAATTTGGGAAGGTCGTGGTCTTGGCCTGGGAGGGAGGGGAGGGACACAACATGATCCCCGCTTCGGCCCGGCTGCGGTTTTGCTTGCCGGACCGCCCCAAGACGGCGTTTGCATCCGGCGCGAAGCGCAAGGTCAAGCCGGAGAAGATCCCGGCCGGCTGGTACTCCACCTTCCCGTGGGAGGAGGCGCTTGAGCTTCTCGAGATGGCCGAGGCCCTGTTCGATCCCCTCGGAAAAACGAAGGACAAGGAGTTTGATCCCCCGCACTTGACCTGGAACCTCACGCGGATGACCGACTCGAAAGAGGGCTGGTCCCTGGTGTTCGACTTGAGGCCGCTGCCGGGCCAAAGCATCCGGGCCGCGCTCAAGAACTTCGAGGGAAAACTCTGGAAGCGGTTCGGACACCCCGGCTCCGACTGGCAGTTCCGGGTCGAGCGGGACAACCCGGCGCTGGACCTCGGCCCGAAGGAGCCATTGGTGCGGGAGGTCCGGGCCGCGCTTAGATCGGCCCGGATCCCGGTGAAGATGGGCTCGAAGGCCGGCTGTTCCGAGGCCGGGCTGTACGCCCGGGTGGGGATCCCCTCCGTGGTCATCGGCCCGGGCCGGGCGAAGGGCAACATCCACCGGCCGAACGAATCGGTCAGTGTCAGCCAACTCAAAGCAGCGATCCGGTTTTACCAGCATTTCCTGGAGCGGACGTGTTTGTAGTCCGCGAGGCGGGCCCCAAGGATTTCAGCGGCGTCTTCGCGCTGGCGAAGATCCTGGACTCCTACAACCTGCCGGCCGACCGCGCCTATATCCGGGAATTGCTGCAAACCTCCGAGAAATCCTTCGGCGGGCAGCTGCCTAGACCGAAGGCCCAGTACCTGTTCGTGCTGGAAGGGCGCAAGAGGATCATCGGTTGTTCGCTGATCATCGCCAAGCATGGGACGCCGGGGCGCCCGCACCTCTGGTTCTCGCGGGACCGGGTCGTGAAGCGCAGCGATACGCTGGGCATTCAGAAGTCCCACGCGGTTCTGCGGATGGGCGGCACCGAGGATGGTCCCACGGAGGTGGGCGGGCTGGTGGTGCTGCCCCGTTACCGGCACAGCCGGAAGCGCTGCGGCCTTCAGCTTTCCTACGTCCGCTACCTCTACATGGCGATGCACCCGG
>CAYJTM010000218.1:0-1848 GCA_964373055.1 uncultured Planctomycetia bacterium
GATGAGATCCTGCACCTTCTGCCGGTGATCAAGCGGATCGGCGCCAAGCTGATCGCCGTCACCGGCAACCCCTCCTCCAAGCTGGCTCGGCAATCGGACGTGGCGCTCGATACCTTCGTGAAGAACGAGGCTTCTCCCTGGGGGCTGGTCCCTACCGCTTCCACGACGGCGATGCTGGCGCTCGGCGACGCGTTGGCGGTGGCCCTCTCCGAGAAACGGGGATTCACCTCGAAAGATTTCGCGGCGCTGCACCCGGGCGGGGCGCTCGGCAAGCGGCTGACGCTTCGGGTGGAGGACCTGATGCGCAAGGGAGCGGCCAACCCGGTGGTCAAGGAATCGGACTCGGTGAAGAAGGTTCTGCTGGCAATCACGCGGGCCCGAGCCGGCTCCGCCGCGGTGGTGAACGCCAAGGGCAAACTGACCGGCATCTTCACCGACGGGGATCTGCGCCGCCACGTCGAGGAGGACCCGCAGATCCTGCGGCGCAAGGTCTCGACAGTGATGACCCACCGGCCGAAGACCCTGCCGGTGGGACACCTGGCGGTGGAGGCGCTGAAGATCATGCGCGGCTACCGCATCGATGAAATCCCGATCGTGGATTCCAAAGGCCGGCCCGCGGGGCTGCTGGACATCCAGGATCTCCTGAAGGCGGGCCTTGTCTAAGCGCCGCGCCGGCTGGGTGCTGCCGGGGATCCTGCTCGCCATCTACATTTTCTTCAAACTCCAAGCCTGGAGTTACGCCCGCCAGGCGGCCCAGCTGGAGAAGGACCTCAACCATCTGCGGCCGACACTTTCCGCCATCGTGCTCTCAGGGCAGTTGGAGCGCGCCCTCCAGGCCTGCCAGGAGGTTTCCGACCAGGTCCGCTGGCTTGATCTGCAGAACGGCCGGCTGCTGGAGCAGATCTCCAAACTGCCCGCCTCCATCACGCTGGACCGGCTCGAGAACCGGGCCCGCCTCAAGGGTCCTCTGTGGCCCGAGCCGCACCTGCAGACGGGCCTCAGGATCCAGGGGACGTTGGCGGCCGGCATCCGGGACCCTGAGTCGGTCCTCGTGCGGTGGGCGCAATCGCTTCAATCGGACGGCATGAACGTCCGGATCCCGCGGCTGGTCCCCTCTCCGAGGGATCCCACTCTCTGGTCGTTCGAGCTTTACCTGGAAGGGGCCTGACAGCCGATGCTGGAGCTGGGCCGGAAAGAGCAGCACCTGATGGGAGGGATCGGGTTCAACATCCTGATCGTCGGGCTGCTGGTCTTCGCCTACACCCAGGCGATCCGCCAGGTGAAGCTGAGCCGCGATCTGTCCTTGCGGCTGCGGGAGCAGCTGACCGTCGCCCGGGAACAGGTCGCTCGCCAGGGGGGGAAGGCGGAGACGGCCAAACTGCAGGCGAAGGTGGCGGAACTGAAGTCCTCCCTGGTTCCGCAGAGCGCGTTGGAGCCGCAAGCCCATCGGCTGGAACGGATGGCTCAGGAGAGGTTTGGGATCCGAGACGCCAAAGTGAAAGCGGGCGACGCTCCGTCGGAGAAGATCTCCGTTCCGCTGGAAGGCCAGACGGATTTTGAGGTTCACCTGTATTCCCTGGAGATGAAGGGAACGGCCGGCAGCCGCGGCGTCGCCGGCCTCTTGTCGGGCGTGAGCGATCCCTCTTTCAAACCGCTCTGCCCCCTGGTCGCGATGGAGTTGAAAAGCGCCGACTCAGCCGGGAGCCAGCCGGTGGAGTTCACTCTGAAGTGGATGATGGCGGTCTCGCCCGACTCCACCGCCTCCCCCGGGGAGGCCCTGCCGCCTGCCGGCCGCCCGGCGGCCTGGGGATGGAGGGAGGAACCGTTCCGCTCCGCCCTTGCCCACCC
>CAYJTM010000219.1:0-1842 GCA_964373055.1 uncultured Planctomycetia bacterium
GTCCATCCTGGATGTCCCGGCTGTGCAATTGGTGAATAAAGCGGGGGTGAACAGGATCATTTCGAATGGCCGGCAGAAAATCCGGGTCGTTACAGCGAGCCGTTGGCTGGCAGGGTTGCCATAAATCGAACCCTGCGAAGGATGCGTACCATTTCCGGCCGGGGCGTCTTGGTCAGTTTGATCTCGCAGAGCCGGTGAAGATGAACCGTCCCGTTTTGTCGCGCTCCTCATCGATCCGGATCTTCACGTTTAGGAAAGCAATTGGGGAACGTGCTGGATCTCATCCAAGATAACCCTCTCGCCGGAATTGTCGAGGAAGAGCTTTGGGTCAGCGATCGCCTGCTCCCTGAGAAGGGGATCGTCGAACGTTCGGTAGCGGTGGGTGGCCCCGAAGAGCTCTTTCAGGAGTGGGAATACAAGTATATTATGAACTAATAGTTCAGATAGTACTAAATAGGATTTTGGGGCGCTGCTAACACCGTGCTAACAAAACGAGCCAAAACAGCATGAAACAGGATAGACTGTCTTGTTATTTAATTTGACGTAACCACTATGTAGATCAGTGTATACGTAACAGGATGAACAGCGGCGAAAAGGTTGGAGCAAAATGAACGCGATGAAAAGACTAAAACGACCCAGATTCCTGTTGGTCTATCCGCTCGTGATCGGGCTCTTCGCCGTGGCGAAGACGTCCGAATTCCAAATGCGGGTTGCCGTGCCGGTCATCCTGCTGGGCGTGGTGCTGCGCTTTTGGGCGAACGGCTATACCGGGCATCGGCGCGTGAATCGGTCGCCGGGGGAGGGCGGAGATAAAATCGGCCGCCTGATCACGGCCGGTCCCTATGCCTATGTCCGGCACCCGTTGTACCTTGGGAGTTTCTTGATCGGGATAGGTTTTGCTCTCATTGTGGGGTCCTGGTGGCTGGCTTTGGCGGGGCTCGCGGCTCTTTCTTGGGCGTACCGGAGCAAGGTGGCTGATGAGGAGAAGGTCCTCGCTTCCGAGTACCCGCTGCAGTACGGGGCCTACCGGGAATCGGTTCCGGCCTTCCTGCCGGCCTGGCGGCGTTACGGCCAGCGGTTCGGGCATTGGGGCTGGGAGGGGGTCTGGGCCGGCGGAGAGATCAAGACGGTCATCTGGGTCGTTGTTTTGCTGGTCGCGGTTTATTTCCGGGAGGAGATGTTTCAGGAGCACGAGTGGCTGTTTGATGAGCGGCCGCTCTACCGGTATGCTCTGTTGGTTCTCTGCGTTGGGCTCATGATCGCGGACGGCGTTTTGGAGCTGCGCAGGCGGCGCATGAAGAGGGTCCAGGAGCACAAGATGGCGTTACAACATGGATAAAATCAACGTAGGGCTCATCGGCTTAGGCACCGTCGGATCGGGAGTGGCGAAGATGCTGCTCTCGCGGCGGCAGTTCCTTGCCCGCAGGGCGGGGATCCCCCTCTCCCTGCGGAGGGTCTCCGTCCGCCATTCCCGCCGTTCGCGCGTCGGCGTGGATCCCCGGCTGATTACCGGTTCCCCCCGGGAGATCCTGCAGGACCCGGATATCCACGTTGTCGTGGAGCTGATGGGGGGCATCCACCCGGCCAAGGAGATCGTGCTGCAGGCGATCGCGGCCGGCAAATCGGTGGTCACCGCGAACAAGGCGCTGCTGGCCCACCACGGCGAGGAGCTGTTCCGCGCCGCCGCGAAAAGCCAAGTGGACCTCTACTTCGAGGCCAGCGTGGCCGCCGGCATCCCGATCATCAAGGGGCTGCGGGAGTCGCTGATCGGCAACGATATCGAGGTCCTCTATGGCATCTTAAACGGCACCACCAACTTCATTCTGACCGAGATGTCCCGCG
>CAYJTM010000220.1:0-1832 GCA_964373055.1 uncultured Planctomycetia bacterium
CGAAGAGCTCCAGCCGGATCGCCGTCTCCTCATAAGCCGGAAAGATCTCCACCGTCTCGCCGCGGACCCTGAACCGGCCGCGGGCAAAGTCCACGTCGTTGCGCTCGTACAGGAGCCCCACCAGCCGATGCAACAGGTCCCGGCGGGGAACCTCCTGTCCCGCCTCCAGGAAGAGCAGCAGGGAGCGGTACTCCTCCGGATCGCCCAGGTTGTAGATGCAGGAGACGGAGGAGACGATGATCACATCCTGCCGGGACTGCAGCGAGGTGGTCGCCGCCAGCCGGAGTCGATCCAGCCGGTCGTTGATGGAGGAGTCCTTCTCGATGTAGGTGTCGGTCTGCGGGATGTAGGCCTCCGGCTGGTAGTAGTCGTAGTAGCTGACGAAATACTCCACGGCGTTCTCGGGGAAGAAGCTCTTGAGCTCCGCGTACGTCTGCGCACCCAGCGTCTTATTGTGGGATATGATGAGGGTGGGCCGCTGGACCTGGGCGATCACCTGCGACATGACGAAGGTTTTGCCGGTGCCCGTTGCGCCCAGCAGCGTCTGGAAGCGAGCCCCCTGCTGAATCCCATTGACGAGCGCCCGGATCGCATCCGGCTGGTCCCCCTTGGGGGTCATTTCGCTCACCAGCCGGAAGCCGGCCTTCTTCTCCGCCATGGAGAGCTACGGGAGCAGGCCCTTCAATGAGGAGCGCACGGACTGGGCCTCCTTGAGATTCCGGGTCATCTGCTGGATGTCCCGCGTGGCCGCGGCCAGCAGGCGATCGAAGTCGCCGATCCTCAGGCCCGAGGAGTGGAAGAGCCAGATGCTCGCTGCGATCGGAACGCACGCCGCCAGGCAGGCGAACGTCATCCGGATCCTGCCGGAGATCCCTAAGGCAGCGATGAAGCTTAAGGATCCCAGGACGAGAAGGGCGACACAGATGAGATAGACGACCAGCTGCGTCATTCGATCACCTCCAGGGAGATGTCCAGCGCAGGGGCGGAATGGGTGAGAATCCCCACCGAGATCCGGTCCACCCCCGCCTGCGCCACAGCGCGCACCGTTTCCAGCGTGATCCCGCCCGAGACCTCCAGCAGCACCCGAATCCCCCGTTTGGACCGGGCCAAGGCGTTGCGCAGCCGCACCGTCTCCTGAATCTCCGTCAGTCTCATGTTGTCCAAGAGGATCATGTCGGCCCGGGCGCTCAGCGCCTGCCGAAACTCCTGGAGGCTTGTCACCTCCACCTCCACGAGCGTTCCCTTCTGGCTGGAGGCGCGGGCCTGCCGGACCGCCTCTTCAATCGCCGAGGGGAACGGCCGCGACCGCCCCACCAAGCGCAGGTGATTCTCTTTGATGAGGATCTGGGAGGACAGCCCCGTCCGGTGGTTTATCCCACCGCCCACCGTGACCGCGTACTTCTCCAGCAACCGAAGGTTCGGTGTGGTCTTGCGGGTATCGAAGATCTTGGCCCCGGTTCCCCGAACCTTCTCCACAAAGGCCCGGGTGAGGGTGGCGATCCCCGACAGATGACACAGGAAATTGAGGGCCACCCGCTCGCCGGCCAGAATCCCGCGTGCCGGGCCGTCGAGGTACGCCAGGACCTTGCCGGGGTAAACCCGCTGGCCGTCGCGCACGGCAGGCCGGAATCGGATCCCGGGATGCGCCGCCCCGAAGGTCCACTCCGCCACTGCCAAACCGGCTGCAACTCCTTCCCGGCGGACGACCAGCTCCGCCTCCGCATTCTCTGTGCGGGCGATGAGCGCCGCGGAGGTGAGGTCCCGGGATCCCACATCCTCCTTGAGGGCCGCCGAGATCGCCGGCAGCACCTGCTCCCTCTCCAGCTTCACCC
>CAYJTM010000221.1:0-1807 GCA_964373055.1 uncultured Planctomycetia bacterium
ACGGCAGGGTCTGGATCTGAAGAAGATCCGGGATCTCCAGCCGCTCCGGTATGCGCCCGAAATTCTTAGACTTAGTCACGATTTCCTCTCATCGTCATTGCGAGGCCCGTCAGGGCCTTTCTCGTCATCGCGAGTCCCGCGCCACTCCCGTCATCGCGAGTCCCGCGCAGCGGGACGAAGCGATCTCCTGGAGATCCCTCGCTGCGCTCGGGATGAAATTCGACCAGCGGACTTGCGTCGCTATGCTCCGCAAGTCCGGGTCTCATTTCAATTCGACCTTCGCGCCGACCGCTTCCAGCTTCTGCTTGATGGAGGCAGCCTCTTCCTTCGAAGCGCCGTTTTTCACCGGCTTCGGCGCCGAATCCACCAGGTCCTTGGCTTCCTTGAGGCCAAGCGTCGTCACCGCCCGCAACTCCTTGATGACCTGGATCTTGTTGGCGCCCACCTCGGCGAGGATCACGTCGAAGGTGGTCTGCTCCTCGGCCGCGGGAGCCGCCCCGCCGGCCGAGGCGCCCCCGGCCGCCGCGACGGGGGCCATAGCAGCCGCGGAAACGCCGAACTTATCCTCGATCCCCTTGACCAGCTTGTTCAGGTCGAGGACCGTCCAGCTCTCGATCGATTCCAACACATCATCCACATTCACTTTTGACATGGTTGCGTTCTCCTTAAGTTTTTTTCTTCGCCACGGCCGCCAGGGCGATCGCGAGCCCCCGGATCGGGGCGTTCATCACAAAGGCCAGGCCGCGCAGCGGCGCCTGCATCACGCCGGCCAGCTGCGACAGCAGCGCCTGCCGGGACGGCAGCGCCGCGAGAGACTTGAGTTCCTTCGCGTCCATCGGCTGGCCGGTCAGCACGCCACCCTGCAGCACGAACCCTTCGTGCTCCTTCGCGAACTGGACCAGCAGCTTGGCCGCCACCGCCACGTCCCCCGCAATCGGGCTGACGGCGCAGGTCCCTTCCAGTGACTTCTCCAGATCGGCCCATCCCTTCTCCCGGAACGCGATCCGGCAGAGGCTGTTCTTCACGATGTGGAAAGAGCCGTTCAGCGACTGGCGCAGCCGGTTCAGGTCCCGCGTCGAGACCTTTTCCACCTTCGCCACCACCACGGACTCCACCTTGGACAAAGAGTTGTTCAGGTCCCGCACCCAGGCAACACGGACCTTCTGCCCGAGGCGCTGGGGCTTTGAGGCGGCTTCGGCGACGGCGCTCATTCGGGCTTCCCTTCCGACGGGTCCAGCTTGATCCCCGGCCCCATTGAGGTGGCAACCGAAACCGACCGCAGGTACTTCCCCTTCGCGGAGGCCGGCTTCGCCCGCCAGACCGCTTCCATCACCGCCTTCAGGTTCGCCTCGATCTGCTCGGCCGGGAAGGACTTCTTTCCGATGCCCAGATGGATGTCGGCCTGCTTATCCATCCGGAACTCCACCTTGCCCTTTTTCACTTCCTTGACCGCTTTGCCGACGTCGGTCGTCACGGTGCCGGCCTTGGGGCTGGGCATGAGCCCGCGGGGGCCCAGCACGCGGCCGAGCTTCGCGATCTCGCGCATCAGATCGGGCGTGGAGATCACGGCGTCGAACTCCAGCCAGCCCCCCTCGATCTTCGGGATCAGGTCCTCGGAGCCGACCACATCCGCGCCGGCCTCTTTGGCCGCCCGCTCGGCGTCCCCCTTGGCGAAGACCAGCACCCGGATCGACCTGCCGGTGCCGTGCGGCAGCACCACGGTGCCGCGCACGTTCTGGTCGCTCTGCTTCGGGTCCACGTCGAACGACATCGCGATGTTCACCGTCTCGTCGAACTTCGGGGAGGG
>CAYJTM010000222.1:0-1795 GCA_964373055.1 uncultured Planctomycetia bacterium
GGGTTTCCCCGCGCGGCGGCATCCGTCTCGGCCTCCAGCGCCTCCACCGCCTTGCTGCCGGCGCCGGAGGCGGCCTGGTAAGTGGAAAGGATGATCCGCTTGAGCCCGAACCGGCGATAGATCGGGGCGAGGGCCACCACCAGCTGGATGGTGGAGCAGTTGGGGTTGGCGATCAACCCCTTGTGCTTCTTGAGGTCTTCGGGGTTCACTTCCGGGATCACGAGAGGTACTTTGGGGTCCATCCGGAAATCGGCCCCGTTATCGATGCAGACGGCCCCCTGCTTGATCGCCTCTTGCGCGTAGGTGACGGCGGCCCCCTTCTCTCCCTCGGTGCCGGCGAAGAGGACGATCTCCTGCCCTTTGAAGGAGTCCGGGCCGACGGGCTCCACCGGATAGGAGCGGCCGTCCACTTCGAGAGTCCGGGCGGTCCGGGCCAGCACGGTGAGTTTGGAGACGGGGAATTTCCGCTGCGCCAGCACCCGCAGGATCTCGATCCCGACGGCTCCGGCGCCGACAACTGCCACGTTGTAGGAAGATTTCTTTAACAGTGTCATTTCGAGGCCTTCAGGCCGAGAAATCTTGTTTTTAAAAGCGAGATCTCTCGCCACTTCGTGGCTCGAGATGACATGGTCAGTTCAGCCGAGGGCAGCAACAACGAGGTCACCCACCTCGGTGGTGGAGTACCCCATCTTGCCGGCGGCCAGCGATTTGATCCTCGTGGAGGTCACCGACTGCACCGCCTGCTCCACCTTGCTCGCGGCGCCGCGCTCTCCCAGGTATTCCAGCATCATGCCCATCGCCGCGATGGCGGCCAGCGGGTTGATCACGTTCTGGCCGGCGTACTTCGGGGCCGATCCGCCGATCGGCTCGAACATCGAGACCCCTTTCGGGTTGATGTTCCCGCCGGCGGCGATCCCTAAGCCCCCCTGGATCATGGCGCCCAGGTCGCTGATGATGTCGCCGAACATATTGTTGGTCACGATCACGTCGAAGACCTCGGGGGACTTCACCATCCACATCACGAGGGCATCCACATGGGAGTAGTCCTGCGTGATCCCCGGGTACTCCTTGCCCACCTCGGAGAAGGCGCGGGCCCAGAGGTCGTGCGCGTAGGTCAGCACGTTGGTCTTGGCGCAGAGGGTCAGCTTATTCTTGGCGCCCCGGTTCTTGGTGAACTCGTAGGCGTAGCGGATGCAGCGCTCCACCCCCTTGCGGGTGTTCAGGTCCACCTGCAGCGCCACCTCGTCCGGGGTCCCCTTCTTGAAGACGCCGCCGATGCCGGCGTAGAGCCCCTCCGTGTTCTCGCGCACCACGACGAAATCAATCTGCTCCGGCTCCTTGTCCTTGAGCGGAGTCCAGACGCCCGGGTACAGCTTGACCGGCCGCAGGTTGATGTACTGGTCCAGCTCGAACCGGATCCGCAGCAGGATCCCCTTCTCCAGGATGCCGGGTTTCACCTCCGGGTGGCCGATGGCCCCCAGGTAGATGGCCGACATCCCTTTAAATTCCTCGATCACCGAGTCCGGCACCGTCTCGCCCGATTTCAGGTAGCGCTCGCCGCCCAGGTCAAAGGGGATCAGGTCCACGTCGAAGCCGGTCTTTTCCGAAACGGCCGCGAGGACCTTCAAGCCCTCCTTGACCACCTCCGGGCCGGTGCCGTCCCCGCCGATCACTCCGATCTTATAAGTTCGTCCCATGGGATCTCCATTTCATAGCGTCATCTCGAGGAGCGAAGCGACGAGAGATCTCGTATTCAAAGGCGAGATTTCTCGGCCTGTGGCCTCGAAATGACCCC
>CAYJTM010000223.1:0-1770 GCA_964373055.1 uncultured Planctomycetia bacterium
TTCACCAGGAATTTCACCCGCACCGGGGTCCCCTCGAACCCCCCCTGCTCCCTCAGCACCTTCTCCACGTAGCCAGAGTCCAGAGCGCTGAACTTGCCCCGCGTCCTCGCCATCAGGTGGAACGAGGGGGGAGCTATCCCCACCTGCGACAGGCGGATCATGTGGGCGTGCCTCAAGCCGGGCGGCGCCCTGCCGTCGTTGCGCAGGACTTCAAAGATCGCCTGGACCTGCGAGGAGGTCAATCTCCTGCGGGCCTGGACCGCGAGGCCGGCCGCCAGCTCGATCATGCTAAGCACCTGGAAGCCGGTCTTGGCGGAGGTGGCAATCACGGGACTGAACCGGAGGAAGGGAGCCCGGCGGGCGACGGCCGCAACGACCTGTTTCGGGTCGGTGGAGCGGGGCAAAAGGTCCCACTTGTTGACCGCGAGGCAGAGCGGCTTGGCGGCCGAGATCACCTCATCCAGCAGCCGCAGGTCGTCCCGCAGCACGCCCACCGTCGCGTCCAACACGCCGACGCAAACGTCGGCGGTGGTGATCACCTCAAGCGCCTTGATCCGGGCGACCGCGCCCACTAGGGTATTCACCGTTTTCCGAGCCCGGACGCCGGCGGTGTCGATCCAGACAAAGCGCTGCCCTTTGTAATTGAACTCCGTCTCCACCGGGTCGCGGGTGGTGCCGGGCCGGTCGTCCACCAGGACCCTTTCCTGGTTGAGGATCCGGTTGAGCAAAGAGGATTTCCCGACGTTGGGGCGGCCCAGGATGGCGATCCTGACCGCCGCCGGGGCCGCTTGACGCGAAGAGGTTTCCGGGGGAAGGTGTTTGACCACGGCATCGAGCAGCTCTCCGACGCCCAGCCCGTGCAGGCCGGAGACGGCCCAGGGAGAGCCCAGGCCCAGCTCCGAGAATTCGTGGATCCCTTCCGGCTTCACGTCACCGTCCACCTTGTTGACAACCGGGAGCACCGGTTTGCCCAAGCGGCGGAGCCAATCGGTCACCTGCCGGTCCAGGGGCATCAGCCCGTCCCGGCCGTCCAGCAGGAAAAGGGCCACGGAGGCCTCCTCCATGGCCAGGACCACCTGCGAAGCGATCGCCTTCTGCATCCGGTCACCGGAGGAGAACTCCAGGCCGCCGGTGTCCACGATCCGAAACGTCCGGCCGCGCCAGGTCACATCCCCATAGAGCCGGTCCCGCGTGAGCCCCGGCGAGGCGTCCACCAGCGATTGGCGCTTCTGGACCAGCCGGTTGAAGAGGGAAGACTTGCCCACGTTCGGACGGCCCACAATGGCCACAATGGGGAGAGAGGATTCAGGCAAAGCGGCGGTCAGGCGTCCGGAGATTTCGGGCCGGGTGCGAAATTGAGCAGCCGGTTGCCGCGGCGCAGGTAGCCGATACCGGAGAGGACCGTCAGCACCATCGCGCTCCCTAGAATAAACCGGGAAAAGGAGAAGCCCATCAGCACGCTGACGATCGTGAGCATCTGGAAGAAGGTGGTCGCCTTGCCGAGCCGCGACGGCTGCGCCTGCAGGTCGCCGGTGATCAGCACGATCAGGAGCCAGCCGGAGACGATCAGTAAATCTCGGCTGATGACCAGGATCGGCACCCAGGGAGGGAGGCGGTACTGCTGCGGCAGCGTGGAGATGAGACTTAAAGAAAGGAACGCCGTCACCAGGAACAGCTTGTCGGCGGCCGGATCCAGGATGGCGCCCAGCCGCGTCGCTTGCCGCTCGGCGCGGGCCACGTAGCCGTCCACCGCGTCGGTCACCACGCCGA
>CAYJTM010000224.1:0-1767 GCA_964373055.1 uncultured Planctomycetia bacterium
AACGCCCGCCGGATCTCCTCCTGGAACACCACCACCACCGCGACCAGCATCACGGCGAAGATCATCCTGAACAGCAGCTGCGTCAGGTAGAGGTCGAACAGCTCGGCCAGGAAATAGACGCCGGACAGCAGGCAGATGCCGATCACGACCCGGCGGGAAGTGGTCCGCCGGAACCAGAGCAGCATCGAGTAGATGAAGACCGAGATGAGCAGGATGTCGAACAGATCAGAGGGTTTCATAGATCCTTCGGCCGTCCCCGGCCGCGGGGTCGTTGCTTTTCGCTTCGGACAACATCTCCAGGAAACGCTCCTCCAGCGAAAGTCCGAACAGCTCCTGGGCCAAGCGGACCGCGCGGGCCGCGTGGCGCAGCACCAGCACCGCTTCGATGCCTCCCAAGTCGTCGAAGAACCAGCCGCAGCTGGTGTACATGAGCAGCGCCTGCCGCTGAAGCTCCAGCAGCTTCCAGAGGCGCTCCTGCTCCTCGCGCGACAGCGGGCGGGCGGCGTGCGCTTCCAAAAACTTTCGGCGGGACTCCTCCGAAGGGTCCAGCCAGAGATCAATGGAGCGGTCACGGGCGGCCCAGGGATCCTTCACCAGCTTTCCGGCTTCCTGTTCGTAACGAGGCGCCGCGGCGTCCCGCAGCCCATCCAGCCCGTTGCGCAGCGGCGTCCGCCAATGCTGGCTCGAGCCGGGATGGGCACCGCTGTTGCAGCCGCAGTCGCTCCACCAGCGGTCAACGCCGTGCGGGCAGCTCCAGGAGCTTTTCTCGACGATCTCCACCTCATGGATCGCCGGGTGCTTCTCCAGATATTCGGCGTAATTGGTCAGGCGGGGCTCCTTTCCCTTCTCAAAATGGCGCAGCGCCTCATCGAGCGCCCGATCCCCGCCCGCGTGGTGGTGCCCGAAGGTCTCGCCGTCCGAGGCCACGTGAACCATCTGCGCCTGGGCCGGCTCCGGAGAGAAGGCCTGCCGAAGCCGGGCGGCCAGCGCGGGCCCGTCGGCGGCCAGCCCCTCGAACGCCACGGCCTTGGAGAGGACCTCATCGTAAAAGAAGAGATGGATCCTCCGCTTGGACGGCAGGCGAAGCTCGTACGCCCTCCGGGGATCGATCCCCTCCTCCCCGGCCTTTTTCCAATGCCCGTGCGGCGGGAACCGGACGCGGAGCGCCTGGTGGGGCGCCAGCACGGTGAAGGCGATCCCCTGCTCGGCCAGGACCTCCAGCGTCTCCAAATCCACGGCCGTCTCCGGAAGCCACATCCCCTCCGGCCTGCGGCCGAAGCGCCACTCGAAATCCCGGATCCCCCAAACCACCTGGGTCACCCGGTCCCGGTGGTTCGCCAGCGGGAGGATGATGTGATTGTAGGCCTGCGCCATGGCCGAGCCGTGCCCCGAGAATCTCTTCCGGCTCTCCCGGTCTTGCTGCAGGACCGCCTGGTAGAGATTCGGCTCTTTTTTTTCAAGCCAGGAGAGCAGCGTGGGACCGAAGTCGAAGCTCATCCGGGCGTACGTCCCCCGCTCGGCGAACGGCCGGTAGCATTCGGCCGTGATCCGCTCGTTCCAATTGGCGTAGGGCCGGGCTGAGGGTTCCGGTTTAATTTCGCCGTCGCGGGGGTCCTCGCGAGGCGGCTGATAAAAGTGGCCGTGGACGCAGACGTACCGCTCCACCCGCTCAACCCTTCAAGAACAAGGCCGACAGCGGCGGCAACGCCAGGTTGAGCGAATAGGGCCGGCCGTTCCACGGCGTCTTCTCCGCCTCTTTCTTCCCCA
>CAYJTM010000225.1:0-1764 GCA_964373055.1 uncultured Planctomycetia bacterium
ACCTTCATCTCGCACGGTACCAACCCCTTCTGCGGGGACGAGCTGGAGCTGACCGTCGCTTTGGAGGGAGACGTCATCCGGGAAATTCGGGTCCAGCCCAAGGGCTGCTCGATCTCGCAGGCCTCCGCCTCCATGATGACCGAGGCAATCCAGGGGAAGACGGTCCCGCAGGCGAAAGAGATAGCCCGGCGTTTCAAGGCGGCCATGCTGGAGGGGGCCTCGCTGGAGACCTCTCCCGAAATGGAAGATCTGCAGGCCCTCGAAGGGGTCAAGAAGTACCCGGTCCGGATCAAGTGCGCGATCCTGGGCTGGAACACGCTACTGGAAGGACTCTCGGCGCACCACAAAGGAAAAAAGGAGGCAACTCACGTGGAAGGAGAAGAAGGGGAGCATAAACCTCTGAACGCGGAACCCGAGCAGCCGGCGGCCGTGCAGGCAGCCGTCTCCACGGACTCTCCGGAGGAGCAGGTGCGCGGCGCTTTGCGCACCGTGATCGACCCGGAACTGAACCTGAACATCCTGGACCTGGGGCTGATTTACGGGACGGAGATCCAGGGCGGTAACGTGAAAGTGACCTACACGCTGACCAGCCCCGGCTGCCCTCTGGGCCCGGTGATCAAGGGACAGATGCAGTCGGCGCTCCTGCGGTTGGGCTGGGTGAAGGAGATCCAGACAGACCTGGCCTGGATCCCCCCCTGGGACCCGAAGACGATGGCCTCGGAAGAGATCAAGACGGAGCTGGGGATTTGGTGAGCGACAAGGCCCGCCTCGTTCGTGGTGATCCTGAGCAAAGCCGAAGGATCGAACCACGAACGGTCATCCTTCGACAAGCTCAGGATGACCGGCTTGCCGCTCCGGATGACATCCTCGACCGGATCGGCAACACCCCCCTGCTCCGCCTTCGCAGCATCGGGAAGGAGATCCCTGGCGTCATGCTGCTGGCCAAGGCGGAGTGGTTCAATCCGGGCGGGTCGGTGAAGGACCGGGCCGCCGCCGGGATCGTGGCTGCCGCCGAGAAGGCGGGCCGGCTGGACAAGACCAAGGTCCTGCTGGACGCCAGCTCCGGCAACACCGCCGTCGCCTACGCGATGATCGCCGCGGCCCGGGGGTATAGAGTAAAGCTCTGCCTCCCCTCCAACGCCAACCCCTCGGTGATCCGGACGCTGAAATCCTACGGCGCCGAGGTGGTCTTCACCAGCCCGCTGGAGAGCTCCGACGGGGCGATCCGGGAGACCCGGCGGCTGGCGGCCGCGGAGCCGGGAAAATACTTCTACGCGGACCAGTACAACAACCCGGCCAACTGGCAAGCCCACTACGACAGCACCGGCCCCGAGATCTGGGAGCAGACGGGAGGGGAGATCACCCACCTCGTGGCGGGGCTGGGGACCACCGGGACGCTGATGGGAACCGGCCGGTTCCTGAAGGAGCGCAAGCCCTCGGTGCAGGTGGTGGCGGTCCAGCCGGATTCCCCGCTGCACGGGCTGGAGGGCTTAAAGCAGATGGCCACCTCCATCGTGCCGGGCATCTACGACGAGCAATTCCCCGACTTGCAGATGGAAGCGAAGACCGAGGAGGCCTACGCGATGGTGAAGCGGCTCGCCCGCGAGGAAGGGTGGCTCACCGGCATCTCCTCGGGCGCCGCGCTGTCGGCCGGCCTGAAGCTGGCGGCGTCGGCTAAGAATGGTATTATTGTCATGATTTTTCCCGACGGAGGAGCGCGATACCTCGATGAAGAGTTCTGGAAGCGATAAACCGGAGGGACAG
>CAYJTM010000226.1:0-1731 GCA_964373055.1 uncultured Planctomycetia bacterium
AAACGGACATTTCGATGCCGAAGAAGCAGAAGATCCTGATGGTGGACAACTACGACTCCTTCACCTACAACCTCGTGCAGTACCTCGGGGAGCTGGGGCAGGAGCTGATCGTCCACCGCAACGACAAGATCACGCTGGAGCAGGTGAAGCGGCTCAAGCCCGACCGGATCGTGATCTCGCCCGGGCCCGGCAGCCCGAAAGATGCCGGCGTGTCGCGGGAGATCATCCGGGAACTCGGCCCCAAGATCCCTCTGCTGGGGGTCTGCCTGGGGCACCAGTGCATCGGCGAGGTGTACGGCGGTGTCGTGGAGCGCAACTACCGGCTCATGCACGGCAAGACCAGCATGATCCGCCACGACGGCAAGGGGGTCTTCAAGGGATTGCCCAACCCGTTCGAGGCGACCCGCTACCATTCGCTGGTCGTCCGGCGGCAGGGGTTCCCGAAGGGTTTGGAGATCACCGCCGAGACGAAAGAGAAGGAGATCATGGGCCTGCGGCACCGGGTTTTCCCGATCTACGGCGTCCAGTTCCACCCGGAATCCATCCTGACCAAATCCGGCATGCAGCTCTTGCGGAACTTCCTGCGCGTCTAGCGTCATTGCGAGGAGCGAATGCGACAAAGCAATCTCGATTTAAAAACGAGATGGCCACGTCCGCCTACGGCGGACTCGCCATGACATCCTTCCTTTCTTTACTAGAGAAGGCGAAGGAAGGATGTCATCTGACCGAGGAGGAGGCCGAGCAGGCGGTCGGCCGGATCATGGAGGGGACCGTCCCCTCCGGCGAGCTCAGGGCCTGGCTGCTGGAGCTGCGGGCCAAGGGGGAGGCCCTTTCCGAGGTTGTGGGGGCGGCCCGGGCGATGCGGGCCCGCGCCTCGCGGGTGCGGGTGGCGGCCCCCAATGCCGTGGACACCTGCGGCACCGGGGGGGACGGCTTGAGGACGGTCAACATCTCCACGATCGCGGCGCTGGTCGCCGCCGGCGCCGGCGTGACGGTGGCCAAGCACGGCAACCGCTCCATCACCTCCGTGTGCGGATCGGCGGACCTCCTGGAAGGGCTGGGGGTGGCGGTGGACGTGGAGCCGCCGGTGGTGGAACGCTGCATCTCCGAGACCGGGTTCGGCTTCATGTTCGCCCCGCGGTTCCACCCCGCGATGAAAGCGGTGATGCCGGTCCGCAGGGAGCTGGGTGTTCCGACGATCTTCAACCTGCTGGGGCCCCTCACCAACCCGGCCGGCGTCAAGCATCAGGTGGTGGGCGTGGCCGATCTGCCTAAGCTGGACCTCTACGCGCGGGCCCTCAAATCGCTCGGGGCCGTGAAGGTGCTGGTGGTGCACGGCGCCGACGGCCAGGACGAGCTTTCCACGACGGGGCCGACCGAGGTGGCGGAGTTCAACGCCAAGCAAGACCCGGACCGGATCGCCCGGTACACGCTGGTGCCGGAGACCTTTGGCATCCGGCCGGCGCGGGTGCAGGACCTGACCGGCGCCGGTCCGGCGGAAAACGCCCGGATCGCGCTGGATCTCCTGCAGGGGAAGCAAGGCCCGGTCCGTGACGCGGTGCTGCTCAACACCGCCGCGGCCCTCTACGTGGCGGGCGCCGCCGGCGACCTGAACTCCGGCCTGGCCCTCGCGCGCCAGTCGCTGGATCAGGGCAAGGCACTCGAGGTTCTCAAGAGAGTTAGGCAGATTACCCAATCCGGTCATGGTTCGACAGGCTCACCATGACCGGT
>CAYJTM010000227.1:0-1723 GCA_964373055.1 uncultured Planctomycetia bacterium
AGGAGCCGGATTACCCGGGCGACCGGGAGATCGAACGGCGGATCAAGAGCACCATTCGCTGGAACGCCATGGCGATGGTGGTCAAGGCGAACCGGGTCCACGACGGCATCGGCGGGCACATCTCCACCTACGCCTCCTGCGCCACGCTGTACGAGGTCGGGTTCAACCATTTCTTCCGCGGAGGGGAAGGGGAGCGCCCGGCCGACATGGTCTATTTCCAGGGCCACGCCTCGCCCGGCAACTACGCGCGGGCTTACCTCGAGCGGCGCCTCGACGCCCAGCAGCTGCACCACTTCCGGCAGGAGCTGGCGGAGGGGGGCGGGCTTTCCTCTTACCCGCATCCGTACCTCATGCCGGAGTTCTGGCAATTCCCCTCCGTTTCCATGGGGTTGGCCCCGATCCTCTCCATCTACCAAGCCCGCTTCAACCGGTACCTCAAGGCGCGCGGATTCTTAAAGGCCGAGGAGCCGAAGGTCTGGTGTTTCGTGGGAGACGGCGAGTCCGATGAGCCGGAATCCCTCGGGTCCCTGACGCTGGCCGCCCGGGAAGAGCTGGACAACCTGGTCTGGGTGGTCAACTGCAACCTGCAGCGGCTGGACGGCCCGGTGCGGGGCAACGGCAAGATCATCCAGGAATTGGAGGGGCTCTTCCGCGGCGCCGGCTGGAACGTGATCAAGGTGATCTGGGGCTCCAACTGGGACCCGCTGCTCAAAGCCGACTTGAGCGGCCTGCTGGTCCGCCGGATGGAGGAGGCGGTGGACGGCGACTACCAGAAATACTCGGTGGAGCCGGGCAGCTACGCCCGAAAGCATTTCTTCGGCAGATACCCTGAGCTGATGGGGCTGGTCAACTCCATGACCGACGAGGAGATCCACAAGCTGCTGCGGGGCGGACACGACCCCCGCAAGGTCTACACCGCCTACAAGGCGGCGATGGAGCATCGGGGGGCCCCGACGGTGATCCTGGCCAAGACCGTCAAAGGATACGGCCTCGGCGAGGCGGGCGAAGGGCGCAACATCACGCATCAGCAGAAAAAGCTCAACGAGAAGGAGCTCAGGGAGTTCCGGGCCCGGTTCAACATCCCTTTGAGCGACGAGGAGGTGGTGGAGGCGCCGTTCTACCGCCCGGCGATCGACAGCCCGGAGACCCAATACCTGCTGGAGCGGAGAAAGAAGCTGGGCGGTTTCCTGCCGGCCCGGCGAACCGTGCCGAGCAAGCTGGCGGTGCCGGAAAAAGAATTTTACGAGGAGTTCTTAAAAACCTCGGGAGAGATGCCCCTCTCCACGACGATGGCCTTCGTCCGGGTGTTGAGCAAGCTGCTCCGCGACAAGGCGATCGGCCAGCGCATCGTGCCGATCATCCCGGACGAGGCCCGCACCTTCGGCATGGACGCCCTCTTCCGCCAGATCGGGATCTATTCCCAGAAGGGGCAGCTCTACGAGCCGGTGGACAAGGAGACGCTGCTCTATTACCGGGAGGCGAAAGACGGCCAGCTGCTGGAGGAGGGGATCACCGAGGCCGGTTCCATGAGCTCCTTCATCGCGGCCGGGACGACCGCCGCGAACCTCGGCTTCCCGATGATCCCCTTCTTCATCTATTACGCGATGTTCGGGTTCCAGCGGATCGGGGATTTGATCTGGGCGGCCGGTGACAGCCGGGCCAGGGGGTTCCTGCTCGGGGCGACGGCCGGCCGGACCACCTTGAACGGCGAAGGGCTCCAGCA
>CAYJTM010000228.1:0-1721 GCA_964373055.1 uncultured Planctomycetia bacterium
CCGTCAGCTTCCAGCGGAAATTCCCGACCGCCGAGGTGGAGGGGATCCGGCGCCTGCTGCCGAACCGGCTGGTGGCCACCATGCGCCAGAGGAAGATCGTGGGCCAGGTGAGCGTGGACGGCCTCTACGCGCCGGTGAGCGAGGACGGGATCATCGTCCTGCCCGCCTCCTCCGTGCTCCGGGCGGACCTGCCGGTGCTGAAGCTGGCGGGCTTGAGGGGCCCTCTGCGGGTCGGCCGCAGCATTGACTCCTCCTCTTTCTGGAAGGCCTCGGAGCTGTTGGCCACGCTGCACCGGGACGGCGGCATCGCCGGGCAGAGGGTGTCCACTGTGCGGGTGGAAGGGGACAGTTTGTTCGTGTCGCTCCAGTCCGGCGTGGAGCTGCGCTTTTCAGGCAGCGGGCTCGCCGGCGGGTGGCAGCAGCTGGGCGGGCTGGTCGGCCGCCGGCCGGACCTGCTCTCCCAAGTCAGCTACGTCGATCTTCGCTTCGGAGACCCGGTCATCGGGGACAAGCCTAAAACCAAAAAAAATGAAAAAAGAACAGCTCGTCGCCGGACTTGATCTCGGCCCCCGCCAGTTCGTACTGGCGGCCGGCCGGATCCAGGAGCCGAACCGCCTGGTAGTCCAGGCGGTCGAGGCCCTTCCCGCGCAGGGCTTCGAAAAAGAGGGTTTGACCGACGCCGTCGAATGCGCGGACGCCGTCTCCCGCCTGGTCCGCCAGGCGGAGCGGGCCCTCTCCGCCCGGATCCCCGGCGCCATGGTGGCCTTCCCGGTGGCGCAGCTTAAAAGCTTCAACGCCGCCTCGGCCGTTCCGGTTCAGGACCCCGGCGCCGGCATCAACCGCCAGGACGTGGAAAGGGCCATCAGCACCTGCCGCTCCCTCTCTCTCGATTACGACCGGCAGATCCTGCACTGCTTTGAGCGGGGCTTCGCGGTGGACGGCCAGACCGGCATCAAGAACCCCGTCGGCCTCTCGGGCAAGAAGCTCACCGTGGACCTGCACCTCGTGACCGCCCCGAACTCCGGCATCCAGAACCTGACCCGCGTGCTCAGCCGGTCCGGACTCGAGCCCGAGCGGCTCGTGATGCCGGGCCTCGGCGTGGCCGAGGCGGTCCTGGCCGACGTGGACCGGGACCTCGGCGTGACCCTCGTCCGGATCGGCGATTCCCAGATCGAGGTCCTCCTCTTCGACGACGGCGAGGTGAAGGAGACCTTCCTGATCCCCGGCGGCGCGGAGGACATCGCCGAGAGCGTTTCCCGCTCCTTCAAGCTGCCGCGCGTCGCCGCCGAGCACCTGCTGGAGCAGGTCTCCACCGTGGAGGAACTCCCGGAGGATAAAGCGGCATTGCCTCTGCGGGCCGGGCTGGGCGCTTCAGTGAGGACCTTCCCTCAGGGGCAGGTGGTCCAGCTCATCCGGTCGAAGGCCAAGGACCTCCTCACCCGGATCCAGCGCCGGCTGGAAGGGAACCCGATCTTCCTCGACTGCGCCTCCGGCGTGGTGGTGACCGGCTATCTCTCCCGGATGGAAGGGTTCTTGGAGATGGCGGAGCAAACCTTCAACGCGCCGGTCCGGCTGGGGACGGTGAAAGAGGTGGAGCTCGCGGAGGGGATCGCTCTTCGGGGCGCAGACAGCGTCGCCGTCGGCCTCCTGCGCCACAGCGCCCGCCGCCGCCTGGAAACCGCGCGCCCCTCAAACAGCGCCCCCTGGATGCGCCCGCTGGA
>CAYJTM010000229.1:0-1706 GCA_964373055.1 uncultured Planctomycetia bacterium
TCGGCGAGGGAGCCGGGGAGAACCTCCCGGATCACGGCCATCTCCTTGCCCTCCTCCAGCGTGATCCCCCATTGTTTTTTCATCGCCTGCAGCAGGTCCAACCCCTCGCCCATCAACCCCTGTTTCTTCTCCAGATCCGCGGCCCGCTCGAGCGCGTCGGACGCCTCGGAGAGAGCCGAATTGATCTGGAGCGCCTTCTGGAAGAAGCCCCGGGCCGCCGCGATCTCCCCCGCCTCCAGCGCCTGGTTGCCCAGGTAGAGGTAGTTGCGCTCCGGGTCCGCGTAGAAGACCTCCTCGATCTGGCTGCGGAAGACCGTCTGCTCCCCCTGTTCGGTGCTCACGACGATCCGGTCGGCATGCTCCTCGACCACAAGCCCTTTAAGCGTGCCGCCGGAGGTGTCGTAGATGACGTCCGCGAAGGCCGGTGGAGGGTGTAGGGTGTAGGGTGTAAAAAAGAAAAGCATCCAAAGGCATGCTCTTACCCTACACCCTACACCCTTCACCCTACACCGCTCTATTCTCCGCACAACTTTCTATAGCTCTCGTAATGGTGCAGCGCGAACCCCCCGAAAGCGGGCCGCTTGCCCATGACCATTTCAATCTTGTCCATCTCCCGGTACAGCGCGTTGCAGGAGGTGCCTCCGAAGGTGACGTACGCGGGGTAGAGGTTCTCCTGGGTCTCCTGGCCGATCACCACCGGTTTTCCCACCCGGTCGGCGTAGTTCATCTCCAAGGAGACCAGGTGGACCGTGCCGTCCTCCCCCTCGGCGAAGTTGCGGTAGGCCATCACGGTGACCGAATCCACCGTGTCGATCACATGCTGCGAGGGGGGCTTGACCTTGCCGTGCCAGAGGATCCGGTACGCCGGGTCGTCATCGAACCAGAACGGGATGTCCACGCCGAACAGCACGCGCGCGGGGTCCCGTGCCAGCTCCGCGGCGATCTTGGCGTTTAAGTCCAGGTAGCCGCCCAGCAGCATGGCCGGCTGCTCCTTCCAGCTCTTGGTCAGCAGGTAGACCTCCACGTCGGTGTGGACCCCGTCGAACCGTTCCGGCTGCGCGGCGGAGGCGTTGTAGCGCAGCACGGAGGCCACCCACTCCAGCGGCACATGGTGGTACTGGGGTTTGCCCCAGCGCGGGTCGCCGGCCAGCGCGTGGACCGCGATCCCGTCCTGGTGGGCCAGGCGGTTGAATTGCCGGTACCTCTCCTCCATCGGAGGGCGCAGGTCGTAGGCGGAAAGGTAGAGCGTGTCAATGCGGTGCCGCTTGCAGAACTGCAGCAGCCGGGAACGGGCTTGTGAATCGGCGGCGATCCGGGCATCCCAGACCCACATCGCGCGGACCGCCTTCGGCTCGGACAACCCGGTCGGAGGCAAAAACGCCTCCGGGCGGCGGGATAAAAAATGGGGGAGAAAAGAAAGGAGGGAAAGCCCGGCCAATCCCAGCAGCAGGGCCCTCCCCCCCTTGGCGCGCGTCACTCCAGAGCGAGGTCGTCCATGTAGATCATCCCGGCGTGTCCGGTCTCCGGGAAGAGGTCCCCTTCAAAGACGATCGCGATGGAGGCCAACTGGCTGTAGTCCAGGAAGAACTCATCCAGCGGGATCTTGGCCTGCTGCCAATCGGTGGTCAGCTTCCCCGCCGGAAGGTATTTTCCGATCTCCTCGGACTTGACCGAGTCCCCGATCTTGTCCCAGTGGCGGTCCGACA
>CAYJTM010000230.1:0-1706 GCA_964373055.1 uncultured Planctomycetia bacterium
GGGCGCCTCAAGCGGATCCTCTGCAAGGTGAACCTGATCCCCTGCCACCCGATCCATACTCCGGCCGCTCATCAGCATCCGATCGTCCTGAGCTTGTCGAAGGACGAAGGAGAGCGGCCGATTCCGCCGTTTGGCCGCCCGCCGCAGGCCCGCATGCTGGAGTTCGAGAAGGTCCTCCGCAAGAAGGGGATCACCTGCACGCTGCGCACGTCGAGGGGCCTCGACATCGAGGGGGCCTGCGGCCAACTTCGCCTTCGCCACGAGGCACCGGGGGAGGTAAAATAGGCCCTCGATGGCGAAGAACCCGCAAGAGATGGTGCTCATCCTCGACTTTGGCTCCCAGTATGCCCAGCTGATCGCCCGCCGCGTCCGGGAGCTCAACGTCTTCTCGAAGATCGTCCCCTACACCATCTCTCCGGAGCAGATCGCGCGGGAGAACCCCAAAGGGATCATCCTCTCCGGCGGGCCGGCCTCCGTATGGGCCAAGGGGGCCCCGAAGCCGGACCGGCGCGTCTTCCGCACCGGCCGGCCGATGCTGGGGATCTGCTACGGCATGCAGCTGATGGGCCAGATGCTCGGCGGCGGCGTCTCCAAGGCCGCCCACCGGGAATTCGGCAAGGCCCGGCTGCGGATCACGGAGCAGGACTCCCTCTTCAAGGGGCTCTCCGGCCGCTTCACCTGCTGGATGAGCCACGGCGATTACGTCACCAAGCTGCCTCCCGGCTTTAAGAGGATCGCCCGCACCGCCAACACGCCTATCGCCGCGATGGGTTCCCCCTCCTCCAAGCGGTTCGGCGTGCAGTTCCACCCGGAGGTGATGCACACCGAGCGGGGCAAGGAGGTGATCCGCAACTTCCTCTACAGCGTCTGCGGCTGCCGCGGCGACTGGTCGCCGCGCTACTTCATCCGGAACACCGTCCGGGAGATCCGGGAAAAAACCGGCAACTCCGGCGTGGTGCTCGGCCTCTCCGGCGGGGTGGACTCCTCGGTGGCCGCTCTGCTGGTTCACAAGGCGATCGGCAAGCGGCTGGTCCCGATCTTCGTGGACACCGGCCTGCTGCGCAAGGGGGAGCGGGAGGATGTGATCCGGACCTTCAAGGGCCACTTCAAGATGCCGCTGGTGGTGGTCAACGCCGAGCAGCGCTTCCTCAAAGCCCTTAGCGGGATCGAGGACCCGGAGGAGAAGCGCCGGCGGATCGGCCGGCTCTTCATCGCCTGTTTCGAGGAGGAGGCGAAGAAGCACCGGCAGGCGAAATTCCTGGGGCAGGGCACCCTCTACCCCGACGTGATCGAGTCGGTCTCCCCGCTGGGAGGGCCCTCGGCCACCATCAAGACCCACCACAACGTCGGCGGCCTGCCCAAGGGTATGAAGTTCAAGCTGGTGGAGCCGCTGAGGTTCCTCTTCAAAGACGAGGTGCGTCTGATCGGCCGCCAGATGGGCCTGCCGGCACAGATGCTGGGGCGCCACCCGTTCCCGGGCCCGGGGTTGGCGATCCGGATCCTGGGTTCCGTCACGAAACAGCGCCTGGAACTGCTGCGGGAGGCGGACACCCGCTTCATTGGAGAATTGCGTTCCTCCGGATGGTACTCTAAAATCTGGCAGGCCTTCGCGGTGCTTCTGCCGGTCCGCTCCGTCGGCGTCATGGGGGATGAGCGGACCTACGAGAATGTCGTGGCCCTCCGGGCGGTCACCAGCACCGACGGCA
>CAYJTM010000231.1:0-1703 GCA_964373055.1 uncultured Planctomycetia bacterium
AACCGGATCTTCGTGGACCGGATGAAGGGGACCGGCAAGATCTCGCAGGAGGATGCCATCTCCTACGGCATCACCGGGCCGTTCCTGCGGGCGACCGGCGTCAATTTTGATGTCCGGAAGGCTTCTCCTTACGCGGTCTATGACCGGCTCCAGTTCGAGGTGCCGCTCGGCACCGTTGGCGACAACCTGGACCGCTATTACTGCCGGATGGAAGAGATGGAACAATCCATGCGGATCGTCGAACAGTGTTTGAAAGAAATCCCCGGTGGGCCGGTGCAGGTGGATCCGGAAAGCGGTAGGCCCATCCCCGCCGCCGAGATGGTGGACAAGGGGAAGATGGGCCGGATCAACGAGATCGCCGGCAAGACGGCGGTGACCGATCCGACGCTGGAAGGGGCCAGCGACCGGGTGCGCCCAACCATCGGTGTCGAGGAGAAGCGGGTCTTCCTTCCGCCGAAAGAGGACACCTACGGCAACATCGAAGGGCTGATGAACCACTTCAAGCTGGTGATGTTCGGCCACGGCATCCGCCCTCCAAAGGGAGAGGTCTATTTCCCCGTTGAGGGTGCCAACGGGGAGCTGGGTTTCTACGTGGTGAGCGACGGCTCCGACCGGGCCTACCGGGTCCGCGTGCGGCCGCCCTGCTTCACCATCATGTCGGCCCTGCCGAAACTGCTGATCGGCGAGATGATGGCCGACATGGTGCCGACCTTCGGCTCGGTCAACATGATCGGCGGAGAATTAGATCGCTGAAATAATCGTCATTGCGAGGAGGCCAAAGGCCGACGAAGCAATCTCCCGGCGCGCAAGGAGATTGCTTCGGCTTTGCCTCGCAATGACTTTGGGTGGCAAGCTATGGATATGAAGCAACTTGAGTCGCGCGCGAACGAAATTATCGCCAAGTATGAGGAGAAGCGGGCCGCGACACTGCCGTTGCTCTGGCTGGTGCAGGAGACATTCGGCCGCGTCACCCCCGAGGGAGAGCAATGGGTGGCCGACAAGACCGGCCAGGCGGTGGTCCACGTGCGGGAGGTGGTGAGTTTCTATCACCTGTTCCACACCGGGCCGGTCGGCAAGCAGCACATCCAGCTCTGCGTCTCCACCCCCTGCATGCTTCGCGGCTCTAAGAATGTTCTGGCCCAGATGGAGGAGAAGTTCGGCATCGGGCCGGGGCAGACCACGCCGGACGGTAAGGTGACCCTCTCCACCGTCGAATGCCTCTGTGCCTGCGAGGCGGCCCCCTGCGCCCAGGTGAACGACCACTACGTCGGCCCGCTGACTTCCGAAGCAATTGATCAGCTGGTTGGTTCCGCTCGTGCTTCGACAAGCTCAGCACGAGCGGCCGTTCGCCCTGAGCCTGTCGAAGGGCGAACGGAGCTCGGAGCCGAACCGGGTTACGTGAGCACCGACGGCCCGGTCCTCTCCAAGCGGTTCAAGAACGCCGGAGGGACTTGGTTCGACGCCTACGTCGCCGATGGCGGCTATCAGGCGGCCAAGAAAGCGCTGGGGATGACGCCGCAGCAGATCATGGACGAGGTCATTAAGGCGAACCTGCGCGGTTTGGGCGGAGCCGGCTTCCCGACCGGAAAGAAATGGAGCTTCATCCCGAAGGACTCACCGAAGCCGATCTTCCTGGTGGTCAACGCCGACGAGGGGGAGCCGGGCACCTTCAAGGACCGCTACATCCTGGAGCGGGACCCGCA
>CAYJTM010000232.1:0-1670 GCA_964373055.1 uncultured Planctomycetia bacterium
CCCCGCATCCGGATCTGGCCGTTGACATCCAGTTGCGTGGTGGGCGGGTTCGCCCCGATCCCCACCCGGATCTCCGGGACCGCCGGCGTGCCCGCGTCGTCCGCGCCCGGCATGAAGGTCACGACGCTCGCCGCGTCGGCCGCCCCTTGCACGCGCATATTGCCGGTCCCTTGTTCGAGGGTCAAGCGCGCCGCCGCGCCGGCGTCCGAAAAGATCTGAAAATCCTCCGAGCCGGCCCGGGAACCCATCGTCCATTGTGCCGCTCCCGCTGTCTGCACTTGCAATCCGCTGAGAACGGCATTGCCCGCCCGGTTGGAGATGAACAGCGCGTTTTCTCCCGCCGGACCCGTCGCCAGGATATTGCCCACCACCTCAAGCGCCGCCGCCGGCGGATCCGCCGCCGTGAAGCCGACGCCGATCCCCACCGGGCCCGTGATAAAGGCCTGCCCCGGACCGGGGACCACCCCGGCATAATCGGGGCCAACCGTCAGACTGGTCACGTTCATGTCCCCGCCGCCCCCGCCCGGGGCCGGGTAGTAGGTCACCAGTTCGATGGTTTCGGCTAGAGCAACGGATTGGGGAAGAACAACGAGGAGTGCGAGTGCGAACCACCGGATCATGTGCGGGTGAATCATCGGGTTGTCCCTCCTTGACTGGGGACAGTATACCGTAAAACAGAATTACCGTAGAAGCAAGTCGGTGAGATTGAGCAGGCTGGTTTTGTAGGGGGAAGAGGGGAACGGGGCGAGCGCTGCGCGCGCTTTGGCAAGAAAACCGTCGGCCGCCCGGCGGCAGCGGGCCGGCACCTTGCGGCGGGCCGCCTCGCTCTTCAACAGCCGGAGCTGCTCCTGCGCCTGCGCGGCGGTGCGTGAGCCGTTGCCGTTGAACCACTGGGAGAGCATCCCCCGCAGCTCCGGGTCGGCGGCATCCCGCAGGTACAGGAGCGGCAGCGTGAGCTGTCCGAGTGCCAAATCGGTGCCGAGCGACTTGCCCAGCACCTCTTCCTCCCCCATCAGGTCCTGCGTGTCGTCTAGGATCTGGAAGGCGATGCCGTAGTTGGAGCCGAAGAGGCCGAGCCGGCGGGCTTGGGGCACGGTCGCCCCGCCCAGCAAGGCGCCCGCCTCCGCGGCCGCTCCCATCAGGGAAGCGGTCTTCCAGCCGATGATCTTGAGGTAGTTGGCTCGAGTGAGGGTGAGGTCGTACTGGTGCTGGATCTGCGCCACCTCCCCCTCGCAGACGGTCCGGGCGGTGTCCGACATGAGGTTGAGCACCACCGGGTTGTCAAGCCGGCTCAAGAGGCAGAAGGCCTTGGCGTAGAGGTAATCGCCGGAGAGGACGGAGAGGGTGTCCCCCCATTTTGCGTTCAAGGTGGTGAGCCCGCGCCGCAGCGAGGCGCCGTCAATCACGTCGTCGTGCAGAAGCGTGGCGGTGTGGAACATCTCGACGGCCGCCGCGAGCGAGATCGCCTGCTTCATCCAGGCGGAGGATCCGTTGCCGTTGCGCCGGCCGCGGGAAGCGTCGTGGGCGAGCGCCGCTCCCATCAGGGCCAGCGCGGGGCGGATCCGTTTCCCCGGCATGCGGGAAACGTGCCGGGCCAGCTCGGCCATCAAGCTGTGGCGGAAATTCTCCCGGGAGGCGAGCTCCTCGACCAGCAGCGTTTCAGCGGCCTG
>CAYJTM010000233.1:0-1662 GCA_964373055.1 uncultured Planctomycetia bacterium
ATGTTCCGGCGGGTCACCACGCCGATCAGCCCGATCACGAACAGGATGCCGCTTAGGCCGATCAGGTGGGGGAGGCCGACCGGTGGGAGGTTCATAGCTTTTTCTTCGCTAGCACGATCGCGCCGATGATCCCGACCAGCAGCAATAAGGAAGCCGCCTCGAACGGAAGGGCGTAGGTGGTGAACAGCAGCTGCCCGATCGCCGCCGTGGTGCCGGGAAGCGGTTTTCCGGTCGCGGGAGGCAGCCCCTTGACCACCACGGCCAGCTGCCAGAGGAAGAAGAGCCCGAACAGGATGCCGACCCCCATCATCGTCTTGTTCCGGGCCCGCAGCAGGGGCTCCGGCTCCATCTCCAACAGCATCACCACAAAGAGAAATAGGACCAATACGGCGCCGGCGTAGACCACGATCTGGATCGCCGCCACGAAGAAGGCATGCAGGCAAACGAACAGCGTGGAGAGGCCGAAGAGGACCAGCACCAAACTCAAGACCGCGTAGATGGGGCGCCGCGCCAGGATGACGCCCAGGGCGCTTGCCGTGATCAGGCCGGAAACGGTATAGAAGAGTGCCGGATGAATCATTGAAGAGGTTTATGATAGCATAAAGCCCAATGGAACTCCCCGCCGTCGCTCTTGAAATCCGCAAAGAGGTGATCCGCATGCTGGCCCAGGCGGCTTCAGGCCACCCGGGCGGCTCTCTTTCCGCGGCTGAGATCATCACCTGCCTCTTCTTCCATGTGATGCGCCACGACCCGAAGAACCCCCAATGGGAAGACCGGGACCGCTTTGTCCTCAGCAAGGGGCACGCCTGCCCGGTGGTCTACGCCGCGATGGCGATCGCCGGCTACTTCCCTAAAGAGCTGCTCGGGACCCTTCGGAAGCTGGGCTCGCCGCTGCAGGGACACCCGGACACCCGATTCATGCCGGCGCTGGAGGCCTGCACCGGCTCACTCGGGCAGGGGCTTTCCATCGCCAGCGGGCTGGCCCTCGCGGCGCACATGGATAAGAAGGACCGCCGGGTCTACGTGCTGATGAGCGACGGGGAGAATGAGGAAGGCCAGACCTGGGAGGCGGCCGCCTTCGCCGGGTTCCACAAGCTGGACCGGCTGATTGCCGTTCTGGACTACAACAAGTTCCAGTTAGATGGCGCCATTAAAGATATCCTGGACCTGGAGCCGTTGCGGGCCAAGTGGGAATCCTTCCGCTGGAACGTGCAGGAGGTGGATGGCCACAGCATCCCGGAGCTGCTGGCGGCTCTAGAGAAGGCCAAGCAGGCGAAGGGTCAGCCGCAGATGATCATCGCCCACACGGTGAAGGGGAAGGGGGTCTCCTTCATGGAGAACAACAACCACTTCCACGGCGTGGCCCCAACTCAAGAAGAGATGCAGGCGGCGCTCAAAGAATTGGACGGCGACCCCTCGCTTTCGCAGGCGCTGGTGGCCGCCGGCAAGATCAAGAAAGGGGGCAAGTAGGTTGCTCGTGGAGAAATCCTTGGAAAAGAAAATGGGGCTCGCGACGCGCGACGCATACGGCCAGGCGCTGGCGGAGCTGGGCCGGGTAAACCCGAAGATCGTCGTGCTCGATGGGGACCTCTCCGCCTCGACCAAGACGAACTTGTTTGCGAAGGAGTTCCCGGACCGGTTCTACAACGTCGGCATCGCGGA
>CAYJTM010000234.1:0-1654 GCA_964373055.1 uncultured Planctomycetia bacterium
AAAAGCCGCACAACCGCATCGTCGTCATCACGAAGACGAAGGCCCGGGACAGCCGGGCGATCGAGGAGCTGGGCTTCTACGACGCATCGAAGAATCCGCTGGTGCTCAAGTTGAACGTGGAGCGGGCGAACTACTGGATCAGCAAGGGGGCCATTCCGTCCCCGACGATCAAACAGCTGATCAAGAAAGCGAGTAAACTATAATCGTCATTGCGAACGACCAACGGGAGTGAAGCAATCTCTCGCGAGGCCCGCAGGGCCGTGGCGATCTTGCCCTTAAAACGAGATTGCTTCGGCTTCGCCTCGCAATGACCGTGAAAATGCGAATTGACGTTCTGACGATCTTCCCGGAGATGTTCCCGCCGGTGCTGGGGAGCTCGATCCTGGCCCGTGCCGGGAAGAAGAAGGTCCTCCGGGTCCGGGTCCACGACCTGCGGGACTGGTCTAGGACCAAGCACCGGAAGGTGGATGACCGGCCCTACGGTGGCGGCCCCGGCATGGTGATGCGGGCGGAGCCCTTCTTCAGCGCGGTGGAAGCGCTGAAGGCAAGGTGTAGGGTCGAGGGTGTAGGGTGTAGGCAAAATCACAGGCAGGGGTCCCCTACACCCTACACCCTACACCCTACACCCCATGTGGTTCTCCTATCGCCGCAGGGGGAGAAGCTGACGCAGCGCAAGGCTGCAGCGCTGGCTAAGAAACCCTGGCTGGTCCTGCTCTGCGGGCATTACGAGGGGGTGGACGAGCGGGTCCGGCAGGCACTCGCCGACGAGGAGCTCTCGATCGGCGATTACGTATTGACCTGCGGCGAGCTTCCTGCTATGGTGTTGATCGATTCGGTTGTTCGGCTGCTGCCCGGAGCTTTGGGCGACGAGCAGTCGGCGGCCGAAGAGTCTTTCAGCGGCAACCTGTTGGAGTATCCCCACTACACCCGTCCGGCGGAATTTCGCGGAATGCGCGTGCCGGACGTCTTGCTTTCGGGCGACGCCCCGCGGGTTGCCGAATGGCGCCGGCTGCAGTCGCTGCGCCGGACCCGCGCCCAGCGCCCGGACCTGACGCGCTAACTTTAAGGAGACTTTCGATGGACCGCCGGATTGTGGAGATCGAGAAGGCCCAGCTCAAATCGGACCGCCCCCATTTCAAGGTGGGCGACACCGTGCGGGTTTTTGTCCGGATCCAAGAGGACGACAAGACCCGCATCCAGCCCTTTGAGGGGGTGGTGATCGCCCGCAAGAGCGGCTCCAGCCGGGAGACCTTCACGGTCCGCCGCATCAGCTACGGAGAAGGGGTCGAGAGGGTCTTCTGCCTGCATTCCCCGTTCATCGAGAAGATCTTGGTGGTCAAACAGGGCCAGGTCCGCCGGGCCAAGCTCTACTATCTGCGCAAGAAGGTCGGCAAGGCCGGCCGCATCGAGGAGCGTTTTGAAGAGAACCCCACGGCTCCAGGAGCTCCTCCGGTTCGATCGGAAAGTTCAGCGCCGACGAAGGCCTGACGCCGCGCTTATTGCCGGCGTGGATGAAGCCGGCCGAGGCCCTCTCGCCGGTCCCGTTGTAGCAAGCGCCGTACTCCTCCACGATTTCCGTTTCAAACTCCCGATTGACGATTCCAAGCAGATGACCCCTCTTGCCCGCGAGCAGGCCTACCGGGCGATCCTGCGC
>CAYJTM010000235.1:0-1646 GCA_964373055.1 uncultured Planctomycetia bacterium
GTTGGAGGAGAAGTTCCCCACCATGATGGCGAAGTATTACGGGAGAAAGAAACGGGGCAAGTAACCGAGGGGAGTTCCGATGCAGCAATCGATTCAGCTTTCACCAGCAAAACTTCGGATTCGCCAGGTCGTCGAGGAGCTTCGGCGGGAATACGAGCGCATATCGGGGAAAAGGATCACGTACCCCCTCAAGGAGCCGAGCGCCATTTTCAAAACCCTCTTTGGCCTGAAGGTCATCTACGACGATCAGGGAATCCTCAACCGGATCGCCGAAGGGGAACACCTCCTGGGATGCCTTTTCCCCGATGGTGAGATTTCCCCTTGGGGGCTGGACAAACTGATCGTCGTCAACGTTACGCCTTTCCGATGGAAAAAACTCGCTCATGTCGGATTCAACCCTCTGTCCCACAACAGCGCCCACACGGAGGCCCATGAGGGAATGCATTACGTCTGCCATTATCTGCGAGGGATAGACGGTATCCAGTACCGCAAGCCGACCTATTGCCGCTCCAAGGACCGCTTCCGCGCAGACGACTTCCCGGAGTGGCAGTGCGATTTCGGAGGCGGTGAGATGCTCATGCCTCAAGAGGAGGTGGTTGCGCTGCTGGACGGCAAGCAGCCCGGCGAGTACGTGGTCGTGGAGCCGTATGTTTCTGGGTTCAAGGGCCGTTTCGACGCCAACCGCGGGCAGATGGAAGCCCGGCTGTGCGCCCTTGGCTACAAGCTGATCCAGCCCAAGTACGACTGGGCCGATTCTCTCAAATCCAACCAAGATCGTGAAGTCCGTAGGGAAGAAACCCAACAGCGGGCCAAGGAACGAGAGGAGTTCCAGGCCAAGATGCAGGCCGCCATGGAGTCCCTGGCAACCCAGGGGGTCATGTGGAGAGCGCAGGAAGCCATTCGCCGGCTGGACAATCTCCGGAAGAATCCCCATACGCCGCCCGGGCGGGGCGGTCTGTTCGGAGACATTCCGGATTTCTTCGGCGGCCTGGAGGGCATGCGGGATGTCTTCGGGAGCTTGGATGAGGTGTTTAAAAACGCCGATCCTTTCAGCGCCTTCAGGCGGCCGCCCCGGAAACCAAAGGATACGCCGTGAGGTCGGCAACTCCTTCTTCAGCCAAAGAATATCCTGTGTTCGATCTGGATCTGGCTGCCTTCCTCAAGGCCAGCGGCCTGAAGCTTCTCCGCGTGGATCGGATTGCGGAGGAAGGAAAGAAGCACTGTTTTGTCTTTGAAGACCGGGGCGACCGGGAGGAACTGGTGCGGGCCTTCTTCAATGAGGGCAAGGTGGACATCCGGCCGTTCCGGCACGCTCTGAACGATTTGAAGTCCGCCATCCACAACTGGCGGTAAGCGGTTTCGTGTCCCGACAGGGGCACCCTCTGGCCCGTCCGTAGTTGGCCAGAGCACTTGCGATGCAGCTACCTATGCAACGTATGTGCTCTGGCCATTTTTATTTGGCGAGGACGGGATGGACGAGAAGTTCCTGGAGAAAACGATTCAAGCATGGCAGCCAATCGCCCCGATTCGGCTGACGGCGGCCGACGGCGAAGAAATCATTCGGAACATGGTCGGCCTCATGAAGGTGCTCATGAAAATTCACGAGAGGGAGGAGCGATGCAATGGACGATGCAACAATGGCACAG
>CAYJTM010000236.1:0-1641 GCA_964373055.1 uncultured Planctomycetia bacterium
AGCTGGGCCGTCTCGCCGCCCAGCAGCACGCAGTGGGATTCCACGCAGCCCCGCACCACGCCGCGCACCACATTGATGAGCACCTTGGGGTCCAGCCGGCCGGCGGCGATGTAATCCAGGAAGAAAATCGGCTCGGCCCCCGTGCAGAGGATGTCGTTCACGTTCATCGCCACGAGGTCCACCCCGAGCGGCGTGTACCAGCCGGCCCGCTGCGCTACTTTAAGCTTGGTGCCGACGCCGTCAGCAGAGGCCACCAGCACCGGGTCCCGGTACCGCAGTCCCTTCAAGGCAAAGAGCCCGCCGAACCCGCCGATCCCACGCACCAGCCCAACGCGCCGGGTGAGCCGGGCCAGCGGCTGGATCGAGTGGATGAACCGCCCCGCCGCGCCGACATCCACTCCCGCCTGCTTATACGTTTTCATCGTTTAAAAACATTCAGAACGACAATACCCGAAAAAAGATCCACGAAACCTGCCACGAAGTTGAAGCCAGCGATAGCAAAAACATTCAACAGATAAGCTCCGAACCCCCTTTTCCGTCTAAAAAATGTAAACGCAATGACGGTACAGTGAATTACCGTGAAGAGCACTAAATAGAACGGAATACCGATTATCCCCTGACCGGTGACATCCTGAGTCGTAAACTCCATATATAGGAAACAAAGAAAAACGAGGGCATTATACAGGGCAGCGATTCCAAGATTTTTACCTATCATATTTAACGGTAGACATCCTTGCGATCACCGATTGTCACAATGAAAATAATTAAACGGGAATGCTCGACACGGTAGATAATCCGGTAATCCCCCGTCCGGTACTTCCGGTAGCCCTTCCAGTCCCCCTTCAGGAACTCTCCCAAATCAGGATTCGAAGCGAGCCGGTCAACCGCTTTGGCAATCTGTTCGCCGGCCTTCCTGCTGGCATGAATAAATTGGTCAAACTTCTCCTGAGCGCGCTCTGAGAAAAGAACCGCGTAACGGGCCGTCATAGACGATGGCGGCGCTTGATCTCAGACCAAGGGACGGTTTTCCCCTGCTTAATTTGTTGTTCGGCTTCCAGGATCTCCTGTCCCAGCCGGTAGGCCGCGTCATCCGCGTCGATCAGTTTTTTCGGCTTGAGCAGGAGCTTCCGATCGGAGGTCACTGACACCTCCAGGCGGTCGCCTCCCTTCAAGTGCAGCCGATCACAAACCCTTTTAGGGATAGTGATCTGATGCTGGGAGGTGAGTTTCACCTCCCCCGACTCGCCCGATTCCTTGAGCATGTGGCCTCCTTCTAATTATTCATTAAAATAATGCCACATTACTCTGCCCTGCGTCAAGCTGTTTAGCCACCGGAGGGTCACTTCTTGACCGGATGTGCTTCGCCGGAGAATTTCCGCTCAAGGATGTACTTGTCCGCTTCGGGGCCGAACGGCAGGGGGTACTTCCCGGAGTAGCAGGCGGTGCAGTAGTTGGCGTTCGGGCCGGTCACCGCGCTGAGCATCCCTTCCAGCGAGATGAAACCGAGGGAGTCCACCTCGAGGAAGGTCCGGATCTCCTCCAGCGAGTGGGTGCGGGCGATCAGCTCGTTCTTGGTCGGGAAATCAATCCCGTAGAAGCAGGGGTGCATGATCGGCGGGCAGGAGACCCGCATGTGGATCT
>CAYJTM010000237.1:0-1639 GCA_964373055.1 uncultured Planctomycetia bacterium
ATCTGAAAGCGCAGCCAATCTTTTGGGTACCGGAGAGCCACCTACGGCCAGTCCTTTCCGCCCTGGTAGAGGGCTCCGGAGTCCACAGGGTGAGCCGTTCATCCAGGAGCAGCTCGCGGGTTACGGCTGCCCGGAGGAATCCAGCCACCAGGATATTGGCGTCGACGACGAGTTCCACTAGCGGTGCTGGTGCCGTTTCCAGACGCGCTTTTTGATCTGCCGGCCGATGTCGATGGTATCCTGCTCAGTCAAGGTGCTCTTGGAAAGCAACCGGTTCAACTGCTCGAGCTGCCGCATCTTGAGAAGGATCGCCTGGCGGGCAACCTCAGACCAGTTGATCTCCGGGAACAGCTTCATTTTGGCTCTTAGATCCGCAGGAATCGCAAGGGTCATGCTTGCCATTGTCTATGCCTCCTTTTAGGAATTGCCTTGTACATATATAAGCATATCATACATAATGTACATTTAGGGCCTTTTCGGGCTTCCGTGCTAACACGGTGCTAACAGAACAGGCCCAACCAGCCCCCACCAGAGGCAACCACCAGCAATAGCTCCTTCAGACAGACCCGCAAGTCGCTCCCGCGTAACTCCCACTACCAGCAACGGATAGCCAACACCGGCAAACAAGGTTACAATAGTCGGCGTGACACAAGGACTGCACGGACCTAATACAAACGCAGAAAGTCATGTGCACACCGTTCGTGGTGAGCCTGAGCAAAGTCGAAGGGTCGAACCACGAAAGAGTCAGATCGAAGAGTCGTCCTTCGACAAGCTCAGGACGAACGGAGGATGTCACAGTTCTTAACACGTTCGTATTAGTTCGGGACCAAGAGGTCGCGAGTTCAAATCTCGCCGCCCCGATTTTAGTCAGCGAATGGGGTATAAATTAAGCATGAGATGTTGCGGGTTGTTTTTGGCGCTGGTTCTTTGCGCCGGCATCGCCTCGGCGGAGCCGCTGGTGGAGATGAAGCCGAAGGCAAAGGCGACGCTGATCAACGCCGAGGGGAAAGAGGTGGGGACCGCCCTGTTTGAGGAGATCCCCGGGGGCCTCCGGTTGTGGCTGAAGGTGTCGGGCTTGCCGCCCGGGTTCCACGCGTTCCACATCCACTCGGCGGGCCTCTGCGAGCCGCCGGATTTCAAGTCGGCCGGGCCCCACTTCAACCCCTTCCACAAGAAGCACGGGAGGCAGAACCCCGAAGGCCCCCATGCCGGAGATCTGCAGGACCTCTACGTGGGCCCCGACGGCGCCGGCGATCTGGACGCCCTGGTGCCGGCCGTCACGCTGGCCGGGGACAAGGAAAACTCCCTGTTTCATCCGGGCGGGACCGCGATCGTGATCCACGCCTCCCCCGATGACAACAAGACCGATCCGGCCGGCAACGCCGGCGACCGGATCGCCTGCGGCGTCATCACCCGCCTCCCCTAGGCGAAAAAGCACAAAAGCGTTTTTTCCACGGACATAATTTTCCCCCGCCGCGAGCACCCAGCCCGGCGTCCCTTGTGATATCCTTCGAAGTGGTGTGGACATGCAGATGACATCCTTGTGGTTTTCGCTTTTGCTGTTGGCGGGCCTGGGTTTCTGGCCCGGAGCCGTTTTCTCCGAACCGGATGAGCTCGCTTTGGAATCGGGCTGGATGGC
>CAYJTM010000238.1:0-1631 GCA_964373055.1 uncultured Planctomycetia bacterium
CCATCGGCGTGTCGCCGATCAGCTCCAGAATGGACTGCGCGATCTTGCGGCTCATGGATACCTCGGAGATTGCGGAGCCTGTCCCGAGCCCGTCCATCGAGATTGCTTCGTCCGCCTTCGGCGGACTCGCAATGACGGGCGAGGGATCTCGCTCCTCGCAATGACGTTTATTGTTTCCGCGTGCGTCAGAAGCGTCTTCTCGATCTCCCGCATCCCGTGCGCCGTCGAAAGGAACCAGGCCTCGTACGGAGACGGCGGCAGGTAGATCCCGCGCTTGAGCATGCCGTGGAAATAGGCCCGGTACAGGCCGGCGTCGGAGGCGCGCGCCTTGGCGCCCGTCCGAACCGGCGGTTCGGTGAAGAAAAGGGTGAGCAGCCCGCCAACCTGGTTCACCGCCGCTTTGAGCCCTGCCCTCTGGGCGAAGAGCAGCAGGCCGGTCCGCAGCTGCCGCGCCCGCTTCTCCAACAGCTCATAGGTTCCCGGCTGCCGAAGGTGTTCAAGCGTGGCCAGCCCCGCCGCCATCGCGACCGGATGCCCGGAAAGGGTGCCGGCTTGATAGACCGGCCCCACCGGTGCCACCCGGCTCATCCAGCGCCGGGCGCCGCCGTAGGCCCCGACCGGGAACCCGCCGCCGATCACCTTCCCTAGCACGGTCAGGTCCGGCCGGACTCCGTAAAGGGACTGCGCCCCGCCGTAGGCCACCCGGAACCCGGTAATCACCTCATCAAAGATCAAAAGGGCCCCGCACCGGCGGGACATCCTGCGCAGCCCTTCCAAAAACCCGGACGCGGGCGGGATCACGCCGATGTTGGCCATCACCGGCTCGACCAGAATGCAGGCCAACCCCCTGCCGTGCTTGCGGACTGCCGCTTCCACCGCGCCGAGGTCGTTGAAGGGGACCGTGATCGTGTCGGCGGTCACGCCGCGCGGCACGCCCGGCGATGCCGGGATCCCCAGCGTGGCCAGCCCCGATCCGGCCTGCGCCAGCAGCGCGTCGGAGTGGCCGTGGTAGGCCCCGTCGAATTTCAGAATCTTGGAACGCCCGGTGGCGCCCCGGGCCAAACGCACCGCGCTCATGACCGCCTCCGTCCCGGAGGAGACGAACCGGACCTGCTCGATCGAGGGGACTGCCTTCACGATCTCCCGCGCGAGCTCCGCTTCGCCCGGCGTTGGCGTGCCGAAGGTGGCCCCTTTTTCAAGCGCTTTCGAGGCGGCCCGCATCACCTCCGGATGCCGATGGCCCAGGATCAAAGCGCCCCACGACCCGACGAAGTCCAGGTAGCGCCGGCCCTGGACGTCCCAGAGATACGGCCCCTTCCCCCGGTCGACGAAGAACGGCCGCCCGCCGACGCCGCGGAACGACCGGACGGGAGAGTTGACCCCTCCCACGAGGTAGCGCTGCGCCTCTTTCCAGCAAGCCGCATTCGTTAGCATTCGATCCCTATCGTCATTTCGAGGCCGCCAGGCCGAGAAATCTTGTCTTTAAAAACGAGATCTCTCGACACCTTCGGTGTCTCGAGATGACGTTTACGCGGTCTTTCACGCGGCGCATTCCCCTTTGCCAACCTCCAGCTTAAACTCGCCCTGCGCGCCCAGGTCCTCGTACATCTCCCGCGCCTGCTCGAACGGAG
>CAYJTM010000239.1:0-1617 GCA_964373055.1 uncultured Planctomycetia bacterium
GGAAGCAATTGCGCCATCGCTCCTGGGTTCACCGGTTCTCTCCTTTATCAAGCAGTTTTTTAATCGAGGACAGCCTGTTTTCCTGTACCGCCCGTCGGATTTCGGTCATCAGTGTACTATAGAACCAAAGGTTATGGAATGAGAGAAGCCGTAGGCCCAAGATCTCCTGCGCCTGGAACAAATGGCGGATGTACATGCGGGAGTGGGTCCGGCAGACCTCGCAGCGGCAGCATGGATCCAGCGGGCGCGGATCCTCCGCGTGAACGGCATTACGCAGGTTGAGCTTCCCTTCCGAGGTGTAGGCCACCCCGTTGCGCCCGTGCCGCGTCGGGATCACGCAGTCGAACAGGTCCACCCCTTGCTCCACCGCCTCCACAAGATCCATTGGCTCCCCCATCCCCATGAGATACCGGGGTTGGGTCTCCGGCAGGTTCTCGGCCGCCGCCGGCAGCAGCTCGTTCACCAGGGCTTTGGGCTCCCCCACGCTGAACCCGCCCAGGCAATAGCCGTCGAAACCGACGCTGGTCAGCTGCTCGGCCGACCGCCGCCTCAGCTCCGGGTAGGTGGCTCCCTGCACGATCCCGAACAGAAGGGGTTTAGGGTGAAGGGTGTAGGGTGTATCTTTTCCTACACCCTTCACCCTCGACCCTACACCGCGGTCGAAACAGATCTTCGACCGCCGGGCCCACCGCGTGGTCCGCTCCAGCGCCTCCTCCGCCTCGGCCCGCTCGCACGGGTACTGCACGCAATGGTCCAGCGGCACCGCGATGTCCACGCCGATCCCCAGCTCGAACTGGATCACGTTCTCCGGCGTGAGAGAGTGAGAAGAACCGTCCACGTGGGAGGCAAAGGTGACCCCCTCTTCCTTAATGCGGCGCTTGGCCGCCAGCGAGAAGACCTGGTAGCCGCCGGAGTCGGTCAGGATCGGCCCGTCCCAGGCCATGAACCGGTGCAGCCCGCCGGCCTTCTCGAGGATCTTCAAACCGGGCCGGAGGGAGAGGTGGTAGACGTTGCTCAGAAGGATCTGCACCCCGCAGGCCTTGAGGTCCTTCGGCGTCAGCGTCTTGACGGTCCCCTGCGTGCCGACCGGCATAAAAGCCGGCGTCTCGATAACGCCGTGCGCGGTGGTAAGCTTAGCCGTCCGCGCCCGGCCGCTCCGCGCGGTCACGGTGAAAACCATGTCATTGCGAGGGCGCGCAGCGCCCGAAGCAATCTCGTTTTTCAACGCTGCTGCTTCTTGTAATCGTTCAGCCGCTGGACATAATCCTGGGCGCCGAGGAGGATTCTCTTCTTTTCCTCCTCGGTGACCGGCCGGATCGCCTTCGCGGGGACCCCCACCGCTAACATCCCCGGCGGCACCTTCTTCCCTTCCGTCAGCAGGGCCCCGGCCGCCAAGATTGATCCCGCTCCCAGCTCCGAACCGTCCAGCAGGTTGGCCCCCATGCCGACCATCGCCTCATCCCCGATGATGGCGCCGTGGATCGTGGCCCGGTGCCCCACCACCACCCGCTTGCCGATGCGGACCGGCAGGCCTTTGCTGGTGTGCGCCACCGACTGATCCTGGAAGCTGGTCTCCTCCCCGATCTCGATCGGCTCAATGTCGCCCCGCAGGACGCA
>CAYJTM010000240.1:0-1608 GCA_964373055.1 uncultured Planctomycetia bacterium
GCGCTGGACAACACGTGTCCGCACGCGGGGGGGCCGCTGGCGGAAGGGACCGTGGAAGAAGGGAAGGTGGAATGTCCCTGGCACGGCGCGCAGTTTGACTTAAAGACCGGGGCGTCGTCGAGCCCGCTGGCGCCCAGAGGGGTTCCTGCCTACCCGGTCCGCGTCAACAGCTCCGACATCGAGATCGAACTTTAAGGGAGGAGTACATGTCCTACGTCATCAACGCGAAATGCTTGGGTGAGCAATACGCCCAGTGCGTCGAGGTTTGCCCGGTGGACTGCATCTACCCGGGCGACCACAAGGGCGAGAAGTTCATGGTGATCGATCCGGAGATTTGCATCACCTGCGGCGCCTGCCTGCCGGTCTGCCCGATCGGCGCGATCGTCGAGTCCGAGGATTTCGACCCGGAATTCGCCAAGGTCAACAAGGAGTTGACCCCCACCTTCAAAGGAAACGCGAAGGTCACCCCGCGCCCGAGCAACGACCCGCCCAAGAAGCCCGGCAACAAGCTCGTCTAGGTCAGGGATCTGCTCACCATGCTCCGCCTGATCCTGCCGGGCGGACGTCTCACCTCGGTCCAGCTCAAGGCGATCGCCCAGATCGCCTCCGAGCTGGAGCTTGAATTCACCGCGATCACTCCCAGCCGCGCCCTGGATCTGCCCGGTTTTTCCGCCGATCAGGCCGCCAACCTTCTCCCCCGGTTCGCTGGGCTGGGCCTCTCCGCCCAGGAGGTTCCTGCCGGCTGCCCCGGATTGGAAACGGGTGCGGTGCCGGACCCGGATTGGGTGGGGGTGCGGGAACAGGAGCAGCCCATGCTCTTTACGATCGGCGTCCCGGTGCCGGCCGGCCGGCTCTCCCTCAGCCAGGCGCGGAAAGCGGCTGATCTGGCGGAGCGATATGCCGGCGGGACGCTTCAGCTGACCTCGCGCCAAAACCTTTTGCTGCCGGATCTCCCGAAGGAACGGGTGGCCCAGGTGCTCGAGGGTTTGGAGTCGGTGGATTTGCGGGTCGCCGCTTCCGTTTACCGGAGGGGCCTTACCGCCTGCGCCGAGAGAGTGGAGGAGCGGGCGAAGGAGCTCCTGGATCATCTGGAAAAACAAGTTCCGCTGAAAGAGCCGCTGAGGATCCATATCACCGCCGGCGCCTGCAACTGCGAACAGGCGCTGGAAGCCGAGATCGGGCTGCATGCCACCCGCGTGCAGGTGGAAGGGCGGATGATCGAGGCGTACGACTTGTCCATCGATGGGCGGCCGGTGCCCGGGGCCGTCGGGATTCCGGCGGGGTTGGTCAAGCACCGCTTGGAGAATTTGCTGGTCCGCTACAAAAAAGAGCGCGGTTCCGAAGAATCCTTCCGGGAATTCTCCCGGAAGATCGGTGAGGAGCAGTTGTCCCGTCTTCTTTCCGAAGAAGCTACTCACCCTTCGACCCTTCGACAAGCTCAGGACTCAGGGTGAACGGTAAGGCCGTCGTCATCGGCGGGGGGATCATCGGCCTGGCGGTGACGGATGAACTGACCCGCCGCGGCGTCCGGGTCGAGCTGCTCGAGCGCTCCGCGGAGCTTGGGGCTGAGGCCTCGGCCGCCGCCGCCGGCATCCTCGCTCCCCAATC
>CAYJTM010000241.1:0-1604 GCA_964373055.1 uncultured Planctomycetia bacterium
GCCGTCCCGCTTGACGACCAATAAAGGAGACTCTTCGATCCGCTCGTAGGTGGTGTAGCGGCGCTTGCACTTGAGGCACTCCCGACGGCGGCGGATCGCGGCGCCGTCGGAGGCCTCGCGGGAATCAATGACCTTGTCTTCCTCATGCCCGCAAAAATGGCATTTCATCGGGCGCGCTGGGTCCCAAGGTAACGGCGCGAAAGAACCCTCACCTCCCGGACGAAGAATTCCTTCACGCGGTCCCAGGAGAAGGGCTTCACCGCCATCACCGGCGGCTCCTTCTCCGCGTCCTCAAAAAAACAGAGGGCCTTCAAGGCCTGCAGGGTGAAATCCCGGCTGTCTTTGAATTTCCGGGGGCCGAGGGAGAGAAGCCGGGAGAGCGGGATTTGACGGCAGATCTCATAAAGATCCACAAAATCTTTCCGGGAACCGCGCCCAATGATGGCCCCTATCTTCATCAGCCCAATGTCCTCCCGAGAGGCGATCCGAAGCGGCCCTTTCCGAAGGACGGGCTTCACCAACTTCTGAGGATACCAAAAGAAGCTCACCTTCACCCTTCCGACGGTTCCGTGAACGGTCCCCTGCTTGACCTCGGTCATCCGCCACCCCGGCACCCCTTGGAGCGCTGAAAACAGCGTGCGGCGTCCATCCGCGTCCAGCCGATTCACGCGGGAGAAGAAATCCAAATCCACCGACCGGCGGTGATGCTCCAGGAGCGCCAACCCGGTCCCGCCCGCCAAGTAGAATTCCCGGAAGATCCCCTGCCGGGCGAGCTGGTCCAGCGCCTTCCGGACGGAAACCGGAACCGCTTCGGAGCCGCCTTTCATCCCACCCCGCCCCATCGGCGCCCCGGACTTCTCCAGGATTTATTGGAAAGGGCCTTCGGTTCCTTCCCAAGCTGGAACGCCCAGAAATGCCAGGACTTTTGAGACAGGAGGTCCGTCCCCCGCTTGCTTAAGAAAGCGAGGATCGAGTCCCGGGAATAGGTCCTAAAGAGCCAGCGCAGCGCCTCACGGTCCCCGGTTTCCAGCAGGCGCCCCAGGATAAAATCACGGTGATGATCGGCCGAGAGATCCGAGAGCTGAACATCCCAGAAGAAGGCCTTGAGAAAGGCCGGCAGCCCCGATGTCCGGAACCGCTCCATCTCCTCCGGGGAGAACAGCCATTGCCCCAAGATCCTCGCGCAGGGCCGGAGCCGGCCCGCCTTCAGGTACCGGTAAACCTGCCTCTGGGACTTGCCCAGCCGGCGGCAGACCTCCTGGACGGTCAGCGGCTGGGGAACGGTCTGGGTGGGGCGCCCTTCCGGGAAAACAGCCAGCTCCCGGATCCTCCCGCCCGCCCCCTTAAGAACCCATCGGTTATCCACGTCATATAGTATGACATAGAATCATATTAATTTCAACCGATGGCCTTCAGCAACTCCGGGTAGAGGGGGAACTTCTCGGCGAGGGCGGCGACGTCGCGGCTCACCTGCTCGGCCACGGCTGCGTCGCTCATCGCGTTCATCACCTTGTCGATGAAGCCGGCGATCTGCTGCATCTCCCCTTCTTTCATGCCGCGGGTGGTGACGGCGGGGGTGCCGATCCGGATGCCGCCGGAGACCA
>CAYJTM010000242.1:0-1599 GCA_964373055.1 uncultured Planctomycetia bacterium
GCTCCCGGAGGGGGGAACACGGATACGGGCCGCCTGCACGCGAGCCGGGGGACGATCGGCAGGCCTTACTCGATCAACACCCCGGCGGACCTCGACCCGACGGACGGGACGTTGGTGGTGTCGGACCGGCTGTGGATCGGCCCGAACTTTACGGCCGCAGCGCCTCCCTTTGACCCCTTGCACGTGGAGGGGGGTAGACAACCGGGCGAGCAACGTGCTGTTCCTGCCGGGAGCTGGGGGGACGCTGAACGTGGGGATCGGGCTGAACAACCCCACCACGCGGCTGGCGGTGGGTGGTCTCCTCCAGTCCCAGATCGCGCAGGATGCCCGTTACAACGTACAGCTTGGCTACTTGGCTCCCAGCGGCATGCCCTCGATCGGGTTCTCGGCCAACCTCCATGCCGACACAACCGTGAACCTGGTTTCCAACACCCGCCCGGCCAGGGCGGTCGTGATTACCGCCGCCGACGATGCGCTTTCGTTTTCCCGAAACGCGAACGGCGCCGCACAGGACGCCGCGGCCTTCAACCCGACCGTTGCGCCCCATCCGATGATGGTCATGAAGTTGGACAGCGGCAACGTGGGGATCGGGACTGCGGCGCCGGAGAGGAAACTGCACGCGCATGAGAATTCCGGCGGCAGCGTCTACCTGAAGCTCTCCAACACGGATACCGGGGCGGCGGCCACGGACGGCCTGTTTGTCGGCTACGACCCGGCCGAGACCGCCGTCATCTCGAACGCCGAGAACACGGCGCTGCGGTTCGACACGAACAACACGGAGAAGATGCGGATCACCGCCGCCGGCCGCGTGGGGATCGGAACGACCGCTCCAGTCAAGACCCTGGATGTGATTGGGGGTGCGGCCTTTCAGGGCAACAATCTTTACATCAAGAATCCGCTCTCGCCGGCGGGGAAAAAGACATGGGGATTCATCGTTAACACCACTGGCGGAACTTTTAACATCGGCCGGGCGACCGACGCCATTCCGGCCGGAGGATCGTCCGTTTTTACTCACATCTGGCTGGATCCAGCCGACGATACAACGCATGTTGTCGGATTTGTCAATGAATCAGATGCCCGCCTAAAAACGGATATCGCGCCGCTGGCCGGGGCGCTGGAGAAGGTGACCTCCCTTCAGGGAGTGCGTTTTCGCTGGAAGAACCGTCCTCATGAGGAGCGATACCATACCGGTCTTCTCGCGCAGGACGTGGAGAAGATTTTCCCGGATCTGGTGTACACCGGTTCGGATGGGATGAAATCCATTGCCTCGGTGGAGATGATCGGCGTCCTGACCGAAGCGGTCAAGGAGCTCAAAGCCCGGAACGAGATCCAGCAGAAAGAGATCGACGAGCTGAAAGCGCGCCTGCCCCGGTGAGCCCGGCTCATATGTTAGACATTATGTCTAACATATGTTATACTTTGTGCCGGAGGGATTCGACATGAAAACCGTAAATATTCGAGAACTGACGCACCATTTTTCCAGCTATCTGAAAGCCGTGAAGCGCGGAGAGCGGCTTGTCGTTATGGACAGGAGCTCACCTATAGCCGATCTTGTTCCGCATAATAAGAATGTGGAGCCGGCTTGGAAGCGCCCGATCA
>CAYJTM010000243.1:0-1593 GCA_964373055.1 uncultured Planctomycetia bacterium
GAGCTGCTTCCGGGCGAGGAGATGAATTCGCTCCCCGGCGATGTGGATCTGGAGATCCCGAACCAGCTGCTGCTGAGGGTGAGAGCGGGAACGACCATGACCTGGCAGGAATCCGGCCGGCCCGCTTTCTTTGGGGGCCGTCCTCAGATTGTCTTGAACGTCATGCGCGGGGAGGTGCTGGCCCGCACGAAGGATAAATTCTGGGGATCCCAGCTTCAGATCCGCACCCCGTCGGCCAGCGCCCTGGCGAAAGGGACCGCTTTTTCCGTGAAGGTGGAGCCGGAACAGGACGCCACGGTGCTGAAGGTGCTGGCCGGGGTGGTCTTCTTCTCCCCTCACCTGGGCCGGGTAGGCCTGAACGTGCAGTCGGGAGAGACCAGCCGGATCCAGGGCAGGCGCCTTCCTCAGCCGGCGCAGCCCCTTTCGGTCGAAGAACGGAAGGGACTGCTGGAAACCTACCAGATCGGGCAGGACCCCGCGGCGGCGCTGGTCATCGGCGGAGGGCCGGAACGGACCGGGGAGCTGCTGCGCCCCGCGCTGCTCTACCTGAGCATGGAGATGCACCCGGAGCTGCATCTGTTCATTCGGCGCCAGGTGGCGAAGATCAACGCGGCCATCCTGAGGGGCAATTTGGAGGAGCAGGCCAAAGAGATCTCCATGCTGGAAACCTCCCTGCAGACCCTGCAGGATCCGGTGCTGGCGGTGCCACTGCGCTTATTCCTCGGCGCCTGCGACATGCGCATGGGGTCCGTCCTGCGGGGACGGGTCCATTTCCGTTGGGTGGCGGATCGCCACCCGGGGCACCCCCTGGCCAGTGTGGCGTTGGCCGCGCTGGGCTTGACAGCGGAGCAGGATCTGCGCAACCCGGAGCTGGCGCAGGCCGCTTACCAGAGGCTGGCCTCCCAATATCCGGCCAGCCCCGAGGCGGACCTCGCCCGGGAATTCCTCGCCCGCTACGCCCGCCGCTGAACTACCCCTCCCGTTCGTCCTGAGCTTGTCGAAGGACGAGTTCATGGTTCGACAGGCCCACCATGAACGGTGTTGAACGGAAAGCTCCCGCGTGGTATAAGGAAATTGCCCCTGCGGTGCTCGTGATTCGTCGAATAGATTCTGAACCAACATTTAGAATCCAGGGAGCTTGAGTCGGCCGCGGAGTGCAGGCCCATTCGCGAGAGCAAGTCGGCGAGAGGGAAGCAAGAAACGGCGGATAGAGTTCCCGACTTGGTGGAAACCAGGTTCATGAATATTTCGGCACACGGCACAGGCGGGGGCTTCTTCTTTCATGCCTCGGACACGCAAGTCCACTCTACGATTCCAGCCCGGCACGGAGCTGTTCCAATCCTCCCCCGCTGATCCGGCGGCTGCCGCCTCGACGCCCTTGGCGGCCCGGATGCGGCCGCGGGACCTTTCGGAGTACGCGGGCCAACAGCACTTGCTCGGCCCCGGCAAACTTCTGCGCCGCGCCATCGAAGCGGACCGGATGACCAGTCTGATCCTGTACGGACCTCCCGGCTGCGGCAAGACGGCCCTCGCGTTCCTCATCGCGGCCCGGACGAAAGCCCATGTGGAGCGGGTGAACGCGGTGGCCGCCGG
>CAYJTM010000244.1:0-1587 GCA_964373055.1 uncultured Planctomycetia bacterium
TGCAGGCGCTGGAGAAGGCCGGCGTCAAGGAGATCCAGATCGACGAGCCGAACCTCTCGGCCCAGGAACCTCTGACGGCCAAGACGGTGGAGGCGATCAACAAGATCTTCTCCGGCGTGAAGGCCCGCCGGTGGGTGGCGGTCTATTTCCAGGACGTGTCGGCCTTCCTGCCGGCGCTGGCCAAGCTGCAGGTGGAAGTGCTTGGGCTGGACCTGGTCTCCGCGCGGGAAAAGAACCCCGGTCTGCTCGCCAAGGTGGCGGAGTTCTTGAAGAGCGGCGCTTGGAAGGGGGAGGTGGCACTGGGCCTGGTGGACGCCCGCAACACCAAGCTGGAAGACGTCGCCAAGCTCAAGCAGGAGATCGGCCAGTTCACCAAGGCTATCCCGGCCGAGCGGCTCTGGCTTTCCCCCAACTGCGGCCTGGAGTTCCTGCCGCACGAGGCGGCCGTGGAAAAGCTTAAGCTCCTGCGCGAGGCGGTCAACTAACGATGGCCGATTTCGAAAAGGTCGCCCGTGTTGAGGAAATCCCCGCCGGGCAGGGGAAGGTGGTGGAGATTGCCGGGCGGAAGATCGCGCTGTTCAACGTGGGCGGCAAGTTTCACGCCGTGGACAACACCTGCCTGCATCGGGGCGGCCCGCTCGGCGAGGGGCACGTGAAAGACAACGTGGTCAGCTGTCCCTGGCACCTGTGGGGCTACGACGTGACCACCGGCCTCTGCACGGCCAACCCGGAGCTCAAGCTGGAGACCTTCCCGGTCAAGGTGGAAGGGGAGGAGATCCTGGTTGGGATCTAAGTCCGGGCAGCTTCGGTTGGGCGCCCACATGTCGATCGCCGGCGGGCACGAGAAGTCCATCGAGCGCGGCTTGAGCGTCGGCTGCGAGACGATCCAGATCTTTTCCAAATCGAATAACCAGTGGGACGCCCCGCCGATCACGGAAGAACAGGCGGAGCGGTTCAAGCAGGCGGTGGCCCAAAGCGGCGTCGGGCCGGTTTTCGCCCACACCGCCTATCTGATCAACGTGGGGTCGCCGGATAAGGCGGCCTGGGCCCGTTCCCGCTCGGCCCTGAAGACCGAGGTGGAGCGGGCGACAGCGCTGGGATTGCCCTTCATCGTGCATCACCCCGGCTCCCACAAGGAGACCGGCGAACAGGAAGGGATCAAGAGGATCGCCGAGGCGGCCCGCTGGGTGATCGACCAGACCCCGAAATCGAAGGTGAAGATCCTCTTCGAAATCGGGGCGGGGCAGGGGGCCTGCATCGGGCACCGGTTCGAGCACCTGGCGGAGATTCTGGAGAAGACCGGGCGTCCGGAGCGGACCGGGATCTGCCTGGACACCTGCCATCTGTTCGCGGCCGGCTACGACATCCGGACGAAGGCGGTTTACAAGAAGACAATGGCGGAGCTCGAGCGGATCGTCGGCATCAAGAGGGTGCAGGCGGTCCACCTGAACGATTCCAAGAAAGAGCTGGGCTGCCGCGTGGACCGGCACGAGCACATCGGCCAGGGGCAGATCGGGCTGGAGGGGTTCCGTTGCCTGCTCAACGACAAGCGTTTCGCCCACGCGCCGATGGTGCTGGAGACGCCGA
>CAYJTM010000245.1:0-1586 GCA_964373055.1 uncultured Planctomycetia bacterium
AGGGCGAACGAGAGAAGAGAGCACGCGTAAGTAATCCCATTTTATCGAAGGTGGAAATGACCGGGCGATGGCGGAAAACGTCATAACCCGCCGCTTCGATCCGGTCCAGGATGGTCCGCCCCCCCAGCAGCGTCAGTTTGATCTCGAGGCGCAGGCCGCCCTTTAAGCGCTTCACCAGCGGCTCGCCGGAATCGAACAAGACGCGGGTACGGGCCACCAGCTGTTTCATCAGCAGCCGGAAACGGTCCGCCCGCTCATCCTTCGACAGGCTCAGGATGAGCGGATCTTCGCTCAACGCTCGCAGATCCGCCTCCGTGACGCCGTGGGAGCGCAGGAGGTCCTGCGGGATGTAGAGGATGTCGCGGGCCAGGTCGACGCTCAAGTCCTGCCAGTGGTTGGCCAATTGCAGAGCCGTGCAGATGTCGTCGGAGCGGGCGTGCAGCTCCTCCTCCCGGATGCCGGAAAGCAGCAGCACGAGCCGGCCGACCGGGTTGGCGGAATGGCGGCAATAGTTCATCAGATCCGGCCAATCGGTGTAGCGCCGCTTGGTGACGTCCATGATGAAGGCGGTCAGCAGGTCGTCGAGCAATTGCACCGGCAAATTGTGGCGGCGCACGGTGTCAGCAAGGGCTAGAAAGATCGGGTGACGCATATTTCCGTTGCACGCGGCCCAGAGGTTTTTGCGCCACCCCTCCAGCAGGTCGAGGGAGCGGCCGTGGCAGCGGGCCTCATCGGCGAAATCATCCGCCGACCGGGCGAAGGCGTAGACCGCCGCCACGTGCGGACGGATCCGGGCGGGAAGCAGCCAGGAAGCGACCGGGAAATTCTCGTAATGGCGGACCGTGATCCACCCGCAGTAGCGGTAGGCCCGCCGCAGGACCTCCTGCGTCACCCCACTCCTTCGAGCAGCCGCTGGAGACTCTGTGAGCGGTTGGAGAACATGAACCAGGCGAGCAGGGCCAGCAGCAGGGAGAGCGCTTTCAGGCGCGCGTCTCGCTCAAGGAACCGCTTCCAATCCGGCTGCGCGGGCTTCGGGAACTTCTCCTGGTAGAACCGGTCCAGCCGCCCTTTGAGCTCCGCGGCCGAATTCATCAGCGTGAGCACGCCGTCCTGCGCCGCGCGGATCTCACCCGTCTCCTCCGAGACCACGATCACGAAGGCGTCGGAGCATTCGGAGATGCCCAACGCCGCCGCGTGGCGCGTGCCGAGCGTCCCCACCTGCGTTTGGGTTTTCGACAGCGGCAGGTGGGCCCCGAACTTGGCGATCCGGTCGGCGTCGATCAGCACGGCGCCGTCGTGGCCGGCGGAGTGGGGGTCGAAGATGCTGTAGATCAGCGGCTTGCTGATCCGGCCCTGCACCGGGATGCCGCCCTCCACGTGCCGGTCCAGCGGTTCCCTGCCCTTGATGACGATCAGCGCCCCGATCCGGTTGGAGGCCAGCGCCGCCGCCGCTTCGATGAGCGTGTCGGCGGCCTGGAACCCGATGTAGCTCCGCCGCTCCCGGAAGGTGCCCCAGATCGCGATCCGCTCAAACGCCCGCCGGATCTCCTCCTGGAACACCACCACCACCGCGACCAGCATCACGG
>CAYJTM010000246.1:0-1586 GCA_964373055.1 uncultured Planctomycetia bacterium
CGAGGCGATCGCCCAGGAGTTCGAAAAGGGCTGGCTCAACGGCACGCCGGCCGCCACTCCGCAGGCGCCGGTCGCGCCTTCTCAGCTGCCGGTGGCGCCGCCCACTCTGCCGCCGGCGCCTTCCTCGTCCCCGCCTTCGTCACCGGCGGTTTCTCTCGCCGGTTTGGAGGAATCTCAGGCCGCGGTAGACCGGGCGATGCGTCGGGTGGTCACGGAGATCATCGCGAAGCTGCCCCAGGTGCGGGAGATCCCCGCGCTGACCCCCTCCGAGTCGGAGCGGATCGCCGGCGGGTTGGGCGACCCGAAGACGCTGGCCGACCTGACCTGCGCCTGCGCCTCTTCGGTGAATTTCGTTCAGGAGGTCCAGGGCCGGACGGTGTCGCAGCGGGAGACGGGGGCCATGGCCCGCCAGCTGGTGATCCTGCTGCTGCAGAGCGCCGTCCCCGGCATGCGCAACGGCGATGAGATGTATGCCCGGATCGGCCAGGGTAAGGAGCCGGGCATCCCGGTGCCGTTCGACATGATCCGGCAATTGCTGGCCACGCCGAACCTGGTGGACGGGGCGCCTAACGGCTACGACCTGTCCCTCTATCAGATCGAGCTGCCGGAATCCACGGAGCAGGTGGAGGTGATTGAGCGGGCCGGACGGATCCCGGTGCCCGGGTCGGTCTTCAATAACACCACACCGGGGCTCGTGTGGGGTCTGGGTGAGGGCCAGCCGGCGATCTCCTATCATGAGGTGGAATCTTTTGGCGGCCACGCGGCGGTCCTGGCCGTGATGGGCCAGGCGGCGCTGGCCAACGCGGCCGCGGCGGGCTCCCTGACCGTGAGCGGTCCGGACCTCTTCAGCATCAACGCCCAGGGCGAGTTGGAAGTGGCGGGTGTTCCGGTTTCCGAACTTCCGCGGTGGGGCAGTCGCCTCCGGAGCGGCGACTTCAGCGCCGGCGCAAGTGCCGCTGACAAGGCAGCCGGCGCGGCCCCCGCGGGCTCTTCGCTGGGACGGTGGATCTACTCCACGATCCTCGGCGTGGCCCTGCTGGCCTCGGCCGGGACGACCCAGGCGAAACCTGTGGTCCCGGCCGACGTGGAGTCTCCGACGGTGGAGCTCCATCAGCAGCCGGTGGGGCCGCTGCCGCGTGGAATTGGCTCCCTGCACGGCAAGAAACGGAACAAGAAAGAGCAGGACCATGACGCGAGGACCCGCCTGGCCATGCGCAAGTTCAAGGCGGACCTGGAAGAGGCGCTGCAGCGGGGAAGGATCTTCCCGCTCATCACCGAGCTGAAGATGCTGGCAAGCCAGCTGGAAGCGGCTGGGGTCAAAGAGGATCACAGCGCGGCGCTTGTCGAGTACGCCAGCCTCGAGTTCCGCATGGGCGCTCTTGCGGTTGCCGCCAAGAGCACCGGTTTGGACGGCGAGTACCGGGATCTGGTGGCCAAGATTGTATCCAGAAATGACATTTACGATCTGATCGAAGATTTGAAGAATGGCCGCTTGACCTCCCCGGCAATGTTCGACTTGATCCAGAGCCCGGTGCTGGACGAGCCGGAAGAGGTGATCAGCGCCGCGCAGGGAGCCGGCTGGATGA
>CAYJTM010000247.1:0-1581 GCA_964373055.1 uncultured Planctomycetia bacterium
TTTTAGGAGCTCTACTTCGACCCGTGCCCCCACTTCAACTCGAGCGGCAGCGATGGGAGACGCCCGACGGCGACTTTGTTGATGTGGACCGGCTGCCGGGAGCCCCCGGGACCCCGATTCTGATTGTCCTGCACGGATTGGAAGGGTCCTCCCGTTCCCGCTATGTGCTCAGCCTGCTGGCGGCGGCTGAGCGGGAAGGATGGCGGGGGATCGGCGTCAACTTCCGGTCCTGCAGCGGCGAGCCCAACCGCCTTCTCCGTTCTTACCACGGCGGGGAAACTTCGGACCTGACCTGGATCGTCCGGAAAGTCATCTCGGAAAATCCGGACAGCCCGATCTTTCTGGCGGGAGCTTCTCTGGGAGCGAACGTCGTATTAAAATACCTCGGGGAACAGGGGGAGGCGCTTCCTTCCGCCATTCGGGCGGCCGTGGCCATTTCCACTCCGTTCGATTTGGCGCTGTCGGCGCACACGCTGGAACGGGGATTCGCCCGGATCTACATGAGAGGGATCGTTCGGGGCTTAAAGGCCAAGGCCAAAGCCAAGCTCCTCCTATTTCCGGGGTTTGTCGATGAGAAAAAACTTAACGCGGTCAAAACCTTGACCCAATTCGACGATCTTGTCACGGCGCCGGTGCATGGATTCAAGGATGCCGACGACTATTGGAGCCATTCCAGCTCGCTGCGTTTCCTGCCGGGGATCCGGCGGCCGGCCCTCTTGATCAGCGCCAAGGACGACCCGTTTTTCCCGGGCAAATCCCTTCCGGTGGCGGAGGCGGCGGCGAACCCGTTCCTGACCGCGGAGTTTACCGCGCGCGGCGGGCATGTCGGGTTCCTGACCGGATCGTGGCCGGGGCAGGCGCGGTCCTGGACCGAAGAGCGGACGATTCAATTTCTTAAGGAGCACATTTAATGCTCAAGTGGCCCACGCTGATCGGCATCCTCGCCGTTCACGCGGGGCTGATCTGGGCTCCGAGCACGTTCAGCTGGAGGGCTTTTTGGGTTTTCATCGTACTGAATTGGATCACGATCGGGCTGGGCATCACGCTGGGTTACCACCGGTTATTGACCCACCGAAGCTTCAAGACGCCGAAATGGCTCGAGTATCTTTTCGCTGACTGCGGCGCGCTGGCGGCCCAAGGCGGCCCCGTCAAATGGGTGGCCACCCACCGCGTGCACCACGCGTTTTCCGACCGCCCGCAAGATCCCCACAGCCCTACCCGCGGTTTTTGGTGGGCGCACATGGGTTGGCTTTTTGCTTATGACGAGGTGCTCGACCATCCCACCAAGCATTGGCGTTACGCGCCGGAGCTTGCCGGCGATCCGGTCTACCGCTTCATCGGCAGGACGAACATCCTCCAGCAGGTGGCCCTCGGGCTGCTCCTGTTCGCCGCCGGGGGGTGGCCGTTCGTCGTCTGGGGCAGTTTCGTCCGCATCGTGGTCGGCTGGCATTGCACTTGGGCCGTCAACTCAGCCACCCACCTCTGGGGTTACCGCACCTATGACACCGGCGAGCTCTCGACCAATAACCTGTGGGTTGCCCTGCTGACGTATGGAGACGGCTGGCACAACAACCACCACGC
>CAYJTM010000248.1:0-1572 GCA_964373055.1 uncultured Planctomycetia bacterium
ATCCCCGAAGGAGAAGTTCCCCAGCATCTCGAAGAAGGTCAGGTGGCTGGCCGTCCGGCCCACCTGCTCCACGTCGCCGGTCCGGAAGCATTTCTGGCAGCTGGCGGCCCGCTTCATCTCCCGCTTCAAGCCCAGGAAGTGCTCCTTGAACTGGTTCATGCCGGCCCCGGTGAACAGGAGGGACGGGTCGTTGGCGGGGATCAGCGAATCGCTGGGCACGACCGTGTGCCCCTTCGAGGCAAAGAATTCCAAAAACTCTTTCCTTAGCTCAGCGCTTTTCATATTCCGGTCATGGTGATCCTGTCGAACCATGACCGTTCACTCTTCGACAGGCTCAGAGTGAACGGTTTGCGCAAACTTCCCTTACTACCTTGTACACGATTTCCGCGGAAAACCCGCGGCGGCTTAAGAACCCGAACAAGCGCCTCTGCGCCGCTTCGCGGGACAACCCCCGAAGCGCGGCCGCCCGCCGGCCGGCCGCCTCCCGCGCCCGCTCCAGATCCTCCTTGCCCTCGGTGGCTGCCTGGACCGCTTCCTCCGCCAGCTCCGGGGGGATCCCTTTTTCCCGCAGGCGGTTCAGGATCAGGCGGCGGCCGACCGGCTTCACGGCGGCTTGGGCCGCGGCGTAGCGGGCGAACCGGGCGTCGCCGACCAGGCCGGTTCGGCGCATCTCCTCCACCACCGCGCGGACGGTCTCGTCGCCGAACCCCTTTTCGGCGAGGCGGTTTTTCAGCTCCGCCTCAGAACGGGGCCGGAATTTGAGCAGCCGCAGCGCGGCGGCTTTCGCCAGAGGAAGCGAAACCACGCGCTTCTGCGCAGCCGACCGGGTTTCGGAAACCGGCTCCATTACTCCCTGGGATCCGTTTCGCGGAGCACGAAGTAACCGCGGGGCGTCTTGATGAGAGCGTCCCCCTTGGCCCTGGAGGCCGTCTCGGTGAATTCCTTGGCCGAGCCGACCGGCTGGCGGTTGATCTCGAACAGCGGCTCCCCCACCTGCAGCCCGGCCTGGTCCGCCTGGGAACCCGGCTCGACGCTGCTGATGATGACCGCCTGGCCGCGATCCATTCCAAGCCGGCGGGCCATCTCCGGCGTCAGATCGCTCACCTCCAAGCCGCGCCAGCTTTTCTGGCCGCGCAGCCCCGATTCCTCCTGCGGCCTTTCGCCGATCTCGACGCTCAGCTGGATTTGCTTGCCGGCACGAACCACCGTGAGCGGCGCCCGCTCCCCCACCTTCATCCGAGCCACGGTGCGCAGCAGCTCCCGCACATTCTTGACTTGCCGGCCGCCCACCGAAAGAATCACGTCGCCGTCCTTCAGACCCCCTTTCTCAGCGGGGGAACCCTCCGTGATATCGGCCACAAGGACCCCCTCCTGCGACGGCAGGGCAAAGTGCGTTTTAAGCTCTTCGGTGATCTCCTGCACGCTGACGCCCAGCCACCCGTACAGCACCTTCTTGCCGTGGATCAGGTCTTCCAGGATTGCGCGGGCCACGTTCACCGGGATCGCGAAGCCGATCCCCTGGTAGCCGCCGGTCGTGGAGAAGATCGCCACGTTGATGCCGATCACCTGGCC
>CAYJTM010000249.1:0-1566 GCA_964373055.1 uncultured Planctomycetia bacterium
TCCGCTCCTCCATGTTGGTGGAGCCGACGTCATCCACGCCGAAGTCCAGCGCCACCTGGATCATCTTGGTACCGACGTAGGTCCAGAGCAGCTTGATGTGGGGCACGTTGTCCAGCAGGAGGCGCGACACCGCGTAAACTTTGAGGTCCTCGAACCCGGTGGTCGGGGGGATCTCCGGGAAAGCGGTCCCCTCCGCGTGATAGGAAAGGGGCACAAAGGCCTGCACCCCGGCGGCCCTCAAGCCAGGTCGAAGAGTCTCATCCTGCAGTTCCCGGATCGCCAGCATGTGGTCCACCCGCTCCTCGATCGTCTCCACGTGGCCGTAGAGCATCGTGGCGTTGGTGGGCAGGCCGTTCAAGTGGGCCTGGCGCTGCACCGCGACCCACCGCTCACCGGAGATCTTCTCCGGGCAGATAACGTCGCGGACCCGCTTGGCCAGGATCTCAGCCCCGCCGCCGGGCATGCAGTCCATGCCGGCCGCTTTGAGCCGCTGGAAAACCTCATCCACCGAGAGCCGGTACAGCTTCGAGAAGAAATCAATCTCCACCGAGGTGAAGGCCTTCACGGTGGCGGACGGCACGATCTTTTTAAGGGTCCGGAACATCTCCTCGTAATACTCGAACGGGAGTTTCGGGTTCAACCCGCCGGTGATGTGGAACTCCCGCACGCCGAGCTTGCCGGCCGTCTCGGCCTTGCGGGCGATCTCTTCGAGTGGGAAGGTGTAGGCCTCCTTGTGCCCGAGCGGCCGGTAGAAAGCGCAAAGCCCGCAGGAAAGGATGCAGGCATTGGAATAGTTCAGGTGCAGCGTGTGGGTGTAGTAGGCGGCGTCGCCGTGCATCCGCTCCCGCGCTTGGTTCGCCAAAGCGCCCAGCGTGAAGAGGTCGGCGTCGAACAGCGAGATCCCTTCCTCGCGCGTCAGCCGCTGCCCGGCCCCCACCTTCTCTGAAATCTCGGAGTAATCGGCGCTAATCGTTTTCGGCATTTTCCAGGACAGGCATTCCGGTCCAGCGGCGGCTTAAGTCGTGAGGGATCTTCATCAGGTCCAGCACGCGGGCCACCATGAAATCCACCAAGTCTTCGATTTTCTTCGGGGCGTGGTAGAAACCGGGGTTGGCCGGCACCACGTGGACGCCGGCCTGCGAAAGGGTCAGCATGTTCTGCAGTGTGATCTGCGAGAGGGGCGTCTCCCGCGGGACGACGATCAGCGGCCGGCGTTCCTTCAAGCAAACCTCCCCCGCTCGGTGGATCAGGTTGGAAGAGATGCCGTGCGCCAGGCTCCCGAGCGTTCCGGTGGAGCAGGGGATCACCACCATGCCGGAGGTCGGGAAAGAGCCGCTCGCGAGAGGAGAAGCCAGGTCCCGGACATCCTCCTCCCGGTAGCCGGTTGCCCCGAGGTGGTCCTTGAGGTCGCTGAGCCCAAGCTCCACCCCCATCACCTGCCGGCCGGCGGGGCTCACCACGACATAGGGCTCCAACCCCTGCCCGATCAGCACTTCGAGCAGGCGGATGGCGTAGCGGGAGCCGGAGGCGCCGGTGATCGCGACGATGGGATGGGTCACAGTTTCA
>CAYJTM010000250.1:0-1564 GCA_964373055.1 uncultured Planctomycetia bacterium
CACGCCGGGCGCCGAGTGCATGGTCTCGATCATGTCGGCGATCAGTTTCTTGATCTCGGCGGTCATTTTGGTGACCGGGAGCGCCTTCTGGTGGAGGATCGGGTTCGGCTCTCTGACGATGGGCAGGATCATGGCCTTTATTTTACAACGGGTCGACGTCGACAGCGAGGCGGCAGTTGCGGGGACAGCGGAACTTCTTGAGCAGAGCGGCCAAGTGCCGGGTCATGGCGGTGATGTCCGGGGCTTTCACCAGGATGTGCCAGCGGTAATGGCGGCGCAGGCGGGGGATCGGGGCCGGGGCCGGCCCAAGCACCTGGAATTCGGCCGGCAGCAGCTCCTTCGCCATTTTGGCCAGGTTCTCCGTCCCTTCCCGGGCGGTCACCTCTTTCGTCGAGCGAAGGGTGAGGTCGGCCAGCCGGCAGAAGGGGGGCAGGTTGAGCTGTTTGCGGATGGAGATCTCCTGGCGGTAGAAGGCCTGGTAGTCGTGGGTTTTGGCCGCCAGGATCGCGTAATGGTGCGGCGCGTAGGTCTGCACGATCACCTTGCCCGGCATCTTGCCCCGTCCTGCCCGGCCGCCCACCTGGGTGAGCAGGGCGAAGGTCCGCTCGGAGGAGCGGAAGTCCGGCAGGTTGAGGGCGGTGTCGGCGGAGATCACGCCGACCAAGGTCACTTTGGGGAAATCCAGCCCCTTGGCGATCATCTGCGTGCCGACCAGGAAGTCCAGCTCGTGCGCGCTGAAGGCCTGCAGGATCCGGGCGTGGGAGCCGCGGGCTTGCGTGGCGTCGGTATCCATCCGGTCCACGCGGGCCTGCGGCAGGAGGCGGGCCAGCTCGCTCTCCACCTTCTCGGTGCCGATCCCCTGGAAGCGGACGTAATCCCCCTTGCAGACCGGGCAAAGATCCGGGACCTCCGTGGCGGCGTGGCAGGAGTGGCAGACCATCCGCTTGGTGGCGATGTGATAAGTGAGGGAGATCTGGCAGTTGGGGCAGCGCAGGACGTGGCCGCACTTGCGGCAATGGGCGAAGGTGGCGAACCCGCGGCGGTTGAGGAAGAGGATTCCCTGTTGCTGGGCCGCGAGGGCCTTGGCCAGCCCATCCTCCAGCGGACGGGAGAAGATCCGGCTGCGGCGGCCGGAGGCGATCTGCTCCCGCATGTCCACGATGGTCACCTCCGGAAGCGGCACCTCGTCGATTCGCTCCTGCAGGCGGAGCATCTTGATTTGAGACCCGGCGGTGGCGGCGTAGTAGGTTTCGAGGGCCGGGGTGGCGCTGCCCAGGATCACCACGGCCCCGGTGATCTGCGCCCGGTGGATTGCCGCTTCCCGGGCGTGGTAGCGGGGAGTATCATCCTGCTTGTAGGAGGGCTCGTGCTCCTCGTCCACAACGATGAGGCCCAGCGAGCGGACCGGCGCGAAGACCGCCGATCGGGCCCCCACCACCACCCTGGCCTCGCCGGAGCGGATCCGGTTCCATTCCTCCATCCGGCGGCTTTCCAGCATCCCGCTGTGGAGGACCGCCACCTTCTCCGGGCCGAAGCGGCCCTGGAACCGCTCGATCGCCTGCGG
>CAYJTM010000251.1:0-1537 GCA_964373055.1 uncultured Planctomycetia bacterium
GCCACTCGGACTTTGCTCTCACCCTTCACCCTACACCCTCCACCCTTCACCAGCCCTTAAAAGGCGCTTCCCACGCCCCACGCAACTTTACCGCGGCGGTTTCGACGACCGGCTTGCCGTCCAGCCCCAGAACCCGGAATTTCCCGCTCGCTTCGAAGGTCCCGATCTTCTGCAGAGGGAAGCCGGCCAGTTTGCTCTCCAACTCCGCCGCCTTCTCCGGAGAGACTTCCAGCAGGATCCGGCTCGCCGATTCAGAGAAGAGGATGAAGTCTTCCCGTAAAACATCGGAAACACCGGTACCAGGTACCGTTTCGGTACCTGGTACCGCCTTGAGATCCAAGGTTAGCCCCAAATTCCCGGCGAAGGCCATCTCAGCCGCCGCGACACCCAGCCCCCCTTCGGAGCAATCGTGGGCGGAAGCGGCCAACCCTTCCCGGATCACGCGCGAGACCGCCCGCAGCATGCTCGGCCCGTTCTGAAAATCCGGCCGCGGCACCTGCCCCCCCTGCACCCCCTGCTCCGCGTAGTAGGCGGAGCCACCCATCTCTTTCCGGGTCAGGCCGGCGATGTAGAGGAAGTTGCCGGCCTTCTTGGCATCCATCGAGACCGCCCGACCCGCGTCCTCCATCAACGAGATCCCGGAGATCAGCAGTGTGCCGGGGATCTGGATCGTTTTCTCCCCCAGCCGGTACTCGTTGTTCAAACTGTCCTTGCCGGAGATGAAGGGGGTCCCGTAAGCCTTCGCCGCGTCGTAACAACCCACAGCAGCCCTCACTAAACTTCCGAGCACCTCGATCCGGGCCGGGTCCCCCCAGCAAAAGTTGTCCAGGATCGCCAGCCGCTCCGGATCGCCGCCGACGGCCACCACCTGCCGGACCGTTTCGTCGATCGCCAGGACCGCCATCCAGTAGGGGTCCAGGTCGCTGTACCGGAAGTTGATCCCGTTGGCCAGCACCACCGCTTGGGTTGAATCCAACCGGGGGCGGAAGACCGCCGCGTCGCTGGGCCCCAGGCCGGCCGGCTTGATCACCGAGCCCCCCTGCACCTCATGGTCGTACTGCCGGATGATCCATTCCTTGCTGCAGGTGTCCCAGCGGCCCAGCAGTTTGAGCAGCGTCCGCGTGAGATCGGCCGGTTTCGGGAGGTTCGGCTCCGAGGAATCGGGCGCCGTCCACCGGGCCGCCTTGGGGGATTTCGGCAGGCCGTGGTGCAGAAACTCCATCGCCAGCTCCCCCACCTTCGCGCCTTGGTAGTTGAGCTCCAGCCGGCCGTCGGAGGTGAACTCCCCGATGGAGACCGCCTCGACGCTGTGCCGCCGGAAGAGCTCCAGCAGCTTCGCTTGGCTTTCCCGCGGGACCGCCAGCACCACCCGCTCCTGCGATTCCGAGATCCAGATCTCCGCCGGGGTCAGCCCCGAATATTTGAGGGGCGCCTTTTCCAGATCCACCCGGGCGCCGCATTTCTCCCCCATCTCGCCGACCGCGCTGGAGAGCCCGCCGGCGCCGCAGTCGGTCACCGAGGCGAACAACCCAAGGTC
>CAYJTM010000252.1:0-1532 GCA_964373055.1 uncultured Planctomycetia bacterium
CGGGCCAGATCGTACGGCGACATCTCCACGGTCACCTTGTCTCCCGGCAGGATCCGGATGAAGTGCATCCGCATCTTGCCCGCCACATGCGCCAACAGCCTGTGGCCATTCTCCAGCTCCACGCGAAACATCGCGTTCGGAAGCGCCTCGACCACGGTTCCCTCTACTTGGATGGCCTCTTCCTTCACTTGCGGGGCTTCTCCCGGGATCCGGTCAATAGCTCCGCTTCCCCGTCCGTGATCACGATCGTGTGCTCGAAGTGGGCCGACAGGCTCCCATCCTGCGTCACGGCGGTCCAGCTGTCCGGCAGCAGCCGCACTTCCGGTTTGCCCATATTCACCATCGGCTCGATCGCCAGCACCATCCCGGCCTTAAGGATCGGGCCGTAGCCCGGCGATCCGTAGTTCGGGATCTGCGGCGCCTCATGCAGCTGTGTCCCGATGCCGTGCCCCACAAACTCCCGCACCACCGAGTAGCCGTGCGCTTCGATCCAGGTCTGGATCGCGTTTGAGATGTCCGACAGCCGGTTCCCATCCCGCGCCTGGTCGATCCCCCGCATCAGCGCGGCCTCGGTCACGTTCAGCAGGTCCTGCGCCTCGGGCGTGATCTCGCCCACCCCCAGTGTGACCGCCGCGTCGGAGTAATAGCCGTCCACGATCGATCCCGCATCCACGCCGATGATGTCCCCGGCCTTGAGCCGCCGGTGCGAGGGGATCCCGTGCACCACCTCGTCGTTCACCGACGTGCAGATGTGCGCCGGGTAACCCCGGTAACCCTTGAACGCCGACTGCGCGCCCAGCCGGTTCAGCGTCACGCGGGCCAGCTCGTCGAGCTCCAGCGTCGTCACGCCCGGCTTCACGGAAGCCTTAAGCAGCTCCAGCAGCTCTTGAACCACCCGCCCGGCCTGTCTCATGATCTGAATCTGGCCTGGCGTCTTAATCTCGATGATGCCTGCTCCGGCTGAGGGGGTCATGCCAGCAACTCCGCTTTCAGAAGCTGCAGCAACGCTTCATACTGCGCTTCAATCTCCAGGTCGCCCGGGACCACCCGCAGTTTTCCTTGTTCTCGGTAGAAGCTCAATAGCGGCTCCGTCTGCCGGTGATAAACCGCCAATCGCTTTCGGATCGTCTCGGGCCGGTCGTCCTCCCGCATCCGCAGCTCTCCGCCGCACCGGTTGCAGAACCCTTCCCGGCGCGGCGGCAGGTTCTCCGTGTGATAGCTGGCCCCGCACCCGCCGCAGATCCGGCGCCCGGCCAGCCGGTGGATGATCTTCTCTTCCGAGATGTCGAAATCCACCACCCGGTCGATCGGCTTGTGCCCGCACCGGTCCAGCCAGACGTCCAGCGACCGCGCTTGGCCCCCGGTGCGGGGGAAACCGTCCAGCACGAACGACTGCTCGTGCCCCAAGGTCTCGAGTCTCTGAAGGATGATCTCGGTGATCACCTCGTCCGGCACGAGGGCGCCGCTTTCCATATATTGGTGCGCCTGCCGGCCGATCGGGTCGCCCCGCCGCAGAGCCTCTCTCAGGATAT
>CAYJTM010000253.1:0-1529 GCA_964373055.1 uncultured Planctomycetia bacterium
TCATCGAGGACCGGGCAGGCCTGAAGGGGCTGGTGGTGCGGCCGCTGTCGGCCAAAGCCCTCGAGCCCTCCCTGCCGGAGCAGGCGGGCGTCGTGGACCGGGAGAAACTGTACGGTATCACCGGCCGCTCTCGCAAGGAGCAGATGGCGCTGGCGATACGGTTCGGGCTCCTGGATTACCCGAACCCGGCCGGCGGCTGCCTGCTGACCGACCAGGAGTTCGGCGTCCGGGTGAAGGACCTGTTCGACCACCAGGACAAGATCGACCTGGAGGACATGGAGCTGCTGCGGTTCGGCCGGCATTTCCGGGCGAGCCCCTCGACCAAGCTGATTGTGGGCAGGAACGAGCAGGAGAACGCCACGCTGGGGGAGTACCTGGCCCCCGGGCGGGTGCTGTTCCAGCCGGACCAGTTCCCGGCACCGTCGGTGCTGCTGCTGGGACCGCCGGATGACGACATGAACCTGCTGGCCCTCAAGATGATCTTCCGCTACACGAAGCCGGATAAACGCCCGGCGGAGGCCAAGGTATTGGTGAAGATCGGGGTTCCGCGCGGAGATGCCCCGCTGCAGGGGGACACGGTCACGCTGAAGGAGTCCATCGCCCAAGATGAGCTGGATAAAATGAAGATCGGATTATGAGCGGCCAAGCCCAAGGTCAGGCACCACAGGGTCAGACCCTGCGGGGTCAGGCACCGGAGGGTCTGACCCCTCCGGCGATCCCGGAGAATCCGACCTTTGTGGATTTCCCCTGCTTCGCGCTGGACCCGGCCTTCCGCCGCCTGCCGGCCGAGCAGCAAAGTGAAGGGATCGGCCAGTTCCTGAGGGCGCTGGCCAAGCCGCGGGCCGACCTGCAGTGCCGTTGCTACCTCGCGATCGGGCTGCGGCATGACACCGACCTCTTCTTCTGGACGATCGCCAAGGATTTGGCCCCGCACCAGGAATTCGCGGCGGACCTGATGAGGACCCGGTTCGGGCATTACCTTAACCCTAACTACAATTTTCTCGCGATGACGCGGCCGTCGCAGTACAACCCGGGCCACATCCCGGCATTCGAGGCGGGCGAGGCGCCCAGGAAGTATCTGTTCCTCTACCCGTTCGTCAAATCGCGGGAGTGGTACCTGCTGCCGTTCGAGGAGCGGCGCAGGATGATGCGCGGGCACATGGACACCGGCGCGATGTACCCGATGGTCCGGCTCAACACGACCTATTCGTTCGGCCTGGGCGACCAGGACTTTGTGCTGGCGTTCGAGACCGATCAGCCGGCCGCTTTTGAGGACTTGGTGCAGCGCCTCCGGGAGTCGGAGGCCAGCCGCTACACGGTACGGGACACGCCTTTCATCCTCGGCCAACGGTGCGCCGACGGGGAGGCATTGGTCCGGGGACTGGGGCTTTAGAAAGTGAAAAGTTAAAAGTGAAAAGTTAAAAGTGAGGGTGGACTCGATATGTTGTTGACGACCACGGTGGGGAGCTTTCCGAAATCCGAAGAGTTGAAATCGGCCAGGGCCAAGCATCGGCGGGGGCAGATCTCCG
>CAYJTM010000254.1:0-1529 GCA_964373055.1 uncultured Planctomycetia bacterium
CCTTGCTCACGGTGGCCTCGTGCTCGATCCGCACCTTCTTGGCGTCGATCTCCATGGTCGGGTAGGTGTCCGAACGGGAGATCTCGTCCATCAGCAGCGCGTCGCAGCGGACCGAGGACTTCACGTTCTCCGCCTCCGGGTGCACCTGCACCAGCCCCCGGTAGCTGGTCCGCCCGCCGTCCTTGGAGATGGACTTGGAGAGGATCGTGGAGCTGGTCTCCGGCGCGAGGTGGATCATCTTCGCCCCGGCGTCCTGGTGCTGCCCCTTGCCGGAGAAGGCCACCGAAACCACCTCGCCGCGCGCTTTGCGGCCGGCCAGGATCACGCCCGGGTATTTCATCGTGAGCTTCGAGCCCAAGTTGCCGTCCAGCCATTCCACGGTCGCGTTCTCGTGGGCGATGGCCCGCTTGGTCACCAGGTTGTAGACGTTCTTCGACCAGTTCTGGATCGTCGTGTAGCGGATGTGCGCGTGGGGCATCGCGATCAGCTCCACCACCGCCGAGTGCAGCGAGTCGGAAGAATAGACGGGCGCGGTACAGTTGTGGACCGCGAAGCCGGACGCCAGGTACGCGTTCGGGGCGCTGTCCATCTCAATGTTGAACACCGGCCCCTCGAACGGCTCCCGCTCGATCCCTTTGATCGGCACCAGGAACATGTTCCCACTGCGCCGGACCTCCCCCATCCCCTTGCCGTCCGTGTAGTGGAGGATGTACTGGTCCTTTCGTACGATCTGCCGTCCCAGGATAATATCGGGGCCGCCCTTCCGCAGAGAGATCGTGGCGTAATGCCCCTGCCTGGCAAACAGCTCCTGAAGCTGGCGCGCGAGGGTCCGGGAAACTGTGCAAGCCCGGACCATCGTGTGTTTCCGCTTGTACCGGCTTCCATCGCCTAGTAAATAGGTTTCCAGCAGGTGGGCCTGCTTCTTGATGGGCAGCTCCATGACCGTCTTGCTGAGCTCCTTCGTACTGGCCCCCTTGCCGCAATGTTCGAGGCACAGCTCCCTGAGCGGCTGCGAATAGACAAGCACTGAGGTGCCGTGATTTTTTCGATTGGCGACCTCGATAGCCCGCTTACCGGTGATTTCCTGGATCAGGCGCTTAACCTCCTCCACATGCGGCCGGTCCGAATCTCCGGAACCGAACGAAAAGACAACCACCGGCTGCCGCAGGGTGCGGTGGACAAAAGTGGATCCTTCCGCCAGGTAGTAACCCAGGAGACGGAGCAGGGAAACCGTGAGCCGTGAATCGTCCCGCACTGCCTGCGGAATCGGGAAGACCAAGAAATCGCCGCGGGACAGTTGACCCGCCGGAATGAAGCGCGGTTCAACCGCGAGCAGTTTTCCGGTGTTCACCTCCCCGATCCACTGTTTCCGGGTTTTTCGAGGAGCGCGGACCTCTTCACGCGGCACCGCCAGCACGGGGTGTTCGGGCGTCAGCCGGAAGGCGTTCCCATTCGACAGAGGACGGATGGTCAGCATCTCTCCGCGGTAGGGGCGCACCCGGGCGGACCGTACCGTGGCGAGTTCGCCG
>CAYJTM010000255.1:0-1529 GCA_964373055.1 uncultured Planctomycetia bacterium
AACGCGCCGAAGGTCCGGTCCGGCTTGCCGTCGAAATCCTCGTCCACCTTGCCGCCAACCAGCTTCAGGCCCCCCTGCCCGTAGTAGAACCAGGCGTCCGGCCGGCCGTCGTAGTTCTTGTCCATGATCATGAAGTCCTTCACCCCTTCCTTATAGTAGCTCCAGGCGTCCAGCTTGCCGTCGAAGTTCAGGTCCGCCTGCTCCTTGAGCGGCTTGCCCTCCTGAAGGAACCGGACCAGGTCCGGCGTGCCGTCGCCGTTCCTATCCACCTCGGACCGCTCCGGCTTGCCGTTCTTCATCCAGATCTTGATCTCCGGCGTTCCGTCATGGTCCCGGTCCCGCTCGACGCGGACCAAAACCCCGTCCTCCGAGTACCGCCATTCGTCCGGCTTGCCGTCCTTGTCGGTGTCGAGAGCCTCGGTCGTTTCGGCGAAGGCAGGTGTAGGGTGTAAGGTGTAAGGTGTAAAAAAGAAAAGCACCCAAAGGAATGCTTTTACCCTACACCCTACACCCTTCACCCTACACCTCACTCGAGGATTCTCAGCGTATCGGTGAGGTAATTCGCCTTTCGGTGGATCTCCTGGCCCGCGGAGGGCAGCCGCTGGAGGTCGTTGCGCAGCGCCTGCGCCGTGGACTGCAGCGACGCGATCAGCTTGCGCCGCTCCTGGAACCGGGGCCCCAGCTTGGAGGTGATCTCGTTGATGAGGCCGGCGACGTCCTTGAGCTCGTCGAAGCGCCTCAAGACGATGGGCGCCAGGTCGAACTCCCCCTTGGCCATGAGCCGCAGGTACCGCTTGATCCGCACCAGCGGGCCGGCGACCGTGTGGGAAAGGTAGAGCGTGAGCCCCAGCGCGATCGGCATCAGGATCAAGAAGCCAACCGCCAGCCGCAGGTAGATGAGCCGCAGGATCTCCATCAGCCGGCCCTGCGGGTAAATCTGGGAAAGCCGCTCCACCAACTGCGACCATCCGCTCACGTAGATGATCCAGATCGAGACGGCAAAAAACAGCGCCATCACGAGGAACGTCAGCAGGATGTAGCGTATCTGCAGGGATAAGTCATTGACGAAATGCGTTCGCTTGAATTTTTCAGACATGGATTAGTCCTCCGTCATTCCCGTGCCACCTTGAGATCCCGGTGGATCAAAAGCTCAACCCCTTCTTTGGCCGATTGGATCATCCCGCGGGCATCCCCCAGAGGCATGTAGCGGGTGGGTTTCCCGCTGATGGAAACGATCCGGTCACCCGGAAGCAGCGGGGACGCCTCGCCGGCCGCCGTCAGTCCCAGCCGCTCCATGCTCAATTTCATTTCCAAACGGCTTCCGGCCGGAATCCTCACGGCCCGCTGAATCGTCAGCTTGATCCTGCTGCCCGGTGGGCCGATCAGCTCCCTGGCCACGGCGCCCGCGGGAAGGAAGACGAGCGAGAGGTTCCAGGCGGCGATCAGCCCGTCCCCGGCATACAGACCGGCCCGCTCGGCGAGGGAGCCGGGGAGAACCTCCCGGATCACGGCCATCTCCTTGCCCTCCT
>CAYJTM010000256.1:0-1521 GCA_964373055.1 uncultured Planctomycetia bacterium
TTACCCGGACGGGACTTTCACCCGCTAGAGACATGCAGCTTTCACGGCGCACCACGAAACAATTATAGCAAGCGGGAGCTAACCAAATCCTGGGAGCCCTTGCAGACGCCGCTTTTCGGCGCCGGGGAAATAGAAAGCCAGGATCTCATCCATCCCCTTGCCTTGATGGGACATGCTGAAGGCCCCCCATTGGCAGAGGCCCACGCCGTGTCCCCAACCAAAGCCCTCAAAAAGAACCTTGCCCGGCTGGATGGATACGGTGAACTTGAGGCTCCGGAGCCGGTTGGCCCCCAGCTTTTCCCGCAGCTGCCGGCCGGTCAGCGTCATGCCGCGCTGGTCGCCGCGGACCCGGATCGCCCGCGCGCGGCCGGAGCGGTTGAGCTCCGTCACCGCCACTTCCTGCAAGGCGCCGATGTTCGCCGCTTCTCCGCCTAGGCGTGCGAGGAATTCTCCATCAGGGATCGCGGCCTTCCACCGGTAATGCTTCAAGTTGCGGCAATAGGGATCCTCCACCCCTTCCAACGGCGGGATCTGGCGTTTGGTGTTCCAAATCTCCGCGGCATCCTCCGTGTGCCCGCCGCAGTTGGCGTGGAAGGAGGCCGAGAAAAGCTCTCCATCGTAGGCCAGCACCTGTCCGCGCGTCTCCTCCACCGCCTGACGGGTCCGGCCTCTCTCGGCCGCGACACCGTGATAGAGGTGCGTGGAGGTGTCGGCCGTCATGTCAAACTCCTGACCTTTCCGGATCCAGATCCGGTGGGCCGTCATGGTGCGGGAGACCACCACGTGCGCTTTGAGCGATTCCAGCGGCCAGCCGGCGCTCACCTCGCTGGTCAAGGCCCCCACCAGGTACTCCTCCAGCGGCAGCCGATTGATGACCGTGAGGCGCCCCTTGCCGGTGCGGCGCAAGATGAGCGCCCCCCGGTAGGGCAGCCCATTCACGCGGAAGACCGTTCCGGCAGCCGGCTCCAGGATCGCCGCGCCCGAAGGCACCTCTATGTTCCCGATCCGCAACCCGGGGTTGCCCGCCCGGACCTCCTGCCACTTCAAATCCGGCCAGGAGGCCAGGGACTTCCCGAGTTTCAGATCAATCAGCCGGCAAGCGGAAGGGACCGTGAGGCGGACGCTCTCGGCCTCTTGAAGGATCGCCACCCGGACAGTGGGTTCTTCAGCCGCGAAAAGCGGTGTAGGGTCGAGGGTGAAGGGTGAAGGGAAAAACAAAACCCCGAGACTAATCAGCCACAGGCTTACCCTACACCCTACACCCTTCACCCTTCACCCTACACCCTTCACCCTACACCCATCGTCAGAACAAGCTCTTGGGCTGGTATCCCAGGTGTTCCTTGGCGGCCGCCGTTGCCTCCCGTCCCCGCGGCGTGCGCCGCAGCAACCCGGCCTTGAGCAAGTAGGGCTCGACCACGTCCTCCAGCGTGTCCACCTCTTCATTCAACGTCGCGGCCAGCGCCTCGAGGCCCACCGGCCCGCCGTTGTAATTCAAGAAGATCACCTTCAGCATCCGGCGGT
>CAYJTM010000257.1:0-1515 GCA_964373055.1 uncultured Planctomycetia bacterium
CGGTCAGCTCCAGCTCGTCCCCGCAGAAGGGGTTGGTACCGTGCGAGATGAAGGTCGGCTGCTCTATCCTCCCCTGGTTGCGGGGGTTGCGGAAATGTTCCAGGATGATGTCCCGGTACAGGTCATCGGTGAGCGACAACGGAAAAAACCTCCTTTGCTTTCAGGATGGCCCGCGCCAGCAGATCCACTTCCTGAGCCGTGTTGTAGACGTAGAAGCTGGCCCGGGCGGTCGCCATCAGCCCCATCTTCCGGAGCAGCGGCTTGCAGCAGTGATGCCCGGCCCGGATCGCGATCCCCTCGGCGTCCAGCAGCTGGCCGAGGTCGTGCGGATGGAGCCCTTTGACCTCAAACGAGACCACGCCGCCGCGCGCCGCCGGGTCCAGCGGGCCATGCACCGAAAGCCCATCGATCTCCCGCAGCTTTTTCAGCGCGTAGGCGGTGAGCTCCTGCTCGTGCCGCCGCACCTCCTCCATGCCGATCCGCTCCAGGTACTCGATCGCGGCTCGGAAGGCCACCACGCCGCCGATGTTCGGCGTTCCGGCCTCGAACTTCCAGGGCAGGTCGTTCCAGGTGGAATGGTCCAGCCAGACGTCCCGGATCATGTCGCCGCCGCCCAGGAAGGGGTCCATCTCCTCCAGCAGCGCCTCCTTGGCGTAGAGCACCCCCACGCCGGTCGGCCCCAGCATCTTGTGGGCGGAGAAGGCCATGAAATCGCAGTTCAGGTCCATCACGTGGACCGGCAGGTGCGGCACCCCCTGCGCGCCGTCCACGAAGACCGGGATGCCGCGCGCGTGGGCCGCCTGCTGCACCTCCTTGACCGGGTTGATCGTGCCCAGCACGTTGGAGCAAAGCGTCAGGGAGACCAGCCGGGTACGGGGGCCCATCAGCTGTGGCAGGGAAGAGAGGTCGAGCCGCCCGTCCGGCGTCACCGGGATGAACTTGAGGGAGGCTTGTCTTTCCTGCGCCAGCATCTGCCAGGGGACCAGGTTGGAGTGGTGCTCCATCTCTGTCAACAGGATCTCCTCCCCGGCGTTCACGTGCCGCCGGCCCCAGGCCTGGGCCACCAGGTTGACCGCCTCGGTCGTGTTCCGGGTGAAGAGGATGGTGGCCGGTTTCGGGGCGCCGATGAAACGGCAGACTTTTTCACGCGCTCCTTCGTAGAGGGCGGTTGCCTCCTCGCTCAGCGCGTGGATCCCCCGGTGGATGTTGGCGTTGCTCTCGCTGTAGTAGCGGGTCAGCGCCTCCAGGACGGCCTTCGGCTTCTGGGAAGTGGCCGCGCTGTCCAGGTAGACCAGGGGCTTCCCATGGACCTTCCGCTGAAGAACGGGGAAATCGGCTCGTATTTTATTGACGTCTAGCATCGGATTATCCAATCCTGTCATTTCGAGGCCGTAGGCCGAGAAATCTTGTCTTTAAAACGAGATCTCTCGCCACTTCGTGGCTCGAGATGACGCTTCGCGTCAGACGGTGAAGGAGTGCCCGCAGCCGCAGGAACCCTTGGCGTTCGGGTTCTGG
>CAYJTM010000258.1:0-1502 GCA_964373055.1 uncultured Planctomycetia bacterium
ACGCCGCTCAAGAAGAAAGAGCTTTTGTCGGAGGAGCGCTACCAGGAGGCCGTCAAGAAGTACGGCCACGGCTTCGAGGCGGAGATGGGGGCCGAGGCGGTCCGCAAGCTCTTGAAGGAGCTGGACCTGGACAAGATGGTCGAGAAGCTGAAAAGGGACTTGAAGACGGCCAAGGGGGAGCAGCTCCAGAAGAAGCTGATCAAGACGCTGCGGATCGCGGACAGCTTCCGCAAGTCGGGCAACAAGATCGAGTGGATGATCCTCTCGGTGATCCCGGTGATCCCGCCGGACCTGCGCCCGCTGGTGCCGCTCGATGGCGGCCGCTTCGCGACCAGCGACCTGAACGACCTTTACCGCCGCGTGATCAACCGCAACAACCGCTTGAAGAAGCTGATGGAGCTGAAGGCGCCGGACGTGATCGTGCGCAACGAGAAGCGGATGCTGCAGGAGGCGGTGGACGCGCTGTTCGATAACGGGCGGCACGGCCGCCCGGTGCTCGGGCCCGGCAACCGGCCGCTCAAGTCGCTGGCCGACATGCTCAAGGGCAAGCAGGGGCGGTTCCGCCAGAACCTGCTTGGGAAAAGGGTGGACTACTCGGGCCGGTCGGTCATCGTGATCGGGCCGGAGCTGAAGCTCAACCAGTGCGGCCTGCCGAAGAAGATGGCGCTCGAGCTGTTCGAGCCGTTCATCATCAAGAAATTGCGGGAACGGGGTTTCGTGCACACGATCAAATCGGCCAAGCGGATGGTGGAGCGGGCGCGGCTTGAGGTGTGGGACATCCTCGAGGACGTGATCCGGGACCACCCGGTGATGCTCAACCGCGCCCCCACGCTGCACCGGCTCGGCATCCAGGCGTTCGAGCCGATGCTGATCGAGGGCAAGGCGATCAAGATACACCCGCTGGTCTGCACGGCGTTCAACGCCGACTTCGACGGCGACCAGATGGCTGTTCACGTGCCCCTCTCCATTGAGGCGCAGATGGAAGCCCGGCTGCTGATGCTCTCGACCAACAACGTCTTCTCGCCGGCGAACGGCCAGCCGATCTTGAGCCCCACGCAGGACATCGTGCTCGGCTGCCATTACCTCACGCGGGAGCGGCCGGACTCCAAGGGGGCCGGCCTGTCCTTCGCGACGCGCGATGAGGCGCTGCTGGCCCTGGAGGAGAATGAGGTCGGCCTGCACGCGAAGGTCAAGCTGCGCCTGCCCGCCGCCGCGGGGGAAAAGGGAAAGCCCATCGAGACTACGCCGGGCCGGATCCAGTTCAACGAGACCCTGCCGCCGGAGATGGAGTTCGTCAACGAGGTGATGAACAAGAGCACGCTGAGCGACCTGGTGGTCCGGGCCTACAAGCAGTGCGGCCACACCCGGACCGTGCAGCTGCTGGATGACCTGAAGCGGCTCGGGTTCGAAATGGCGACGCGGGGCGGTTTGTCGATCTGCGTGGACGACCTGCAGGTGCCGAAGGAGAAGGAGAAGATCATCCAGGAGGCGCGGGCCGAGGT
>CAYJTM010000259.1:0-1500 GCA_964373055.1 uncultured Planctomycetia bacterium
CTAACCGGCCGGCTCTTTCGCCGAGGCTTTCGGGTAAGAACTTTACATGCCTCGCGGGAGAAACTCCCGGAAGATGGCGATTTTCTCTTGGTTCCTTGCGACGAGAAGGAAGTGGAACGATGGGCCAAGCGGCTGGAGGAGGAGTGGGACGAACGTTGGCTTGCTCGGTACGCTGCTTCCAGGCGCGCGCGTTAAGAAATGTCGGGGTTTCCCGGGTTGAGGCTGTAAAGATACTCGACGACCGCGTCGAGCTCTTCTGAGGTCAGTTTTTCTTTCCAAGAAGGCATCCAGAGCGGCGGGGCCAACCCCTCTTTCTGCGCCCGGGCCGGGTAGCGGCCGTCCCGGATGATCTCTTTGAGCTCTTCCTTGGAGTAGCCGCCGGAGACGTGGGTGAGCGGCGGCACTTCCTCCCCCATGTCCATGTTCCGGTTGACGATACCGCCGCGGCCCTGCGGTCCATGGCAGCCGACGCAACCCACCTTCTGGAAGAGGGCGGCCCCCTGCTCGGCCTTTGAAGCGTACACCGGCTCCGGCTGCGCTGAAGCGCGTGGTGAGGCTTCCTCTAGCCGAAGCCGCTCGGCCGGACCAGCCGGCACGTGGAAACGGGCTGGGATGGGGTGCTGCTCGTCCTCCTCCTCCATCGCGAAGCTGATGGTCAGCGCCGTGAGCAGCTGGACCTCTTCCTCAGTCAGCCCGTAGTCGGGCATCGGCGTCTCCGGCACCCCGAGCTTCGGGTAGCCGGGCACCACCTTCTGCGGGTCCCTGAAATGCTCGGCGATCCAATGGGAGACCGTCTCTTCCCCTCCCCCCTTGATGTACTTGAAATCGAACTGGTCGGGCGATTTCGAGTAGGTCTCGGCCAGCTCCGGCCCGATCAGCATCCCCTTGCTGTGCAGGTTGTGGCAGCCGATGCAGCCCTTCTCCTCGAACAGGACCCAGGCCTTCTGCAGACGCTCGGCCCCCTTCAAACTGCTGATGTTTTGATGGCAGGTGGCGCAGGCGCCGACAGTCAGCTCTTTCGACAGCATCGGCTGGGGCCAGTGTTTCACCGGCCCGTGCGCTTGCCTTTTCTCCACGGCGTGGCCCTGGCCGTGGTGGCAGACGGTGCAGCCGATCTCATTGAACGGGTGCTTTTCCAGGAAACCGGGGACACCTAAGTCCGGGTGGCTGGCGAAGGGCTGCGGCTGGCCGGCCATTTTGGGATTGTCGATGCCGGCGTGGCAGGTGATGCAGCGGTCGGTCCGGTTCATCTGCGGCAGGTGGATCTGCCGGATCTTCGGGAAAGCCCAGGCCTTGGAGCGGTCACCGGTCACCTCGGCGAGTTTCCGGTTGTACTGCCGCTGGACGCCGGACCATTCCGGCAGGATCTCCTGGACCAGCAGCACGCCGGCCATGGCGCCCAGCCCGAAGCTGGAGATCAAGAAGAGCCAGTTCCAGATGCTGCGTTTCACTCTACGTCATTGCGAGCCCCGCCGCAGCGGGGCGAAGCAATCTCCTTGA